>JAYUFU010000572.1:0-9046 GCA_043738505.1 Fimbriiglobus sp. | reverse complement strand
TCCGTAACGCCGCGCAACTGAGTTGTGCCCGCCGCCCGCCGCGCGGTACAATTTCACTTCCTTCCGCCCGCCCTCCGCACGGGTTGCGCCCATGCCCGCCGTCCCCCTACCCCGTGGCATCGACGAGAAGCTGTCCGAACTGGCCGCCGAGATCCGCCGCCTGCGGGTGATCCGCGGGGCGAGCTGGCTGGCGCTGGCGCTGTTCGCGCTCCCCGTCGCCGCCATCGCGGTGGACTCGTCCGTCGCCATGCCCCGGTACGCGCGCGTCCTGCTGTTCGCCGGGTGGACGGCGCTGGGCGCACTGGCCGCGTGGGTGTTCGTGTACCGGCGGGTGACGGGCGACGTGCCGCCGGCCGAACTCGCCGCCGCCATCGAGGAGAAGTACCCCAGCCTGTCCGAGCGCCTCCGCACGCTGGTGGAA
Organism: Fimbriiglobus sp.; assembly: GCA_043738505.1. Classification (GTDB taxonomy): domain Bacteria; phylum Planctomycetota; class Planctomycetia; order Gemmatales; family Gemmataceae; genus JALHQU01. Next base: position 8,625 of record JAYUFU010000572.1, on the reverse strand, counting down.
CTGAGCGAACGCGCCGAACCGGGCAACGGGTCGAAGGCGCTCATCGCCGTGCTGGCCCGCGAGACCGAGAAGCGGACGCACAAGCTGAACTTCTTCCGCGCCGCCCCGACCGGCCGCAGCTTCCGCGCCGCCGCCATCGCCCTGGTGTTCGGCGCGGTGGCCGTGGCGCTCATCTTCTTCGTCCGCTGGTACACCCCGCCGGTGGAAGCGGCGTACACCGTGGCCGTCTCCTCCGGCGACCCGGTGGTGAAGCGGGGCGAGCCGGTCACGCTGACGGCGTTCCTGAAGAAGACCAAGCCGACGGCGGTGCTGACCGAAACGGCCGTGCTGATCTTCCGCGAACCGGGGGCGACCGCCGAGAAGAAGCTGCCGATGGCCGGCGACGACAAGGCCGCGTTCAGCGTCACCCGGCCGAAGGTGGACGCCGACTTCGAGTACGCCGTCGAGGTGGGCGGGATGCGAACCGACTGGCACACGGTGTCCGCCGTCGATCCGGTGGAACTCACCGCCGCCAGCTCCACCACCGCGACCGCTCCGGAGTACGTCAAAGTCGATCCGGTGCAGAAGCGGGACGGGCTGGTCGAGATGGACGTGATGCAGCACGGCACCATCGCCTACGAACTGAAGCTGTCCCGGCCGGCCGTCGAGGGCAAACTCGAATGGCGACCGGCCGACGCCAAGGCCGAGCAAGTCGCCGAGGTGATCCCGCTGGCGTTCGCCGCCGACAAGCAGTCCGCGACGTACACGCACACCGCCACGACCGACGGCACGCTCAAGTTCGTCCTGACCGGCGAGAAGGGCGTGAAGACCGAAGTGCCGGTCGCGGTGCGGGCCGTCGTCGATGCGCCGCCCAGGTTCGAGAAAGCCATCGGCCTGCCGCTGGGCGTGCGCGACGTGCGGCCGGATCGCCCGCTGAAGCTCGACCTCGTGGTGGCCGACGACGTGGGCGTGTCCAAGGTGGTCGTCGAGTACGCCCGCCTGACCGGTGACAAGGCCGGGGAGACGAAGACGGAGAACGTCCCCCTGGCTGGCATGGGCAGCCGCCGCGCCGAAGGCATTTACCCGTTCGACCTGACCGGCAAGGTGAACGACGGCGAGATGATCCGCGTGCGGGTGCGCGTCACCGACAACCGCGCGGTGCCGCTCGCCAACCTCGGCCCGCAATCCACCACCTTCCCGGACAACGACTGGGTGACGCTGCGGGTCAGTTCCGCCGCCGCCCCGGTCGCCGAACAGGAGATCACCGGACAGAAGGAGAAGCTGGAATCGAAACTGGACGGCGTGCTGAAGAAGATCGAGGCCGCCGCGAAGGAGGTGGCGAAGGTGAAGGCCGATGCTGACGGCAAGCCGAAGCTGACGCAGGACCAGACGATCCGGCTGGATCAGGCCCGCGAGAAGGCCCGCGACGCCGCCCGCGACCTGGACGACGCGGCCCGCGACGCCGACGTGGTGCCCAACCTCCGCCCGCTGGCGCAGGCCGCCCGCGAGGTGGCCGAACGTCACCTCCGCCCGGCCGACGACCAGTTGCGGAAGGCCACCAACGAGCCGGACGCCGACAAGCGCGACGAGGCCACCGCCGCCGCCGCCGCCGAACTGGAGAAGGCCCGCGCCGCCGTGGACGACCTGCGGAACCGGAACGTCGCCGCCGCCCGCGACCGCCTCACGAAGGAAAAGCTGAACGACCTCGCCGAGGACCAGCGGAAGCTGGCCGAGGAGACCGCGAAGGCGGACGCCGCCAAGGCCGCCGACCTGGCCGCCAAGCAGAAGGAACTCCGCGACCGGCTGGACAAGCTGTTCGCGGAGAACGACCCGCTGAAGAAGGCCGCCGAGAAGGCGAACGCCGACGAGGATGCCGCGCTCGCCGAGGAGTTGCAACGACTGAAGCGGCAGCAGGAGGAATTGAACGCCGCCGCCCGCGCCGCCGCCGACCGGGGCAAGCGCGAGTCCACCGACGAACTGCGGAAGAAGCAGGACGAACTGGCGAAGAAGGCGGCGGCGCTGAAGGACAAGACCGACACCGCCTCCCGCGTCGGGCAGACCGACCCGCTGGACAAGAAGCCGTTCGACGAGGCCGGCGAGAAGATGACCGGCGACAAGCCGCTCGACGCCCTCACCGAGCAAGAGAAGGCGGCGCGGGAACTCGACCGACTGGCGGAGAAGCTGGCCGACCAAGCCAAGCAGCGCGGCGACGCCAAGGAGGCCGCCGGGCAGATCGCCAAGTGGCAGGAAGACCTCCGCCGCCGCGCCGCCGACATCGCCAAGCAGAACCCGACCGGCCTGCCCCCGGCCACTCAGCAGAAGTTGCAGGCCGAGCAGAAGGCCATTCAGAAGGCCACGGATCGCCTACAACTGCCGCCGTCGGACGCCCTTCAACAGGCGAAGAAGGACGCCAGCGAGAAGGCCGGCCAAGCCACCGACGCGGTCGGCAAGCCGGACACCGACACGGCCATGAAGAAGTCCGCCGACGCGCTGGCGAAGCTGGCCGAGCAGACTCCCAGCGCCGCCCAACGCCGCGCCGCCGCGAAGGAGGAACTGGAGAAACTTCGTCGCGAACAGGACGCGCTGGCCAAGGAAGCCGCCGACGCCGTGAAAGGGGCCGAGGGCAAGAACCCCGACGACCCCGCCACCCGTGAGGAGTTGGCCAAGAAGCTCAAGGATACCGCCGAGAAGCAGGACGAGTTGGCCAAGAAGCTGAAGAAACTCGACACCCCCGGCCAGGAGCAACGGCGGGACCGCACCGCCGACGCCGGGCAGAGGGCCGGCGACGACCTCCGCAAGGGTCTGCCGCAGGACATCCCCGCCTCGCAGGCCGACGCCAAGCGGCGGATGGACCGCCTCCGCGACGCCCTCAACGGCGAGACGCCGGCCGACGAGAAGGCCGCCGAACTGGCGCGGATGCAGCAGCAGTTGACCGACGACCTGACCAAGTTGGAGAAGCCGAACGCCGACGAGTTGCAGCGGCTCCAGCGGCGGCAGAAGGAGATCAACCGCGAGATGGCGAAGCTGGCCGCGCCGGACGCCGCCGGCGAGAAGACCGACGCCCGCGACGCCGGCCAGGCGGCCGAGGCCGCGCTCCAGAAGAACGAGCCGGACGTGGACGAACTGCGGAAGAAGTCGAAGGCCGTCGCCGACGCCGCCAAGAAGCTGGCGGACAAGATGGCCGGCGAGTCCGACGAGGAGAAGCTCGACCGCCTGGCCAAGAACCGCGCCGCGCAGGCGCAGAAGGCGACCGACGCGGCCGACCGCGCCACCGACCCGGCCCGCAGCCGCGAGGCGCAGCAGCAACTCGAGCGCGACGCCGCCGACCTCGACGCCGCCCGCGCCGGGGACGCCCAAGCCGCCAAGAAGAAGGCCGCCGACGCCCTCGAACGGCTGAAGCGGACCGCCGAACCGGACAAGCAGAAGGAGCTTCAGAAGCAGGCCGCCGACGCCATGAAGGAGCTGGCCGACAAGGTGAAAAAGAACGGCGACCGCAAGGCCGGGCCGGAGCAGGCGGCCGCGCCGAAGCTCGACCCCGCCGACCCGACCGACCCGGACAACGGCCTCGCCACCGAGGAGCAGGCGAAGGCCGCCCGCGACCTGGCCAAGCAGCAGCGCGACCTCCGCGACGAACTGTCCAAGGCGGCCGAGCAGAACGCCAAGAACCCGCCGAAGCCGTCAGCGGGCGACCCGCTCGGCGACCTCGCCAAGGAGCAAGCCGAGATCGCCAAGAAGGCCGACGAACTGGCGAAGAAGGCCGACGCCCCGCAGCCGAGCAAGGACGTGGCCGGTTCCACCCAGGAAGCCGCCGACAAGCTGACCGCCGGGGACGCCCAGGCCGCCGAGAAGGCCGGCAAAGCCGCCGCCGAGCAACTCAAGCAGGCGAGCGAGAAGGGCGGGAACGCCGACGCCAAGAAGGAAGCCGGCGACCTCGCCAAGAAGCAGGAGGAGCTGAACGGCAAGATCGCCGAGGCCGGGAAAGACCCCGGCGCGTCCGCGTCCCGCCAGCAGAAGCGGCAGCAGGAACTGGCCCGCGACGCGAAGGACGTGGCCGACAAACTCGACCGCGCCGCCGAGCGGCCGGGCACCGGCGGCGAGAAGCCGATGGGCGACCAACTCAAGCAGGCCGCCGAGCAAGCCCGCAAGGCCGGCCAGCAGATGGAGAAGGCCGGCCAGGAGGCGGGCGACGGCAAGCCCGACCGCGCCGCCGACGCCCGCAAGCAGGCCGGCGAGAACCTGAAGCAAGCGGCCGACGCCGCCGGCAAGGGGGCCGGGCAGCCGATGCCCACGCCGATGGGCGGCGACAAGGCGGGGGGCGACAAGCCCGGCGCGGGCAAGGCCGCGCAGCAGGCCGGCGACAAGATGGCCCAGGCGCAGGGGGAACTCGGCAAGGGACAGGGCGGCAAGCCCGCCGCCGGGGAAGCCATGAAGAACGCGGCCGATCAACTGAAGAAGGCCGCCGACCAACTGGCCAAGGGCGGGCAGCCGGGGGACGGCGACGGGCAGCCGGGGGACGGCGACGGCCGCGGCGGGACGAACCCCGGCGGCAACACCGGTCAGGGCGGCGGGCCGACCGCGACGACCGTGCCCAGCGTCGTCGCCGAGAACCTCGGCAAGTCGTGGGGCGACCTGCCCGGCGACGTGAAGTCGAAGATGCTCCAGGAGCTGTCCGCCAAGTACGGCGAGGACTACGCCAAGGCCATCAAGCTGTACTTCGAGCAGTTGGCCGACCGGAAGTGATGTCTTTGTGTTCTGCTCGCTCCGCGAGCGGTCTTCCGAACCCGCTCGCGGAGCGAGCAGACCACGAGATTCCCATGCGCCACCTGCTCTTGCCGCTGCTCGCCGTCGCCCTGTTCGCGATGGCCCCGTCCGGCCCGGCCGAGGCGCAGCCGGCCGCCGCGCCCCGCGCCCAGGACGGCGACCCGATGGACGAGGCCGTCGCCCGCGGCCTCCGCTTCTTGGAGGGTTCGCAGAACGCCGACGGCAGTTGGTCGAGCAACGGCGGCGGGATGGTCTTTCAGCCCGGCTTCGGCCGCCCCGCCGCCGGCCGGGGCGACGGCGACCCGGCCATCTCCGCCCTCGCCGTCATGGCCTTCCTGTCGGCCGGCCACGTCCCGAACGAGGGGCCGTTCGGCGATGTCGTCGCCCGCGGCGTCCGCTTCGTCGCCCAGCGGCAGAACGGCGGCCTGTTCAGCGCCGCCAACCCCGGCCGGGAGATGTACCAGCACGGCATCTGCACCCTCATGCTGGCCGAGGTCATCGGCATGACCGACGGCCGCACCGCCGAGGAACTCCGCAAGCGGCTGGAGGCGGCCGTCCGCGTGATCCTGGCCGCCCAGCGGACGCGGGCCGGGAACGACAGCGGCGGGTGGCGATACCAGGTGCAGGGGTTCGACGCCGACCTGAGCGTCGCCGGCTGGCAACTGATGGCCCTCCGCGCCGCCAAGAACGTCGGCTGCGACGTGCCCGACGACCGCATCGACGCGGCCGTCAAGTACGTCAAGCGGTGCCACGACCCGCTGAGCGGCGGCTACCGGTACACCGCGATGGGCGGCGTCACCGTCCCCTGCACCGGCGTCGGCGTCCTCGCCCTGGAACTGTGCGGCAAGGAGTACCACCGGTCGGAGGAGGCCCTCCGCGCCGGCGCGTACCTGCTGAAGACGCCCCTCCAGCCGGGCGGCCTGTACTTCTTTTACGGCGTCTACTACACCTCGCAGGCCATGTTCCAGCTCGGCGACAACTACTGGAAGGGCTACCGCGAGAAGCTGCACGGCCTGCTCCTCCGCGCCGCCGGCCCGCAGGCCGACGGGTCGTGGGGCCGCGGCGTGGCCGACTCCGCCCACGGCCCGGCGTACTGCACCGCCATGGCCGTCCTCGCCCTGACCGTCGAGTACCGCTTCCTGCCCATCTACCAGCGGTTCGAGGAGCCGCAGGAGCGGGACTGAGCGGCGCGCGATAAAATGCCGACATCCCCACCCCCCGGAGCGACCCCATGAGTATCGTCATCACCGACCCGAAGCTGATCGCCGAACTGGACGCGGCCACCGGCACCGTGGACCTGACCGACCCGACCGGCCGCTTCCTGGCCACCGTCACCGCCCCGTCCGGCAAACTGCCGCCGGGAGTGAAGTCGCCGTTCAGCGACGAGGAAATGGCGGAACGGCGGAAGCAGCGCGACGGGCGACCGCTCGCCGACATCCTCCGCGACTTGACGGAGAAGCACGGCTCATGAACTACACCGTCACTTGGCTGGCGGTGGCCGAACAGGACTTGGCCACCGTTTGGCTCGCCGCGCCGGATCGAACCGCCGTCGCGCTGGCCGCGCACCGCCTCGACGACACACTGGGCGACGACCCGCTCCGTTTCGGCGAGTCGCGGCGGTCGTCCGTTCACCGGGTCGGTTTCGACCCGCCGCTCGGCGTCGAGTTCGAGGTGATCGAGGACGACAAGAAGGTGATCGTCCAAGCCGTATGGTTCGTGCGGTGACGGGAATGGACTCGCGTTCCGGTTTTGGCACGCGGTTGGCGACGGTTCCCTTACCGGCGGGCCGCGCGTCCTTGACCCGCCGGCGGGAAGACCGACAATTCCCGTAGCCTTCCGCCCGTTGCCCTCTCCGGTTGTCCGCCCATGTCGTCGTCTCCGCGTCGTGTCGGGCTGTGGTTGGTCGGCGCATTCGGCGGCGTCGGCAGCACCACCGCCCTCGGCCTCGCCGCCCTCCGCCAGAAGCTGGCCGATACCACCGGCATGGTCACCGCCCTGCCGGCGTTCGCCGATGTCGATTTCGATCCGCCGGAGGCGTTCGTCGTCGGCGGGCACGACATCCGCCAGACCTCGTTCACCCGCGCCGCCGCCGAGCTGCACGCCCGCAGTAACGTGTTCACCGACGCCCTGTTACTCGCCTGCAAGCCGCAACTCGACGAGTGGTCGGCGAACGTGAAGCCGGGTGTGGTTTTCCAGCCGAACGCCGTCATCGCCGCGCTCGCGGATCGACCCGATGTCCGCCGCGCCGAGACCGCCGCGCAAGCGGTCGCGCTGATCCGGGCCGACCTGACCGCCTTCCGCACCGCGCACAAACTGGACGAAGTGGTGGTGGTGAACGTCGCCAGCACCGAGCCGCCGTTCGCCGTCGGCGACGACCATTCCACCTGGGCGAAGTTGTCCGCCGCGCTGACGCGCGGTGGCTCCGTGCTGCCCACCAGTGCGCTTTACGCGGTCGCCGCGCTGGACGCCGGCTGCCCCTATGTGAACCTGACGCCGAGCCTGGGCGCGACCTTCCCGGCGGCGGACGAGCTGGCGAGGCTCCGCAAGGTGCCGCACCTCGGCCAGGACGCCAAGACCGGCGAGACGCTGCTGAAGTCGGTGCTGGCCCCGATGTTCCTCAAGCGGAACCTGCGGGTGCTGAGCTGGGTCGGGCACAACATCCTGGGCAACCGCGACGGGCTGGTGCTGAGCGACCCGGCGAACAAGTCCAGCAAGGTGAAGTCGAAGGAGGCGCTGCTCGGCGAGATGCTCGGCTACCACCCGCAGTCGCACGTCAGCATCGAGTACATCGAGTCCCTGGACGACTGGAAGACGGCGTGGGACCACATCCATTTTTCGGGGTTCCTCGGCACGAAGATGACGCTGCAATTCACCTGGCAGGGGTGCGACAGCCTGCTCGCCGCCCCGCTGGTGATCGACCTCGCCCGCCTCGCGGCGCTGGCCCGCCGCCACGGCGACAGCGGCGCGTTCACCCCCGCCGCGTGCTTCTTCAAGTCGCCGCTGGGGGTGAGGGAACACGACCTCGGCAAGCAGTTCGAGTTGCTGGAACAGTATTTGGCCGCGCGCTAGCGACCGCCACACGGGCGCTCCGCTGACCCGCCGCGCCGTCCGCATTCCACCGTGCCGCTCATGACTGCCCCCGACCCGACCGCCGCACTCCGCCGCACCGCGTACCTGTTCCTGGCCGCCGTGGCGGTGGCGGTGATGGTGGCCAAGATCGTCGGCGCGGAGAACGTGATCGAGCCGAGCCGGTACGTGCCGCCGACGGCCGACAGCTTCGGGGCGAAGCGCCTCGACGCACCGAGCCGGAAGTGGCCGGCCGAGCGGCCCGACCCGACGCCGGCCTTCGGGTCGAACGACCGCAGCCGCTGGGCCACCGTGGAGGCGCTCGTCCACGGCGGCACCTACGTCGTCGGCCGGCGCGTGAACCCGACCGCCACGACCGCGCCCTTCGGCGACACGGGCATCATCTTCGACCCGAAGACGGAGCGAACTCTCACGCTGGACGTGGTGATGAACCCGGCCACCGGCGAGTTCTATTCCAGCAAGCCGCCGCTGTTCGCCACGCTGGTCGCCGGCGAATACTGGCTGATCCACACGCTCACTGGCCTGGACATCCGCCACGACCGCTGGCCGGTGATGTGCGTCATCCTGTTGACAGTGAACGTCCTGCCGTTCGTGCTGTACCTGCTGCTTCTGGCGAAGTTGGTGGAGCAGTTCGGCACCACGGACTTCGGCAAGCTGCTGACGTTCGCCGTCGCCGCGCTGGGGACGTTCCTGCTGACGTTCTCGAACACGCTGAACAACCACACGCCGGCCGTCTACTGCGTCCTGTTCGCCGCGTATCCGTTCTTATGCCTTCGGGAGGGCGAGGCTCCCGCCGAG
>JAYUFU010000571.1:0-9077 GCA_043738505.1 Fimbriiglobus sp. | reverse complement strand
GGGCGACGAACACAGCCACCCCCGACCCTCGTCCGCCTGCCCGTCCGGGCAGGAACACGGGGAGAGGGTGGCCGGCGCAGCCGTCCGGGTGAGGGCCGAAACCTTCGGCGATGCCAGAAACCGATGGCGCACCCCTCTGCGAAAGTTCCCTGGCGGCGTTCCGTCCACTAGGGTAGTGTGCCGCCCTCCCAACGTCGGCCCCCGCGGTTTTCCCTCTGAGGTCGGCTCAGCCCACCGAATGCACGTCCACCGCACCGGCATCGTCCTCAAGCCGGACATCGGCCGCGTCGTCCTGCGGCCGTTCCAGTTTAGCGTCGAAGCCCGCGTCGAGCGGATCATCGCCCGCGTCGCCTCGCTGCCGGACGCCGAGGTCGAGCGGCTGCTGGCCGACGTGCTGCGGGGGTTCGGCGACCGCCACCTGCGGACCCGCGAGTTCTTCTTCATGCGGTACGAGCAGGTCCGCAAGCACGTCCTCACCGACCACCCCGTCAGCACCAGCCGGCGGCTGCTCATCGGGTCGTACTTCAGCCTCGAGTACGCGCTGGAGTCGGCGGCCCTGTTCAACCCGTCGATGGTGTGGCACCCGGACCAGACGGGGCTGCCCGCCGGGAGCCGCCGGTTCGTCGTCAGCCTGCGGGCCACCGGCGAGGGGCACATCTCGTCCATCATGTTCCGCACCGGCGTCCTCGACGCCGACCTGGCCGTCCGCCTGGACGAGTCGTCGCGGTTCGCCGTCGCCCCGGAACTGGTGCCGAACGCGGTGTACGAGAAGGCGCTCTTCTACCGCAAGCTGACCGAACTGGGCATCAACGGGCCGCTCACCGAGGGGGTGATGGCGGCGCTCGGCGACACGTTCACCCTGGACGAGTTGGACCGGACGATCAAGACCGTGTTGAAGAGTCACCGCATCCGCCAGCGGGAGTTCGAGCCGATCGCGCACACCATGCAGGTGCTGGCGCGGGCGAACTACGAGGCCCGCTTCGACCCGTCCCTGAAGGTGTCCGAGCGGGTCATCTTCCCGTCGTCGCCGACCGAGACGAACGGCATCGAGGACGCCCGGTTCGTGCGGTTCACCCACCCCGACGGCCGCGTGTCGTACTACGCCACCTACACCGCCTACGACGGCCGGGTGACGCTGCCGCAGATGCTGGAGACGGACGACTTCCTGCACTTCAAGGTGGGCACGCTGAACGGGCCGGAGGTGAAGAACAAGGGGTTCGCGCTGTTCCCGCGGATGGTGAACGGCCAGTACGCCATGCTGTCCCGGCAGGACAACGAGAACATCTACCTGATGTACTCGGACATGCCGTACTTCTGGTACGCCAAGCAACTGGTCGCGCGGCCGACGTACCCGTGGGAGTTCGTGCAGCTGGGCAACTGCGGGTCGCCCATCGAGACCGAGGCCGGGTGGCTGGTCTTGACGCACGGCGTCGGGCCGATGCGGCGGTACGCGATGGGCGCGTTCCTGCTCGACTTGGACGACCCGTCGCGGCTGATCGGCCGGCTGGAAACGCCGCTGCTGGAGCCGAACGAGGACGAGCGGGAGGGGTACGTGCCGAACGTCGTGTACAGTTGCGGGGCCGTCGTCCACGGGGAAACGCTGGTCATCCCGTATGCCATGTCCGACTACGCCAGTTCGATCGCCACGGTGCCGCTGGCGGACGTGCTGTCGGCGATGACGCGGGTCTGAGCGGGCGGATCGCGTGTGAGAACCGGCGGACCGCCTATCCTGTTCTCAACAGGTCGCTCTCGGCGAGTGCGCCCCACCCCGTGAAACCGCCATGACGTTCACCCTCGTCCGCAAGCTGCTCCGCGACGCCCGCTGGCCGCTGCTGGTGGTGTGCCTGTTGCTGTTCGTCTTCTCGTTCATCTGGGTCGGCATCGCCAAGAAGGTGACGACCGAGATCGCCCCGTTCTTCGAGGTGATGGCGGCCGTCGGCGGGCTGCCCAAGGAACTCATCGAGGAGGTGGTGTTCAAGGGGCCGGGCAAGATCTCGCAGGCGGTGCTGGGCGGGTCGGACATCCGGTTCGAGCGGCCGAACGACTTCCTCGCCGTCGAACTGCTGCACCCGGTCGTCATCATCCTGGCCGCGCTGTGGGCGGTCGGCCGGGCGGCCGGGGCGGTGGCCGGCGAACTGGAGCGGGGGACGATGGAGTTGCTGATGAGTCAACCGGTGCCCCGCAACCGCCTCATCCTCGCGCACCTGATCGCCGACGCCGTGGTCATCCCGGCCATTGTGGTGAGTCTGATCTTGGGCACGCAACTCGGCGTGGCGGCGAACGTGCCGTTCACACTGGACACGTCGGCGTTCCAGAAGATGCCGGCGAACGCCCAGGTGTTCATCAAGACCCTGAAGCTGCCGGCGTCCTTGCCGGTGGATGCGTCGGGCCAGTGGGCGGCGGGGCTGAACCTGGTCGCGCTCATGTTCGCCCTGAGCGGGGTGACGATGCTCATCTCGGCGTGCGGGCGGAACCGCTGGCGGGCCATCGGCTGGGCGTCGCTGATGGCCGTGGTCATGTTCATCGGCAACGTCGTCGGGCAGCTCTGGGAGTCGGCGTCGGTCGTGCGGCCGTTCACGGTGTTCTTCTACTACCAGCCGCAGAAGATCTGGCTGAACGGCAACTGGCTGGCGAACCTGAACGAGGCGTGGCCGGGGGCGGACGTGCCGGTGCCGATGGTGGCGGTGCTGTTCGCGGTCGGGGCGGTCGGGTACCTGCTGGCCCTGCGGGTGTTCACCCGCCGCGACCTGCCCGCCCCGCTGTGAGGAGGCGCGACCGATGGCGGTGAACGACTTCGACCAGGCGGCGCGGTACGCCGTGCGGATGGACCCGGACGCCTTCCTCGGCTGGGTGCTGACCCTGCCGACGGAGGCGTTCGGGTTTGCCGGCTGGCTGGACACGCGCGGGGTGGCGTTCCCCGGCGGGGACGACCGCACCGGCGACACCGTGGCCCACGTCACCCGCACCGACGCCGGCGGGGAACCGTGGATGTTCGCCGTCGAGTTCCAACTCGAACCCGATGCCGAGATGTTCGGCCGGATGCTGGAGTACCTCGGCAACTTGTGGCGGCGGGTGCGGCCGGACAGCGAGCGCGGCAGCCGGTTCGCCCCGGTCGGAGTGGTGGTGAACCTGACCGGCACTGGGAATGCCACCCGGCAACACGTCTGGCCGGCGGCGGGCGTGAACACCACGTTGCTGGTGAACGAGCGAAATCTGGCGACGGAATCGGCGAACGAGTTGCTCGTCACAATCGAATCGGGAACGGTGTCGCGGGCGGTGCTGCCGTGAGTGCCGCTGATGACCGGGGCGGACGAGTCGGGTACAATCGAGAGGTGGAAGGGGCTGGCCGAGGCCGAACCGGACGACCGGCGGCGGTCCAACTTCGGCGGGCTGGCCCTGGTGTTCGCCGACGCCGCCGGCCGATACGACTTGTGGTTCCAGGCACTGGAGGGGTGGAACATGAAGCGATCCCGCGCGGTGTTGGAGTGGCTCGAAGAAGGGCGACAGGAGGGGCTCCAGAAGGGCGAACAGGTCGGGCTCCAGAAGGGCGAACAGGTCGGGCTCCAGAAGGGCCAAGCCCTGGGGGCGCGGCTCGGTCAGTTGGAGTTCCTGGAGGCGACGCTAACGAGCAAGTTCGGCGAGCTGCCGGCGGACTCGCTGGACCGCCTCCGCGCGCTGTCGGAGGAGCGGTTGAAGGCGATGCCGGGGCTGCTGTTCTCTTCCGCGACACTGGCCGACCTCGGCCTGTGACCGCCGGCCGGCCAGCGCGGTCGTCGCGCGGCCATCTCGTTAAAAATCCGCCGCTCACCTAACCCGGACGTGTTTCGTGCGTTACTAACTCACACACGGCCCGTCGGCCCACCTCGCCCCCGTCCCCGTTCGGCCGACCCGCCCGTGTGTTCCACACCCACACGTTCGGAGGGGTTGTCATGCCCAAGTTCCTGTTGATCGCGGCGGCGGTCGGGTTGTCCGTCGGCGGCGCGTCGGCGGTGGTGCCGGTGGTGCCGGGCAAACAGATCGCCAACCACCTCGGCGAGCAGCACCTGCACGCCGCGCTGAAGGCCACCCACGCGGCGGCGAAGGCGGAGAAGGCCGGGAACACCCAGGCGGCGCGGGCCGACGCCCAGGCGGCGATCCAGTCGCTGCACGCGGCGGCGAAGGCGTTCGACCAGCACCACAAAGCGTCCGCCGGCAAGTCGCAACACCACCCCACGCACCCGCACATCCAGGCCGCCCTGCACGACCTCCAGGCGGCGGAGAAGGTGATGGCGGCCGGGAACGTCGCCAAGGCGGAGAAGGACTTCCACAAGGCTGCGACGCAGATCCAGGACGCCATCAAGGCGCACCAGCAGCGCCACCGGAAGAAGTGACCTGGTGATCCGCCTCCCCGGCGGTGCGGTTAGCGGGTACACTCGACTCCCGCTACGCTCGCGCCTCCGGGGTGCCTTCGATGACGTTTCGCCTTCTGGCCGTTCTCCTCCTGCCGGCACTCGCCTCCGCCGCCGACCCGACGCCCGCCGAACGGGGCCAGGCGGCGCTCCAGTCCACCGCCTTCATCAAGGCGTTCTGGCCGAAGTCCGCCTACGACAACGCCTGGAAGACCTGGGGTCTGAAGGCCAAGCCGGACGACTACCCGACGGCCTTCCGCGCGCGGTACGGGCTGCACCCGGCCGACTACCCGAACGACGGCTTTCCGATGGGCCTGCGGAAGGCGGAGATGCTGTTCGGCAAGGGCCTCGGCATCGACTGCATGACCTGCCACGGCGGCAGCATCCTCGGCAAGAGCCACATTGGCCTCGGCAACTCCAGCCTGGACATTCAGGCACTGTTCGAGGAACTGGCGGCCGCGTCCGGCACCCCCGCGAAGACGCCATTTCCGTTCTCGCACGCCCGCGGCACCAACGAAGCCGGGGCGTTCGCCGTTTACCTGTTGGGCATGAGGAAGCCGGACCTGACCGTCACGGCGGAGGTCGCCGACCTCGGCCTGAAGGACGACAGTTGCGAGGACGTGCCGGCGTGGTGGCTGCTGAAGAAGAAGCGGACCATGTACCACGTCGGGGCGACCGACGCCGGCAGCGTCCGCAGCCTGATGCAGTTCCTCATGCACCCGCTGACGACGCCGGAGGAGTTCGCCAAGCACGAGCCGGCGTTCCGCGACATCCGGCAGTACCTGCTGAGCCTGGAACCGCCGAAGTATCCGTTCCCCGTGGACGCGAAGAAAGCCGAGGCGGGGAAGGCGGTCTTCGAGAACACTTGTGCCAGTTGCCACGGCACCTACGGGGCGAAGTGGACGTACCCGAACCGCATCGTCCCGCTGGCCGAGATCGGCACCGACCCGGCGCGGTTCCACAACATCGGGCCGAAGTTCGCCGACGCCTACAACCGGAGCTGGTTCGCGGCCGAGGGCGGCTGGCTGTTCGGCGGCAAGCCGCTGCGGGCGACGAAGGGGTATCAGGCCCCGCCGCTGGACGGCGTCTGGGCGACCGCCCCGTACTTCCACAACGGCAGCGTGCCGACGCTGGCCGGGGTGTTGAACAGTAAGACTCGGCCGGTGCGGTTCACCCGCAGTTTCGGCACGGCCGAGGCGGACTACGACAAGATCGACATCGGGTGGAAGGTGACGGCTGTCGGGGCGGAGTACGAGAAGTGGCCGGCGTTCGAGCGGCGGAAGGTGTACGACACGAGCAAGTCCGGCCGGGGCAACGGCGGACACACCTACGGCGACGCCCTGTCCGACGCCGACCGCCGCGCGGTGATCGAGTACCTGAAGACGCTGTGACCCGGCGAACCCGGCCCGCAAGGGCCTGGGTGGCTCGGCGTCCGACACACCCACGGCCCTTGCGGGCCGGGTTCGCCGGGATCGTTGCCGCACCCAAACCGCCGTCCGCGGCGGATTCCGTCGCCACCCCTTGGCCCCACGATGTAGAATCGAGACAGGAGTGGACCCTCCCCACCGACCCCCGCCTCCCTCGGAGATTCGCCCATGTCCCGCCCGCTCGCCTGGGCCGTCGCGGTCGCCCTGACCGCCGCCCCCGCCGCCCTCGCGCAGGCCCCGAAGATCGAGACCAAGGCGGTCAGCTTCAGCTCGGCCGACGGGGTCGAACTCCAGGGCACCATTTACAAGTCGGCGAAGGGGCCGGGCAGCCCGTGCGTCATCCTGCTGCACAGCCTGTTCGCCGACCCGAACAAGGGCGACTGGGACGGCCTGGCCGTGACCCTGGCCGAGAAGTACACGGTGCTGCGGTTCGACTTCCGCGGGCACGGCAAGAGCTTCGTGATCGACGCCAAGAAGTTCTGGGCGAACCCGGTGAACGTGCGGTACATGCCGGCGCTGGCGAACAAGAACCCGCTCCCCGTCCGCCTCGACTTCAAGGACTTCGAGTCGAAGAAGCCCTACGCCGCGCAGCTGGCCAACGACATCCTGGCCGCCCGCGTGTTCCTGGACCAGGAGAACGACGGCGGCACCGCCAACACCAGCAGCGTCTACCTGGTCGGGGCGACCGACGCCGCCACCGTCGGCATGCTGTACATCGCGGCCGAGTGGAAGCGGCCGAGCGTCATCCCGCAGGCCCGCGCCATCTCCACCATCCCGGCCACGCCGCGGGAGTTGGACCGCATCCAGTCCGAGCCGGCCGGGGGGGACATCGCCGGGGCGGTCTGGCTGTCGGCCACCCTGCACCCGTCCATGACCGCGACGGCCATGAGGAACCTGGTGAGTGGCCCGTACGGGTCGCCGGACATGCGGGAGAAGAACCCCATGTGGTTCCTGTACGGGGACGGCGACAAGGCCCCGGCGACGGGGCTGGGCATGCAGAAGTTCT
Source organism: Fimbriiglobus sp. (assembly GCA_043738505.1). Classification (GTDB taxonomy): domain Bacteria; phylum Planctomycetota; class Planctomycetia; order Gemmatales; family Gemmataceae; genus JALHQU01. The sequence goes on along the minus strand of JAYUFU010000571.1, from coordinate 2,256 downwards.
TCTACAACGACGTGCTGGTGGCCAAGCCGGCCGCCGCCGGGGTGAAGCTGCAGCCGGTCAAGTTCACCGAGATGGTGCCGATCAAGGAGAGCAAGGCGCTGGTCGGCGTGAACCTGCTCGGCAACCAACTGGGCACCGAGGCGAAGATCCTGGAGTTCCTGGAGAAGATCGAGAAGGACCGCAAGTCGCCGGCCCGCATCCCGAACCGCAACTACACCAAGGCCCCGCTCATCCGCGCCGACCTGTTCGGCGCGTTCGCCAAGTGACGCCGGCCGCAGGGGTTCGAATCCGAAGAACCAGCGGGTCGTCGTCGCCGGCAGCGTGCGACAGGCTGGGCCGGTCGCACGCGAATTCCGAGTTCGGCGGAGGAGGGCGTCGTGCAGCCAGCCACAGAACTGGATCTCCTCGGCTGTTTTGGTGTCGAGCCACAACTCCACGAAGCCGACGTGGATTGGCTCTACAACGAGGCTACGTATCGCGTCGCGGTGGATGGCTTGGCTGTGTCATTCATCGTCGAGCCGGCCTACTGTCGCATCTCTCTGGAAGTTCACCGGGGTGGGCAGCGGCTATTCGCATTCTCCGGCAGGTGGGTGAACATGTGGGTCATCGACGAGCCGGGCGTGGATGCGATCGAGGTGGCGGTGGATGCGCATTCGTGGCTCCGGCTGCAACTCCGACCCACTTTCGAGATCACTCAGGGATTCGATCCAGATGTCGAATCAGTCGCTGCACTTGGCAAGAAGGACGTGTAAAACGCTGGAGTTTCAAAGCACACTTTCACCTCTCACACCGCCCGCCAAACATGACCGGTTCGGCCTCGTATCATGCCCGGTATGTCCGACTCGACTTCCACCGGCCGGCGGGTGCTGCTCCTGGCACTACCGGCCCTCGCCCAGCAGTACCTGTTCTTCGTCATCCAGCAGTACGACCAGTACCTCGCCCGGCACTTCTCGCCCGACCACCAAGCGGCCCTCACCACCGCCAACTATCTGTACTGGTTCATCAGCTCGTACTCGGTCGTCGTGTCCGCCGGCGCGACGGCGCTGGTCGGCCGACTGACCGGCGGGGGAGATTTCCGCCTCGCCGGCCGCGCCACCGGGCAGGCGATGCTGCTGGCCGTCGGCTTCGGCCTGCTGGCTACCATCGTCGGGCTGCTCGGCCTGCCCACCCTCATGCGCCTGCTGGAACTGCAAGGCTCCGCGCCGGTCATCGCCAACGAGTACCTGCTGCCGCTGACGCTCATCCTGACCGTGCAGATGGTCGAGACCGGCGGCATCGCCTGCCTCGTCGGGGCCGGCGACACCCGCACCGGGCTGATGGTGCTGGCCGGCGTCGCGGCGGTGAACGTGCCGACGGCGTGGGTGCTGTCCGGCGGCGGCGGGCCGGCCCTCGACTACGGGTTCGTCGGCATCGCCCTCGGCACGGCGGTCAGCCACACCCTCGGCGGCCTTGCGGTGCTGATCCTGCTGATGCGCGGCCGCTCCGGGTTGAAGGTGTCGGTCGCCGACCTGCGGCCGGACTTCGCCATCCTCAAGCGGCTGCTCCGCGTCAGCATCCCGGCCGGCATCGACAGCCTGAGCATCGCCTGCTGCCAGCTCTGGTTCCTGAGCATCGTCAACCGCCTCGGCAACGCGGCGTCGGCGGCGCACGGCATCGCCATCCGCTGGGAGGCGCTCGGCTACTTGGCGGGGGCGGCGTTCGGCGCGTCGGCGTCGGCGGTGGTCAGCCAGAACCTCGGCGCGCGGCGGCCGGACCTGGCGTCGCGCGGCGGGTGGGCGGCGTTCGCGCAGGGCGGCGGTCTCATGTGCGCGATGGGCGTGCTGTTCTTCACGCTGGCCGGGCCGATGTGCGAGATGTACAGCCCGAACAACCCCGCCGTGGTCGCCCTCGCGGTGCCGCCGCTGCGGCTGATCGCCTTCGCCATGCCGGGGGTGGCGGCGTGGATCATCCTCACGTCGGCCCTCCGCGCCGCCGGCGACACCCGCGTGCCGGTGCTGTTCTCCTGGCTCGGCTTCCTCGGCGTCCGCATCCCGCTGGCCTTCCTGCTCACGGCGAAGGAGATCGACTTCGGCAGTTGGGGCACCGTCCCCGGCTACGACCTCGGCCTGATCGGCGCGTGGGTGGCGATGGTGTCGGACATCTACGTCCGCGGCGTGCTGTTCACCCTCCGCTACGCCGGCGGCCGCTGGAAGCGCGTCGTGGTGTGAGGGCGCTGTCTTGGTTCTGTTAGCCCGCCGCGCCAGCAAGGGGCGAACC
>JAYUFU010000570.1:0-2990 GCA_043738505.1 Fimbriiglobus sp. | reverse complement strand
TACAGTCCGCCACGCCTCCGGCGGGAAAACTGTCGGATGCGCATGCGGCGGGGGTTGCACGAACCGGGATGTGGCCCGGCGATTCTTCACGCCGGAGGCGTGGCGGACTGTAGCCAGGGGTGAGCGAGCGGAGCGAGCGACACCCCTGGAAACCGACGCGAAATGAATCGCACCCCGGAGGGGTGCCGGATGCGCGCCCGCGTGGTATCCTCGTGCCCATCCGCGGGAGCCTGTCATGCCGCAGACTTTCACACAGTTCCACTATCACATCGCCTTCAGCACTCGCCTCCGTGCTCCGACGATCACGCCCGACATTCGGCAACGGGTGTGGGAATACCTCGGCGGCATCACCCGCGCCGAAGGTGGCATCCCGCTGATGATCGGCGGCACCGACGACCACGTTCACCTGCTCGTGACCCTCCGGCAGACGGTCGCATTCCCAGAGTTCATGCGCGTGTTGAAGGGGCAGTCCTCGGCGTGGGCGCACGAGACCTTCCCGCAGGCGGGGCTGTGGTGGCAGACCGGGTACGGCGCGTTCACCGTCAGCCACTCCGCGATTCCCAAAGCGACGGCGTACATCGAAGGCCAAGAGGCGCATCACGCGAAGTGGTCCTTCCAAGACGAGTTCCGGCTACTTCTGAAGAAACACGGGAAGGAACCGGACGAGGATCACATGTGGGATTGAGATGGCGGTATCGTCCGGCACCCCTCCGGGGTGCGATTCATTCCGCAACGGTTTCCAGGGGTGTCGCTCGCTGCGCTCGCTCACCCCTGGCTACAGTCCGTCACCGCTCCGCGGTGAAAAACCGTTGGATGTGCACGCGCCAGGGAAACCAGGTCAGCGGTGTGGTGCGGCAATTCGCCGCGCCGCAGATGAGCGGATCGCGGCGAAGACTTCTCGTGACGAAGCCGGTCATCCGAATCACTTACTCTCCGAACCAAATGCTCACGCACTCCGCGCCTGCGGATTGGTAGCCCATGCGCATCTCCTTCCGCAGCTCGTAGTCCACCTCGCGGATGAACCCGGCGATCTCGTCCAGGCCCGTCACCACCACGACGATGCCGGTGTCGTCCTCCAGGTATCCGACGTGTTCCTCGGGGTGGTGGACGAGCAGCAGGTTCTGATGCAGTTGCCGCCGCTCGACGCACGGGTCCGGTTCGACGCCCTTCAGCCGCTCGCGGGCGTAGGCCATCTCCCGGTCGGTCAGGAAGCGGACGCGATCCGTGACGGGCAAGTAGTCCGACGGGCGGAGGTCGCCGGACAGGACGCGCGCGGCGCGGGCGGACGCCGATTCGACGGGCGGCTGGGCGAGGACGGCGGACATGGCGAGAACCCTCCGGAGTGACGCGGGAATTGTACCGCCTCCGGCGGCCCGAATCGCGTGCTAGGGTTCGGCATCGCAAAACTGAGGGTTCGCCATGAAGTCGTCGCACGTCGCCGTCGCCGGGGGGGTGTTCGTCGCGGTCCTGGTCGTCTGCTTCGCGGCCATCGGGTTCGGGTCGAAAAATGAGGCGGCGTCGAAGCCCGACGCGGTGCCGCTCGCCCCGGACCTGCCGGCCGCCGAGCCAAAACGTCCCGCGCCGAAGCCGGCCCCCGCCGCCCCGGCCGAGCGCGGGTACGACGGCACCGCCGCCCTCGCGCGGCTGACTCCGTCGGCCGCGGCGGTGATCGCCACCTGGACGCTGCCGGCCGCCGACGTGCGGGAGTTCGGCGACACCTACCGCGACGTGCGGCTGAGCGGCGAGCGGTTCGTCGCCGTCTCCGACACCGGCATCCGCGTTCTGAACGCGCGGACGGGGGAGCCGGCCGGCGACGGGGTGACGGCGGCGAAGGACTTCCCGGACACCGCCCTTTCGCCCAACGGCGACTGGGCCGTGCAGCCGACGGCGGCGGGCGTGACGCGGATCGACACCGCCACCGGCAAGACGACGAAGCTGCCGGCGACCGCCGCGCGGTCGTTCGCCGGCCCGGCCGGGTTCGGGTCGGACAACGGCTGGTGCGCGGTGCTGGGCGAGGAGAACGGCCAGCCGGCGCTGTTCCGCGTCCGCAAGGGCGGCGGGGCGGTCGAACGGATCGGCCCCTACCGCCCGAACTCGGACCGCGGCGACGCCTCCCGGATCGGGCGGCTGCACGCCAGCGCCGAGGGCGGCCGAGTCGTGGTCGAACGGCCGGCCGAGCGGTCGCCGACGCCCCGGCTGCTGTCGTGGGCCCCGCCCGGCCCGGCGCTCGCGCCCCTGCCGGCCTTCAACGCCGCCGTCCACGACGGGGTGACGCGGTTCCACCTGAGTCCGGACGGCAAGCGGGCGGTGATGTTCGACGCCGCCACGCTGAAGGTGTTCGACCTGGACGACGGCCGGCTGCTGCTCACCCACGCGCCGGGGAACCTGAAGATCGGCGGGGCCGCGTTCGCGCCGAACGGCGGCCGCCTGGTGATCGCCTACGCCACCGAGCGGGTGGACGGGGACGTCGAGAACACCGGCCTCGAGAACGTGTTCCTGCCCGGCCACGCCTGGGTGCTGGACCTGGCCGCGAAGGACGCCGTCGGGAAGAAGCTGACCTTCGCCGACCTGGGCATCGGCAAGGGGTTCCGCCGGTGCGTGCTGTCGAGCGACGGCGCGCGGCTGGCCGTCGTCGAGACGACGGGCCGGGTGCATCTGGTGGACACCGACCGCGCCTTCGGGGCGAACGTCCTCACCGGCGCGCCCGCCGCCGCCCCGGCCGGGGACGCCCCGCCCGTCAAGCCGATCCGCCGCGTATCCGACTCGTGACCGGAGCCGGTGACCGAATCCTTCCGCACGGAACAGTTCGACATAACGCAGTGGCGGGAAGTGCCCAACCCCGAGCCGACACGGTCGCCCGACTCTCCGGAGTCGGACGACCGTGTCGGCTTCCTGCTTTCCCGCGATAGAATTAGACTGGAGCGGACTTCGGGGCGGCGTATCGCCTTGTTCGGCTGGGTACGTTTGTGTCGGTCGCGGTCGAGCCGACC
>JAYUFU010000569.1:0-9102 GCA_043738505.1 Fimbriiglobus sp. | reverse complement strand
CGATGGCGGCGCGGGTGTGCGTCCGCCACTCGGTTCAGTGGGAGGCGTACTGGGCGTCCCTCGCCGCATGACCACAAGAGAATCTGGTTACACCCCGTGCCGTCGGGACGACGAATCCGGCTTGACGGAGTTGCCCCGTTCGGGCATTTACCGCCGTCCCCTCAGTTTCCGGAGGACGGCCGTGTCTCGCTTCATCCTCGCCCTCGTCGCCTCGGTGTCCGGCATCGCCGCGTTCGCCGCCGACCCCGCGAAACCCGCCTCGACGCCCCCGGCCGTACCCGCGTTCGACCTGACCTACCTGCCCGGTGCCGGCCCAAGCGGGTTCGTCGCCCTGCGGCCGGCCGCGCTCGCCGACCTCATCCCGGCTACGGCCGACGAGGTCCGGCAACTGATGAGCTACGGCCTCGGACTGATGGGCGGGCAGCCGAACGCGGCCGCGTTGCCCACGGCCGGCGAGTTGGAACAAGTGGTCCTGAAGCTGGATGTCCGCACGACCTACGACAAGTTCGCCCAGCCCGGCGGCCGTCCGCACACCTTCGGCCTGTGCTGCACCGGCGGGACGTTCCGCGCCGCGAAGAAGCTGGACTGGCTGGACCGGTTCGCCAAGTGGTTCCCGAAGGGCGAGCGGGCCGAGCACGCCGGGCGGACGTACTACCGCATCCCGATGACGTTCGGCGAGCAGGAGGTGGCGATGGCCGCGTTCGCCCCCGACGACCGCACCGTCAGCGTGGACAGCGACGAGAACGTCCGCGCGCTGATGACGGCGGTGAAGGAGAAGAAGGCGGTCGTGACACCGCCGACCGGGTGGGCCGACGTGTCCGGCGACCTGATCGCCGCGGTCGTCGATTTGAAAGCGAAGACCGCGCTGACCGGCCTGCGGGAGTCGCACGAGACGAAACTGTTCCGGCCGTTTCTCCGGTTCGAGGACGCGGTGGAATCGCTGGTAGTCGGCGTGCGGACTGGCGACGCCACCGCGATTCGCGCGACCCTCACCGCGCGGAAGAGCGGCACGGCCGGCACGAAGGCGGTGAAGGGGCTGCTGGCCAAGGCGACCGCCGGGACGACGGCCGCGCTGAAGGAAGACGCCGACGAGTTCACCCCGCTGGTCAAGTGGGCGGCGGCCGCCGTCGGCGGGGCGAAGGTCGAGACGACCGGCAAGACCGTGAGCGTGAAACTGACTGCCCCCGGCGACGTGCGGAAGATGCTGGAGAGCCTGACGGGGCCGGTGGATTGAGTCGAAAATCCCGTTTTAGCCGGCGGGCGGGGTTCGGTGGAGGGAGCAAGTGGCGAGCCAAGTTCGCCCGCCTATAATTCGAGTCGCATCTCACGGCCGCCCGGTGGCGGCTCGTGCCGGTGTCTCCCGACGCACCCGAACGGTCCGGCCTCCGGCCCTTCAGAGGCCGGCAAACGGCCGGAGACCGCCAACTCGGTTGGCGGTCTCCGGAAGCACTGCCGGCGATTCACTGGAATCAGAGGTCGTTGGCCGAGACGACTTCACCGCCTCGGGTTAGTAGTCTCCCAAGACGTTGCCGTCTGCCATCCAGCCCAACCACCGCCAGGTGTTGAGGTCGATGCCGTTGCGCACGAATTTCACTGTGCCGTCACCCATCAGGACGTTGACGCCACCGGGATGGCGACTCCGCGGCGACGCGAAATTCGTCACGTCGGGGCCTGCCCGGCAGGGTAAGTTCTGGGCGGGGGCGTTGTTGCTCGGGTCACCGCAGCCGTCCTTGTTGTACCAGAAGATTTCCTGGCCGGGCGAGTTGGGTGTTTGCGTCGTGTACAGGAACTGGCAGCCGGCGCGAGAGTTAAAGAACATCCCCCGGACCATCCCAGGATTGAAGCCCGGAAGACCCGTCAGGTACTCCGCCACGACCATCGTGTTGCTCAGCCCGTCGGTTATTTCGGTGACGCGCGTCGTTCGATCCACCCGGAATACGGAGCGTTGCCGCTGATCGAAAGCCGGCGGGTTGAAACGCTCGTCGTTGTTGTTCCCGTCGTTGAGGCCGGAGAAGATGCCCAGGTAGTTCGAGGTCGGGGACGGTGCGGAGCCGAAGATGTTCCGGCTGGTCGTGTTCGCCCCATCGCTCGGGCACTGAAAAGCCATGATCGGCTGCTGAAGGACCGTGGGCCAGGTCGCCGGGTACTCGGGGCCACTGCCCAGAAGGCGCGCCTTCTCGAACTCGGTGGACAGCGCCTGCTGCTCCAGGAAAGGCAACAGCGCGTGCAGGAAGTAGGGCCAGGAGATGCGCGACGAGGTGATCGCACCCGGCGGGAAGCGGCCGTACACGCCTTCGTAGTTGTGCCGCCCCCCGGATGGCGTGCCCCAGCACCGCCTGCGCGGCCAGGCGGGAAGCGGCCGTACACGCCTTCGTAGTTGTGCAGGGCGAGGCCGATCTGCTTCAGGTTGTTCTGGCACTTCATGCGGGCGGCGGCCTCGCGGACCTTCTGGATGGCGGGCAGCAGCAGGCCGATCAGGATGGCGATGATGGCGATCACGACCAGCAGTTCGATCAGCGTGAAGGCGCGGCGGGCGGGCGTGTGACGCATGGGACTCTCCGGATGAGGGTCGTCGAGGGGCACGACTTGCACCCCTCTACCCAACCAACCGGTGTCCCGCCGCGGAATCTGACAGCGATTCATTTCGGGCCGAACGGCGCGAGTTGCTCCAGGCACTTGTTCACGTCGGCCACGCACACGGTCCCGTCCCGGCGGCCCCAGTAAACGAACCGCCCATCGGGGCTGATACCGTAGGCGTTCCCGCCCGGCGAGCGGCCGATGTCGAAGGTGACGACCGGCTGTTCCTCCCCGACCCGGTGCAACGCCACCCCCGTTTCCGAGTGCGAATTCAGTGCCGTTGTGACTCCCAGCTTCGCGGCGTCGTCGATCCAGTACAGGCTACCGAGTTGAACGCCGAGTTTCTTCAGGTCGGGAAGCCGATAGACGTGGGTCTTCGCCTTCCCATCGACGGCTCCCGTCACGGTCATCACCAAACCGGAGTCGCTGAGCTGTCCGCCCGAGGGGTTGGGCGGGAGTGCGGACTCGTCGAACGGAAGAGGCTTGCCCGACAGTCCGTCGAACAGCCGCGGCCGGATGCCGTCCTTGTTGACATTCACGAGCAGAACGCGGCCGTCGGGGGACTGGAAGGTGTTCGACACGGCACGGGCGTCGAGATCGGCGAGCGTGTACACCTCGGTCAACTTCCCTTCCGGACCGAGTTCGCGCGCCCGGACGGCCAGTACCCCGTTCACTCGATCGCGGCGAATCAGGATCGGGTTCTTCCCCGGCCGGGTCACGAGACTGTCGTTCAACCCGAGCGGCACCTGCCACGATCCCGTCCGCTCGCCGCTGGTGAGCTTCCACCGCGTGACACGCTCGCCGCTGGCGAACAACACCTGGGTGTCGTTCTCGTCGAACGCCACGGCCGAGTTGTCGGCCGTCCACCCGGCGGGCACGTCCCAGACGAAGGCGACCGCGCCGGTCGCCCGATCCCACACCCCGAGTTGCCAGTTTTGGGACAGGGCCGCGACCCACCGGCCGGACGGAGACAGCCACGTCTTCTCGATCACCCCGGTCAACCCGCGATAGGTGCGGATGCCGCGGTCCTCATCCAGCCGGTACACGTCGAGGCCCCCAGGCCCGATCCCCTCCATCGCAGGGCTGCCGAAGGCGACTCGGCGGCCGTCGGGGGAAAACGCGACCCCTTCGGTCCAGGTTCGGGATAGACCACCAGTCGCGTTCAGCGTTCGGAGCAGCGGTTGACCCGTGGCCACATCCCAGAGGAAAGCGTAGTTCCGTCCGGCGGATGCCAGGGTCGAACCGTCGGGGCTGAAGGCCACTGCCTTGATGTCGTGTTCGCTGCCGTAGAATCGGTTCATCCGGCTCGGCATCGCCGCCCGCAGATCCCAGACGGACAGGTCGCCGCCTTGACTCCCGACCGCGAGTAGCCATTTCGCCGCGGGGCCGACGGGTGCGGCCCGGTCGTCGCTCGACCGGCGGTAGTTCTTGCCGATCCCGAGGGCCGTGACCGGCAACGCCCCTTCCGCGAATTGAAGGACCAGCTTCCCGTCCGCGGTCGAGCGCACGATCACCTCTCCCGCGTTGGACCCGGTCGCCAGCACTTGCCCGTCGGGTGAGAACGCCAACACGGTCGATGCGCCGGGCCACTCGGCCAGCTTCTTGACCGTCGCTGCCGTCCGGTCGATCGCCCAGAGCAGTGTGACCGACTCGCCGGGTTTGCCATCCTTTGAGTTGGGCACGAACGATGCGGCGGCGAACCGCGCGTCCGGGGACAGGGCCGCGGCCCCTACGAACCCAGGTTCGGGGAGGGGAACATCGAGTACGGCCGTGTTGGTGCCCACGTTCCAGAGCGTCATCGACTTCCCAATCGCGCCCGACGGGTGGACGAGTTGGAGCGGGGAATCGGCATCCGGGAAGGCGACCGGCCCGCCTCCGGGGCGGGTCGATGCGGACGGCTTGTTCGCAATGTTGCCGTCCCACAGCAGGGCCGGCGAGAGGTCGATCCCTTTCTCAGTGGGAGTGCTCCACCCGGCGGCCAGGACTCGGGAACCGTCCGGGCTGAACACGACGCGACCCACCCCCCGATTCCCGGACTGAGGCGGGTACGGGATGGGGTGTTCGTAGACACGGGTTGCATCGAGGCCGACGAGCGTGGCTGCGGCTTGGTCGCGGAGGTCGTCCCCTGGCCGGATCGCGTTCGCCTCTTCGAGCAACTTCATCCCCTTGGGCGACCAGCCGCCGGTTCGCTCGCCGAGCCGGATTTGCTGCGACTTCACCACCGCCCGTTCCCGATCTTGCTGCTTCTGGAGGTCCACCAGTTGCCGCTGGCGCTCCTGCGCCCGCTCCGCGGCGATGCCGCCGCCGGCGACCAGGGCGATCAACACCGCCGCCGCCGTCACCGCCCACGCCTTCCGCCGCCACGCCCACAGTCGCAGCGGACGCAGCGTGCCCCACCCCGGACGAGCTTTGGTCGGCTCCCAGCGGGTCCACCGCCGCAGGTCCGCCGCCAGCTCGCCCGGCGTCGCGTACCGATTCCCCGCATCCTTCGCCATCGCCTTGACGCAGATCGCCGCCAAGTCCCGCGGCGCGCCCGTCGCCAGTTTCCGAACCGCCGGTGGCGTGGCGGTCCGCACCCTCGCCTCGATCGCCTCTTTCGCCGTCCCGTCGAACACCTCTTTCGCCGTCCCGTCGAACGCCCGCCGTAGCGTCAGCAGTTCGTACAGCGTCGCCCCCAGGCCCCACACGTCCGACGCGAACGCCGGCTTCCCGTCGTACTGCTCCGGGGCCATATACTGCGGCGTGCCCATCGGCCCGCGCGTGATCCCATCCGCCGCGGCCGCGGCCGTCGTCGGCTCGTGCGTGATCCCATCCGTCGCGGCCGCGGCCGTCGTCGGCTCGTCGTCGCTCGTCAGCAGGCCGGCCAGCCCGAAGTCGATGATCCAGCAGTGCCCGGCCGGATCGACCATCAGGTTCGACGGCTTGATGTCCCGGTGCGGCACCCCCGCGTCGTGCGCGTACTGCACCGCCTCCGCCGCCTGCGCCACGATGTCCGCCACCGACCCGAAGTACTTCGCCGACAGCCGCACGCACTTCCCCGCGTTGCGCGGCGGGCGGGCCGGCGCGGTGGTGGACGCCGGGCACGTCGTCGCCATCTCGCCCAGCGACGACGCGTGCCCGCCGCCGCTCGTCGTTTCGCGGTCGTACACCGTGTCCACGACGCGGTTCAAGGCCGCCCCGCCGATGTACGCCATCGCGAAATACTGCACGTCGCCGGCCTCGCCCGCCGTGTGGATCGGCACGATGTGCGTCTGGTGCAACTTCGCCAGCACCCGCTGCTCGCGGTCGAACCGCCGGCGGGCGTCCGGGCTCACCCTCCCGCGGCGAATGACTTTCAGCGCGACGGTCCGCCCGAGCCGCTCCTGGCGGGCCTCGTACACCTCGCCCATGCCCCCGGCCGCGATCCGACGCACCACCGTGAACTCGCCGAGTCGGTCGCCCGAACCGAGTTGCCGGGGCGGCGGAACATCGACCGGCGGGTAGGCCGACTGCATCACCGTCTGCACCCGCGCAAGCTCCGCGAACTCGTCCGCCAGCGCCGGGTGGCGCGCGGCGTAGTCCGCGACCGCCGCGTCCCGGTCGGACGCCGTTTCGAGTTCGCGGACGAACGCGGCCAACACCTGGTCTCGCGTGCTGGGCTCCGACAACGTGTCGTTCATTCCGCACCCCCCGTTTTGTTGGCCAGTTCCCAGAACTCGCGGATCCGCCGCAGCGCCCGGACGTAGCGAACCGTGGCGGCGTTCTCCGTCACGTGGAAGATTTGCGCGATCTCCGCGAACGGCATCTGCTCGGCGTGCCGCAGCCACAGCACCTCGCGGTACTCGTGCTTGAGCCGGCCGAGCGTCTGCTGCATCCGGGCCTGGAGTTCGCCGCGCACGACGCCCTCGCTCGGACTGGTCCCGGCGTCCATCAGGTTCATCCCGAGGAGTACCGACGACTCCTCCGGCCACGGCATCTCGCGGCGGAGGTCGCGGACGCCGCGCGTCTCGCGCCGCCACGTCTCGATGAGCCGGTCGAGGGCGAGGCGGTACAGCCACGCGAACCCGGTGATGGCGGCCTGGGCGCGGAACCGCGGGTAGTCCGCCGCCGCGTCCAGGAACGTGTCCGACAGGACTTCTTCCGGATCGACGCGGACCGCCAGCGACGGGTCGATCCGCCGCCGCAGCATCGCCAGCAGGCGCGGGCGGCACTCGTCCCAGAGCTGCCCGAGCAGCGCCCTGTCGGTGACGGAAAGCGGAGTCGGGCGCAATGGCACGGCGGACCTCGGGTCGGTGGGGCTACGGAAGTGTAACCGGGAGCCGCGGCCGACAATCTTACACCGATTTCCCGGCAACCCGGCCGCGGCCGCAAGGATGCGGAGGTCGGGTTTCCCACGCGGCCCGTCGATACCGGCTTCTCCGTGACGAAATCCAACGGCGCGCTCGAGCGGGTTGTCCGTCACGGGCGTTCGCGGGTCGAACGCCGACCGAACTGAGACGTGAACCCGGTGGTCATGTCCGTTCCGCGTGGCCGGACGGGCTCTTCGTTTTTCCACCTCTCCCCCTTGTGGCGCATTGGTCTCTACACGCGGGTTGGTGCTATGGTGCACCGCATGCTCAACCCCCGCCGGGACTTTCGGAAAACCTTCGGGCCGCGTACCGCACCTCGGCGCGGGGCTTCGGCAAGACCAACAGCCGCTGCGCCGCCGGCCCCGGTGCCACCGCCGGCGGGCGACCGGCGGCCACCTTCGCCCAGACCCTCTGGCGGTTCTGCGACGACGACCGGGTGGAGTTTCCCGCCTCGATCGCTCCGCTCGTCCAACGAGTCCGCGACGACGCCCCGACCGCCGGCGTGTGGCTCGCCGTCCACGACTGGTCCATCCGGGCGTTCGGCTCCCACCCGAGCAAGCGGGACCGCCGCCGCCTCACCCGCGACGCCGAAGTCGGGTACGGCCTGGCCACCGTCCTCATCGTCCGCGGCACCGACGGCGCGGCGGTGGCCCCGGTGTCGATGCGGCTGACGACCGCCGCCGCGGTTCTCGGCACGGACGCGGCCATCGCCGCCGGCACCCCGCATGTGGACCAGGTGCGCGGACTGATGGACGTCGTCGCCGGGTTGCAGTCGGGAGCCCGGTGGTGCATGGGATCGACCGCGAGGCGGACTCGGTCGGCCACTGGCGGGACTGGCACGCGGCCGGCCTCCACGCGGTGGTCCGCACCGACGGACGGGAGGCGCGGTTGTCCGCCGTGACCGACGCCGTACCGCCGACCGACGCCGGGGCGGCCAGCTGTCGCGGTCGCCCGGCGCGACGGTTCGTGGGCGAGGCGGCGGTGGTGCTGCACCGGCCGGCCGAGCGGTGGGCCGGGGGCCGGCAGCGGGCGATCGCCGGGGATCCGCTGGCGGTGCGGATGGTGGTGGCCGAGTTGCGGGACGGGAGCGGGCGAGTGCTGGCCCGGTGGCTGCTGCCGACGAACGTGCCGGCGGCGGCGAACGGATACGGCGAGCGTGGAGTTCCGACGGCGGCTGATGAACCTGTCGGGGCGTCGGACGAAGCGATCCGTGCCGGTGACGACGACCGGACTGCTCGCGGGCCTGCGGGTGTTGCAACAGGCCGCCGGATGGCTCACCCGCGACGGCCCGAACAGCCCCAACGCGCCTTGCTCGCACGGCACCTGCCGTCATTCGGCCAGGCTCGCCAACAGGTGTAGAGACCAATGCCGTTGGGGGGAGGTCGGTTCGAGCCGGCGGCTCGAACCGGGAGGGGGGATTCCCACCACTTCAACGAAGCCCCCCTCCCCTGTCCGGGGTAGGCCTTTGGAAGAAGACCTCACCCCCGGCCCCCTCTCTCCATAGAATGGAGAGGGGTGTTCAACACGACATCGGATGGTGCTTTTCGCCCAGGCATTTCCACGGCCAACGCGGTGCCACCGCGAGCGAGACCCGCTCGAACACCCCCTCTCCATATCATGGGGCAGGGGGCAGGGCTACTCATACCGAATCCGATTGAACCGGAACCGTTGCGGCGGAGTCGGAACACCTCTCCCCGCTGGGTGCTGCGTTGCGTTCCTGGTTTTCCGGCCTGACGGGCCGGAAGAATCGCGTCAGCCCAACGGTCGAAGAACGCAACAAAGCACCCGCTGGGGAGAGGTCGGTTGCGAAGCAACCGGGTGAGGGGTCTTTTTGGTTCGACGGCGAGGAAAGCACCCCTCACCCGGCGACTGCGTTGCCGACCTCTCCCCGACCATTGGTCTCTACACGAGTTTCCGATTCTGCGACACGGCTCCGCATGACCTCGGCCTCCCGCCGCTGGACCCGCGGCTGCAACGCTGTTACCTGGCCCTGGTGAGGGGGTTGCAACGGGGCGGCCGGTCCGCTCCCGCACCCGCCGGAACACCTGCCCCACCCTTCGGCCACCCGCTCGGGTACTCGTTCCGCCACGTCGTGGCGGTGATCGTCCGCCGCTCGATCCGCCCGTGCCCCTGACGCCGCGACGTGGCCGTCTCCCCGTCCCGGCGGCCGCGGACGGTCTTGCCGTCGAGGGCGAGG
>JAYUFU010000568.1:0-9139 GCA_043738505.1 Fimbriiglobus sp. | reverse complement strand
CGAGGGAGTGGCATCTTCCTAGCCTCGAAAGACGCCACTCCCTCGCGGTCGCGGCTCGCCGGAGCAAACTGAATGAATCCCCAAGCCAACGCCGGTCTCCTGCTCGCCGCCGTCCTCGTCCTCCTCGGCGGGGTGACGGGGTGGTTCCAACTTCGCGGCCTTCGCGCACTCCGCGCCCGCACGCACGTCCCCAGCGACGAGTACGGCTACCTCCGCACCCGCCACCGCCGCCGGCTACTGACGGGCGTTCTCCTCGTCGTCGCCGGCGGGATGATCGCCGGCGCGTACCTGGCGGGGATGGAGGCGAAGGTGGACGAACTCGGCGAGAAGAAGCCGACCGGCGAGCCGGACGCGCCGAAGCCGCAACTTTCCGACGACCAGAAGGCGCTGCTCCGCTTCTGGGGCGGGTACTGGATCGTGGTCATCATCCTCGTGTTCGTCATCCTCGCCCTGGCCCTGACCGACGCCGTCGCCACCCGCCGCTACGCGATGGGCCAGTACCACATCATCCGCGAGGACCACGAGGCGAAGCTCCGCCGCGACCTGGCCGTGTACAAGCAGCAGAAGCAGGCCGGCGTCCGCGGCGGGCGGCTGGGCGGCAAGTTCGGCCCCGCGAATGAGGGAGACGATTCGGGTGGGTCGGAGCCGTGAGACGCGCCGCCCCGGAGTTGCCCCAGGGCGGCGCGGCCAGCCTGTCACGACCGTCACTTCTTCCGCTTGTAGGCGACAGTGAACATCGGCTCCTTCCCGTCGCCGACGTACATCCTCATGTCGAACGTGTCGGCGTCGGTCATCACCGACACCGACTTCCACTTGGTCGGCTTGCCGTCCAGGCCCGGCGCGTCGGCGGTTAGGGTCAAGGTCTTCTTCGCCTCGTCGTAGGTGCCCTCTAGGGTCATCGGCCGGGTGCCCATGCTATCGGCCCACACGCCGACGAACTTCTTGGACGCGGCGTCGTAGCTGTCCAGGCTCTTGCCGTGGAATTTCTGCCCGCCGAGGTCGCTCTCCTGACTGCCGACGAGCCAGAGGCCGCCCAGCTCCATCTTGTACGTGACGGTGCCCTTGAACTCGGCCCCGCCGGACTTCATCACCGTGGTCCAGGTGCCTTCCTTCTTCTTCAGCATCTCGTGTTCCGGGCCGGGCTTGGGGGCCTCCGGCTGCTGGGCCAGGGCCGAGGCCGCCGTCATCACCGCCGCCATCGTCACCGCCGCGAACGTCCGCATGATCGATCCTCCAGAAGGGGAACCCCACCGACCACTCGGCTGTGGGGATTCGTGGAAGATCGCACCGCGCGCGTCATTTTTCAATGTCGGTAGCGAGAGGGATTGCCACGGACGACTTGACCGCCGTTCACCGGACTTCTGGCGAACGGCGGGAAGTGTGTACCGCCCGTCACTTCGGTCCGTCGTTCGCGGGTGGTGTCGGTGTGGGTATCGCCGAATCGACATGAGACCGCCGAGGCTGCCGGCCAGTCACTTCCTGCCGACCGTCAGTTTGAAGTCGGAGAAGGTGGCTTCCACCTTCCGCTTCTCGTCGGGGCAAACGAACACCCCGATCTCGACCTTCTCCGCGAGCAGGAGTTTCGGGATGACCTTCTCGAGTTGTTGTTCACACCATTCCTTCTCATCACCGCTGATTGCGACGAAGACGAGGTCATCTTTCCGACGAATCCTCAACCAAATGGCAGTTCCGTCCGTACCCCCTGTACCCCCCACGGCGCATCGGCCGCCTCCTTCGGACCAACCCAACCGGTGATCGTGCTTGTTCGTCCAGTCGAACTCGAGCGAGAGCCGGTCGAGTTTGCGAAGGGTCGTGCGCCAGGGGTTCACGATTAAGGTGCGGTCGTCGCGCAGGTACAGGCCTGCCATCAAACGGCCCGACCCCTTGTCCGCGTCCTTCGCGTCGGGGTGGTGGAGCTTGGTCAGCTTCACGGACACATCGAAATCCCCCCGTACGACGTGTCGAGTCCGTGGCGACGGCGTGTCCGGATCCCAGGGCCCGAGGCCGTGCCCGAAAACCTTTCGCGGGCTTGCAGTCAGCGTCAGCGACGACCGCTCAAATTGGAACCGATCTTCCTCCGCGCCCTTCACGATCTCGCCCCAGCGGGCCTTCAACTCCCGTTCGGTCGGCTTCGGCACCGGCGCGGCGATCATCAGCGAACACGTCACCACCACACCGACGGCGATCAGGCGGAGCATCGGGCACCCTCCGGAGTTGTGGGTACGATACCCGATTGCCGTCGTCCGCTTCAACCTCACCCCGTCTTCCGCACCCGCAACAGCACGGTCGGGTTGACGGCCTCGAACCGCAGGCTTTCCAACTGTTCCACGCCCCGGCTCAGATTCATCAGCAGCACGTCCACCGGGCCGAGCCGCTTCAACACGGCGTAGGTCGCCGAGATCATTTCCAGCGTGCCGACGTTCGACACCAGTCGGCCGCCGGGCCGCAGCGCCGCGAAGCTGGCTTCCAGCAACCGGGCCACCTCGCCGCCGTTGCCGCCGACGAAGATGGCGTCCGGCGCGGGCAGGTTGGCGAACACCGCCGGGGCCGTCCCGAACACCGGCTTCACGTTCGTGATGCCGAAGGTCTCCAGGTTCGCCTGGATCAAGTGGTAGTCGGCCGAGTCCTGCTCGATGGCGTACACCACGCCGGGCGACACCAGTTGCGCCATCTCGATGGCCACGCTGCCGCTCCCCGCGCCCACATCCCACGCCACGTCGCCGACCCGCAAGTCCAGTTGTGCCAGGGCCACCGCCCGCACCTCCGCCTGCGTGATGAGGCCCGTCTTCGGTCGGCTCTGGGCGAACACGTCGTCCGGGTTGCCGAACCGCCGCAGCAGCGCCCCCGCCTTCGGGCGATCTGGCGTGTTCGGCTTCCGCCGCAGGATGAACACGTTCAGCGGGTCGAACCGCATGTCCTGAATCTCGGTCAACTCCGCCTGCGTGATCCGCTCGTCCTTGCCGCCGAGGTTCTCGCACACGAACCCGCGGAAGTAGTCCAGCCCGCGCGCCAGCAGTTCGCGGGCGACCCGGTTCGGCGGATAGGTGTCGGACGTGAACAGGCCGACCGTTTCCGCCGTGCGAATCTTGTCCAGCACGTCGTCGAGGGACTTCGCCGACAGGTCCGTCAGGTACGCTTCTTCCCACGTCACCATGATGCGGGCGAAGGCGAGTTGCATGCTGCTGACGTGCGGCACCACCTCGAAGGCGTCCGGCCCGAGCTTGTCGCTCAGGTAGCGGGCGGTGCCGTAGAAGAGCGGGTCGCCGACGGCGGCGATGGCCATCCGTTTGGTGCCGAGGTTGGCGCGGAGCTTCTCCACCACCTCCGGCAGATCGGTGCCGATGCGGACCCGCTCGGCGGTCAACTCCGGCAACAGCCGCAGCGCCGGCTCGGAGCCGAACACCATCTCGGCGGCGGTGAGCAACTCGCGGGACCGGGCGGTCAGGCCGGCGAGGCCGTCCGGCCCGACGCCGACGATGGGAATTTTGGTGTGCATGGGGGAATTCTAAGAGAAGACAGCGGACTAACCACAGAGACACAGAGGCACAGAGAAGACAGCAAGCAGCGAGAGAAGCACCAAGCCAAGTGCGAGTCTGGCTGCTGCCAGCGGTCCTCTGATCTCTCCCATCTCTTGTCTTCTCTGTGCCTCTGTGTCTCTGTGGTTAGTCCGCTGTCTTCAACTCCGCCAATGCCGCAGCGTACTCTTCCGGCGTGTTCAGGTTCCTGAGCGATTGCGCCTCCGGCAACTCCGCGTCCGTCACCACCCGCGTTCGCACCGCGTCGAACAGGTCCGTCATCCGCAGCCGATCCGCCGCCAGCAGCTTCGCCACCTCGCCGGCCACGCTGGTGCGGTAAACCGCCGCGAGAGGGTGCTTGTACCCGCCGACATCGGGCACGGCGATGTCGATTTCCGGGGTGAGGAACGAGGCCATTCGCGCGACGAACGCGGCGGTCAGGAACGGCACGTCGCAGGCGGACAGGTAGACCGCGTCGGCGCGATCCGCCATTGCCGCCAGTCCCGCCGACAATCCGCCGAGTGGCCCCTTCCCTTCGATCTCGTCGCGGGTGACGATCACGTCGGCGGGGAGTTCGGGCACGTCCTGCCCCGGTGCCGCGACGACGACCACCGGCGACAGCACCGTTCGCAGAATGCGAACGACCCGTTGCAGCATCACCTCGTCGCCGACGGGCAGCCACGCCTTCGGCCGGCCCATCCGCGACGACCGCCCGCCGCACAGCACCACCCCGCCGATTCGTGTCACGGGCCGACCTCCCGACATTGCGTTCGGTTCGGGTTGAATCGTACCATATCACCAATCTCCCCGTTCCCGTCACGAGGTTCCGGCCATGGCCCGCGTTCTCGCCCTGCTCCTGTCCGTCGCCGCGTCGCCTGTCGCCGTCGCGCAGCCCGACCCGAAGGAGCCGAAGGAACCGCCGCTGACCGCCGAACAGGTGAAGGCGGAGCGGGAAGCCGAGGCGTACATCACGAAAGTAGGCGGGACGCCGATCCGAGACGTGTCGCACGTCGGCAAGGGGCTGATCACGTTCAACTTCTTCAGCAGCGGCAAACCGACGGACGTGGCGGCGGTGGACTTCGCCAAGGCCGCCGGCGCGAAGAAGGTGACGCGACTAGGGCTGATCGGGGTGACGAACGCCGACGCCGCGCTGAAGACGGTCGCCGCCATGCCGGGGATCAACAGCGTGACCCTCGACGGCTCCGACGTGACCGCTGTCGGGTTGAAGGCGCTAGCCGCGCTGCCGAACCTCGCCGAACTCGACCTGAGCCGGTGCGTGAAGGTCACTGCCGCCGGGTGGAAGGAACTCGCCGCCGCGACCAAACTGCAACGGCTCTTCCTGAACGAGTCCGGCATCGACGACGCCGGGTTGAAGGCCCTCGCGCCGCTGGCGAGCCTGCAAGTCGTGAAGCTGACCGGCTGCAAGGTGACGCTCGCCGGCACCGAGGCGACGTTCGCGGCGTGGGCGAAGCTGATCGAACTCGACCTGACCGACACGCAACTCACCGACGACGGACTGAAGGCGGTCGGCGGCGCGACGAAGCTGGACACCCTCACCGTCAGCGGCACGGCGATCACCGACTTCGGCCTCCGCCCGC
Source organism: Fimbriiglobus sp. (assembly GCA_043738505.1). Classification (GTDB taxonomy): domain Bacteria; phylum Planctomycetota; class Planctomycetia; order Gemmatales; family Gemmataceae; genus JALHQU01. The sequence goes on along the minus strand of JAYUFU010000568.1, from coordinate 4,026 downwards.
TGCTGAACCTGAAAGTCCTGCACGCCCTGATCGCCAACGATACCACGAAACTGACCGGCACCGGGTTCGTCACCCTCTCCGCGATGGCGAATCTGTCGGAGGTGCAGCTGAGCGGGTCGGCCGTGTCCGACGACGGCCTGGGCGCGCTCGCCCGGCTGCCGGGGCTGATGTCGCTCGACCTCGACAAGACGAAAGTCACCGACAACGGGATGCGGAACCTGGCCGGGGCGAAGGCGCTGGAGAAGCTGTCGATTCAAGAGACACCGGTGACGGACAAGGGGGCGGCGGCAATCGCGGCGGTGAAGACGCTGACGGAACTCCAGGTGCGGAAGTCGAAGGTGACGAAGGCGGCGGTGGCGGACGCGGCGAAGGCGAACGCGGCGCTGCGGCTCGTGTTCGACTGAGTTCGGCCCCCACCACGCGGAGAGACGCCATGCCGTCGCCGTTCCCCGGAATGAACCCGTACCTGGAAAGGCCCAACCTGTGGCGCGGGTTCCACGGGCTGATGCTCGCCCAGATGACCTACGCCCTCACGCGGGTGGTTCAGCCGCGCTTCTACGTCGAGTACGAGGAGGCGCTGCACATCGAGGAATCGGAGGATCTGCGGGTGTTCGCCGTCGCGGACGTGGCGGTCTCCGAGGCCGATGGGGAGGCGGAAGGTGGTGTCGCCACCGCCGCGCGGGCGGCCATCAAGCCGTTGACCCGGACCATTCCGCTCGGGCTCAAACAGAAGCACCGCTGGCTGACCGTCCGGGATTCGGACAGCAACGTGGTGGTGACGGTGATCGAGTTGCTCAGCCCGTCGAACAAGAATCGCGGCGACGACCGCGAGGCGTATCTGCGGAAGCGCGACCGGCTATTGCGCAGTTCCGCGCATCTAGTGGAGATCGACCTGCTCCGCGGCGGCCCGCCGATGCCGCTGAACAAGCCGCCGACGTGCGACTACCGGTACCTCGTCAGCCGACAGCCCGGCCGGCCGAAAGCGCAGGTGTGGCCCATCCTGTTGCGGGACACGCTGCCGCCGGTGCCGATCCCCCTCCGCACCGGCGAGCCGGAGGTGTCGCTCGATTTGAAGGCCGTCCTGGACGACGTGTACGACAACGCGGGGTACGCGAATCGGATCTACCACGCGCCACCCGTCCCGCCGCTGTCGCCGCGCGACGCCAAGTGGGCGGCGAAGTTCGTGCCGAAGACATGAGGTGGCGCGGGCACACCGCTCCATATCCTGAAAGGAACCGCTGCCCCCCGTGAGTCGCCGCCGATGGACGTTCCCGTCAAGAAACTGATCCGCCTGCTGCACGCCGACCAGCCGGCCGAGGTGCGCGGGTCGGCCGTGCTGGTGTTCACCGAACTCGGCATCAAGGACGCCGAGGCGAGCGGCGAACTGATCGCCCGACTGGACGACCCGGAGCCGGTCGTCCGCGTGTTCGCCATCAAAGCGGCCGGCAAGCTGAAGCTGGCCAAAGCGTTGCCGGTGCTGCTGGAACGCATCCGCGGGGGTGGGGAGGAAGCGAACTTGGCCGCCGACGCCGCCGCGAAGTTGGGGGCCGAGGGCGTGAAAGGCCTGCAAGGGCTGATGAGCCACGTCGCCCCCGGACTGCGGCGGTACATCGCGGCGGCCCTCACCGGGGCGGCCGGCGCGGGCGGGGCCGAGGCCGGGTTGGCCGTGCTGCTCGACAAGGATCCACAAGTGGCCACCGCCGCCGCCAACGCCATCATCGGCCGCATCCCCACGACGCCGCCGGACCAGAAGAAGGCCCTCGTCGCCGAACTCGTGGCGGTGGCGTCGGACAAGAAGAAGAAGCTGCCGCCGACGGCCGAGATGCCGGTGGTGCGGGTGCTGGCCTCGCTGAACGACCCGGCCGCCGCCGACGTGCTGTGGGACCGCGTCCTGCCGCCGTTCTCGTCGGACGTGCGCGCGGCCGCGCTGCAAGCCGTCGGCGGCTGGCTGCAAGCGCCGACGAAGGAACAGTGGCGGCGGCTGTTCGCCTGCGCCGTCGAGCCGGACTTCCACGTCGCCGCGCCGGCGCTGGTGCTGCTCTCCCGTCTGCCGGTGTCCGCCAAGCAGGAAGCCGAGTGGCTGGCCCTGTTCGCCGCCCCGGACGCCGCCGCCCGCCGGCTGGCCCTGGATAAAGTCGGCGACCGCGACACGCCGGAGGTGGCCGCGGCGCTGATGGCCCAACTGGCCCACCACGACCGCCAACTGCGGGACGCGGCGCGGACGAAACTGGCCGGCTCCGAGAGCGGCCGGGCCGCGCTTTTGACGGCGCTCAAGACCGAAGAGGCGCAGGACGAACTCTGGGCGCTGGCGAAGCTGGTGGCCCCGCACGCGAAGTCCTTCCCGGCCAAGTCCCGCGGCGAAATCCTCACCCGCGCGCTGGCCTACCTGGAGGCCGACGACCACCGCGTCGATCCGCTGGTGTTCCTGTTGAAGGAAGCCGACGCCGCCGGCCTCCGCGACGACATGCTGGAGAAGGCCGCCGCCAAGCGGAAGAAGAAGGACTACGCCACGGCCTTGAAGTACCTGAAGCTGCTGGCCCGCGACCCGTCGGTCGGGTTGCCGGTGCGGCTGGAACTGGCCCTGTGCGGCCTGCGGCTGTCGGCCAAGGAGATCGCACTCGACGCCCGCCAGAACGACGCCTGCCTGCGGCAGTTCGCGCACTGCCTGGCCGCCGACGCCGCCGAGACGCAGGCGGTCGTCGAGAAAGCGAAGTGGCTCGAACCCGAAGACCTGTTCTACCTCGGCTTCCACTTCGGCGAACACTTCCACCAGGAGAAGGCGTTCGGCGTGGCGGTGCTGCAACACCTCGTCAAGTCGTCGCCGAAGTCCAAGGTCGCCGCGAGCGCGAAGAACAAGCTGAAAGCCGTGGTGGTGAAGTGACATGACACAGCTCGCCTCGTTCGCGGTCGGCATCGAGTACGGACAGCTCGCCGTCTTCGACGGACGACTGCAAGCCCCGTTCAATAACTGGACGGATCGCCACGTCGCGCAGGGCTTCGCCTGGCGACCGGGGTCCGTTTCCTTCATGCCGTTGAGCCACTCCGGACTCGCCACCGTGGTCGTGAAACGAGTCACCGCCTTCCGACCGTCGAAGAAAGCCGCGCGAGTCATCGCGGTGCCGTTCAGCGTCACCGCCGGAATGCCGGTGGAAATCGGCTCGGTCTCCACGCCTGCGGGCGCACACGTGATCGACTTGCCGGTCGGCGACTACCGGCTCTGTTTCGAGACGGGATCGGCGGGTGATGACTGCTGGGTCCGATTCACCTTCGTGCCGGGCGCGGACGCCGCGCACGAAGTCCTCCTCGCGGACGCGCGCCTGACGCCGACGTACCCGCTGCTGACGGAAGCGACGCCGGCGTGATCCGACAATCCACTCCGGAGGTTCCGATGACCGAAGCCTCGATTCTCGTCTCCGGCTGGGAGAGGGTGGCACGTCACATGGATGAACTGCGCGAGCGACTGCGACGGGCGATTGCGGCGCTCACCGCCGCCGGGGTGCCGTATGCCGTCGTCGGCGGAAACGCCGTCGCCGAGTGGGTCGGCCGCGCCGACCGCGCCGGGGTACGGAACACGAAGGACGTGGACATCCTCCTTCGGCGGAGCGACCTCGACGCGGCGACCGCCGCGCTGGCGTCAGCCGGGTTCATCCACCGCCACGTTGCCGGCCTCGACATCTTCCTCGACGGACAGCGGGGCAAAGCGCGGGAAGCCGTTCACGTCGTCTTCGCCACCGAATCCCTACGAGACGACGCGAACACCCCTGCGCCGGACGTGGCCGATTCCGAACCCGGCGTCGAGTTCCAGGTTCTCCGCTTGGAGGCGCTCGTGCGCATGAAACTGGTCGCCAACCGCGACAAAGACCGCACCCACCTCCGCGACCTGCTGGATGTCGGGTTGATCGACGCGACGTGGCCGTCCCGCCTCCCGCCGGTCCTCGCGGCCCGGTTGCAAGCGATCCTCGACACGCCCAACGGCTAGAGCGGACTTCGGGCAGGTGTCGCGGTGTTTTGTTAGCCCGCCGCGGG
>JAYUFU010000567.1:0-9148 GCA_043738505.1 Fimbriiglobus sp. | reverse complement strand
GGCTCCTTCGTGGAGTTGCTCGCCTTGTCCGATACCGTGGAGTGGGAGGAACACTGGAAGTTGCTCGCCGCGTAGTGCCTACTTCGAGAGGCACACCCCTCGTCACGCCGGACGCCTAACCGCTCGGCAGCGGGTATCGGACGCGGGCAAGTTCCTGCCCCAAGCGGAACACCGGGCGATCCTGTGCGGGGACGGCGTCCGCGAGGCGACGGACGGCGGCTGCGAACGGCTCCCAGGCGTCCGGGGCGAACGGCGCTCCGGGCAAGGCAGATATGCCGTCCAGGTCGGAGGAGGACGCTCCGCTTTGGGCGGACGGTTGGGCGGCGACCGGGGGGCCGCTCAGTGCCGCCGGTGAAGGGGCGGGGGCGAGCGGGGCGGTCAGCGTCAGCCAGTCCAGGTCCCACGCCGGGAGGTCCGGCTCGCGGAACCGGCCGAGTTGGTAGCGGACCTCGAGCCGATCGCGGTGCTCGGCGTTCATCCAGGCGTCCAGGAATCGATGCGTCATGTCGGACGCCGCGTTCCGGACGAGGGCGAGGGCTTCCGAGTCCCCGCCCGATTGGATCATCCGTTCGACGACGTGCGTGATCGTCGCGGCGCACCGGGCGACGACCTCTGGGGGCGGAGGGGCGTCCAGCGGGTTCAGGTGTTCGGACACGTACTCGAATTCGACCAGGTAGCGGAAGCGGATCAGGTCGCTGGCCAGGGTGTACAGGTCCAACAGGTTCGGCCGCCACTCAGTGGTCCGGGCACTCATGAGGATACTCGCGAGGGACAGGCGGACTCCGAACGCGCCGGCCGGTGCGTTCGGAACTGGTGATGAGACGACGGTTGCCGTCAGCCGACCTGGGCCATCACTCGGCGGGCCAGGTCGCGGTCCTGTTCGGCGTAGATCTGGGTGACGCCGATCTCGCGGTGCCCGCCGCACACGCGACTGGCCTCCAGGCCGAAAAGCTTGCGGATTTCGGTCAGCCGCGAGTGGCGGAGTTGGTTCGGCACCCACACGGGGTGCCGGCCCGCTTGCACGCGCGGCGGATCGCCTGCCGGTAACTGCCGACTGGGTAATGCGCGCGGAGCGGGGCCTTCGCGCGGCCCTTCGGCTTCCGTGCCGTTTGGCTCGGCGTCGGCGGCGTCGCCCTCGCCGCCCGGCGGTGCCCGTTCCGCTCGGCCTCGGCCCGCTCGGCCTCGGCCCGCGCCGGGCAGAACAGGTATGCGTCCGGGTCGGCCGGCAGCAGGGGCGTCAGCACCGCTTGCGCCTTCGGCCCGAGGTACACCACCCGGTCCCGGTCGGGGGTGCCGGTGTCGTCGTGGTGCTCGTCTTGAACCGCGGCGGCCGGTACTCCCACACCGAACCGGTCCGGTCGATGTCCCGCGGCCGCATCTGCACGACGTCCTGCGGTCGGCACCCGGACAATCGCTGCACCTCGACCATGGCGCGGACGGTCGGCCGCAGGACCGTCCGCACGCGGTCCACCGCCTCGTCCGGCACCGGACGGACCCGCGGCGTCTCCCGCGCCGCCGTCTTCCCCCGCTTGAGGCCTTTCACCCGCAGCAGGGCGGCGTGCACCTCGACCGGCAGCAGTTCCTCTTCCACGGCCCAGGCGAACAGGCGGCGGATCCGGCCGACGAGTTTGTTCACGCACTTGCGGGCCATGCCCACGCGAACCACTTTCCGGACCCAGCCGACTTCCCCGGTGTCCGGATCGGTCTCCTTCACCCGACGGGTGATCGGGTGGACGACCATCGCCTCGCGGACGGCCTTCAACTTCTTGGGGGCGAACTCGGCGGCGGGGGTGGATCCGTACAGCCGGCGGACGAACTTCAGGGCCAGCTTGATGGAGTGGATCTCGCTGGTCGGCTGGCCGCCCTTGACGTAGTAACCCTTGGCGAACCGCCAGTACTGGGCGATCAGTTCGGTCACGGTGAGGGGCGCGTCGGCGGGGAGGGGCGGCGGGTCGGGCTGGCGGGCGAGGAGTTCGGCGACGAGGCGGTGATACTTCTCGCAGCTTTCCGGCGAGCCGAAGGTGCCGAGGTAGTGATCCTTGCTGCGGATGGTGACGACGGCGCAATCGCGGGCTTTGTGATGGCGGTAGGCGGGCGGGCGGGAGTTGGATGTAGGCATGGTGCTGCACTCGGAGCCAAATCCAGTACGGTACTGGATTCTTTGGGCTTTCGAGCCGCACCACCGGATGTCGATGGGTTAGCGTTAACCGCTATCGGCAAAGGACTTACGTCGAGTCTGGCTGACAGGATTCGAACCTGCGACCTCTTGGTCCCGAACCTCCGAGTCCAGCGTCGAAACGCCTGGAATTCCTTGCAATTCTGAACAGCCGGAAGCCGGTTGCACCGCCGGTTGCACCAACCCCGCCGGGCCGTCCCCTTCGGCCGCCCCGGACCTGCTTCAACTCCTTACGCATCTCGCCGCGTTGCCGGCCGATCAGCGGGCATTGGTTGCGCGGCTGCTGGCACCACCGGACGGGGCGAACCAAGCATCGGCCAAGCCGATCCTCGATGACCGCGTGTTCCAAGACCGTGCCCAACCGAAGGGGGAAGCTTGAACTCCTCCCATCGCGTTCCGACTTCCTCCACCAAAGGACGACCGCGTTCGGCGCGGAATCGAGCCGCAACAGGACCGATCCCAGCCTGCACGCCCCGCGACATGAGCGACACGAAGGTTGCAAAACGTTGCACGCCGGCGAAAACCAGCGCGCGCCGGAAGTGACACCAACTTGCCCCTCACTCATGCGACAGGTGCGACACCATGCTTGCAAACCCTAACACACCAGCGAAAATCGGGGGGCAGAAGCGGTTCCTCGATGCCTACCGGGAGACGCTGCGAATCGCTGTCGCGGCGCGTCAGGCCGGAGTCCATCGGGCCACCGTGTACCGCTGGCTGGCGGACCCGGCGTTCGCCGACGCGGTGCAGGCCGCCACCGAGGAGTTCTTCCGCCGCTGTCGGGTGCGGATGGCGGCGTGGGAGGACGAGCGCCGCCGCTGGCGACAGGAGCGGGAGAGGGCGCGGCGTCCGATGAGGTGCGCGAACTTAGCGAAGGCCCGCGCCGCCAAGCGCCGGTAGCTACGCCCCGGAACCGGACCACGGCCGTCGGTATACTTCAGCAATCCCGCCCGACTAACCGGAGGAAACCACCCATGCCGAAGCCCGTCAAGTTCGCGCCGCGAACGGACCGCCAAGCCCCGCCCCGCCGCCGCCTTTGTCCGGCGGAAGGATACCAGCTTCGACTTCGGGTTGAACAAGCCGAGTAAGGCCAAGAAGCCGAAGGCCGGCGGCGCGGCCGGCGGAGGGAGTTAACCCGTGACGTTCTCCGCCCTCCCGCCGCTGTCGTTCGGCACCGTCGCCAAGCCACCGGCGGACGTGTCGCCAGCTCGCACTCGTTCGGCCGCGCGGCGGATGCACGAAGCGCGGTTGGCGTCCGATCTGCTACCCGAACTGCCCCCGCCCGGCGAGACGATCCACACCATCATGAGCGGTCGGTACGACCTCGCGCAGGTGATTGTCGCCACCGTCCGCCGGTGGCCCGTCGTGCACTTGCGGGTCACGTCCTTGAGCGCGAACAAGCGGACCCTCCGCGAACTCGTCACCGAAGTGGACGGCGGCACCGTCGGCACGCTCACGGTGCTGCTGAGCGGCTTTTTCGCCCGGCACAACAAGGAACTGTTCCAGGCCGTGCGGGAGGAAATCCAAGTTGACCACCCCGGCAGTCGGATCGCCGCCGCGAAGTGTCATGCCAAGATCGCCCTGTTCGAGTTCCGCGACGGGTCGGTTCCGCTCGTGCTGGAAGGATCGGCCAACCTGCGGAAGAACGACAGCCTGGAACAACTCACCGCCACCCGCGACCGCGCGCTCCACGACTGGTACGCCGGGTGGATCGACCAATTCGTGAGTGCCAACCATGCCGACGACTGACGCCGAACCGCCCCCGAAGCAGAAGCCGGCGAAGGCGACGAACGCCGTCATCCTTCTGCGGGTGGAGGAGGTTCTCGCCATCCGCCTGGACGGGGCGCAGCTGCACGATATCCGTCGGTATGCGTCGGAAAAACAGTGGGGCGTGAGCGACCGCCAGTTGGAGCGCTACATCGAGTGGGCCGACGGCCTTCTGGTCGAACGCCGTCAGAAACGGTGGAGCCGCCTGCGCGCGATGCACCTCGCCCGCCGGGAGGCGCTGTACGCCCGCGCGCTCCAAGCCGCCGACTACCGCACGGCGCTCGCCGTGCTTCAGGATCAGGCGAAATTGCAAGACCTCTACATGGACGAGAAGAAGTTGCGCGAGCTCGAGCGGTACCTGAAGGAGATGGAATCGCTCATCAAGCCACTCATGGACCAACACGGAGCCGAGGACCGACTCGTTGCCCTACTCAATGGGCTTCCGACCGAGGACAAGATTCGGCTGGCGAAGTTGCTCAAGGCCCGGAAGTACGATCCCGGTGCGATACCAGTTCCGTCGGTGGAGGAGGGCATCCCCGCTGACAGACCGACGTTTGCCGGTACGATACCCGTCCCCGGCTGACGGCAGGCGACAGACGCCATGCGCGGCCGGGACGGGCGGCCCGCCATGAACGAAGCCGAAACCTGCCGGACGCTTGTGCGGCCGAAGTTGGAAGCGGTCGGGTGGGGGGCCGCCGGGGAGCGGCATTTCGAGGAGCAGATCGCCATCACCGCCGGCCGGGTGATCCTGGTCGGCGGGAAGCCGAAGCGGTTGAAAAAGAAGGTCCCCGACTTCCTGCTCTTCTTCAGCCGGGACATCCTGCTCGCCGTCGTCGAAGCCAAGTCGAAGGACCGGCCGGCCGCCGACGGCCTCCAGCAGGCGAAGGACTACGTCCGCGTCCTCGGCTTGCACTTCGCCTACGCCACCAACGGCACCGAGATCATCGAGTTCGACGCCTTCACCCATCAGGAAACGACGATCCCCGCATTCCCGTCGCCGGCCGAGTTGATGCAGCGCTACCAGATCGGCTGCGCCCACTCGTCGGCCGTGACGGACGCCCTTCGCATCCCCGACTTTTTCGACCCCAAGAAACGCCCCCGGTACTACCAGCGGATCGCCATCGAGCGGGCCGTCGCCGCCATCGTCGGCGGTCAGAAGCGGTGCCTGCTCACGCTCGCCACGGGCATCGGCAAAACGACCGTCGCCTTCCAAATCTGCTGGAAACTGTGGTCCGCCCGGTGGAACACCACCGGCTCGCCGATCCGCAAGCCGCGAATGCTGTTCCTCGCCGACCGCAACAAGCTGGTCGATGACCCGCAGGCGAAGGACTTCGCCCCGTTCCAGTTGGCCCGGCACAAGATCGAAGGGACGGCCACGAAGGGCCGGGAGATGTACTTCGCCCTGTACCAGAACCTCGCCGGCGCGGACGGCCGCCCGCCGCTGTTCGACCAGTACCCACCGGACTACTTCGACCTCATCGTCATCGACGAGTGCCACCGCGGGTCGGCGCGGGACGAAAGCCGCTGGCGGGACATCCTCACCCACTTCGCCCCGGCGTACCAACTCGGCATGACCGCCACCCCGCTGCGCGAGGACAACCGCGACTCCTACCTCTACTTCGGCAACCCGCTGTACACCTACAGCTTGAAGCAGGGCATCCAGGACGGGTTCCTGGCACTCTTTCCAAGTTATGTCCGGTTTTCTTCGGGTCCGCGCCACCCGGATCGCACACTTTCCACGGATTCCTATGCCCGACCCTGTCCACGTTATTTTTTCTTCTTCTTTGCCTCGTCGCGAAGCCTTAGGACCGCCTCATCGTCTAGCACGACGGCCATCCGAAGGTATTCGATTTCCTTCGTTTCCTTGTTGCGTCGGGGTTCAAAATCGGATTCAAACCCGAACCAGTCGTATAGCTTGATCGCCTTCACGTTGTCCTTGTGGACACTCAAGCCGAGGGCCGGGTGCGTGGCTTGGTCCTTTTCCGCCTCTTTGATCAGGTCGTTCAGGATGAGGACCGAGTACTTGTACTCCTTGGGGCCTGCAGGTTTTCCATGGAACTCGCGTTGCAGGCCGACCCAGATAATGACCGTGACGGGCACCTTCGGGTCGTTCTTTCCTCTCCATCGCCACTCGTTGTAGCCTAGCGCCCCAAACCCTAACAGCGTTCCGTCTTCGAGTTTGTACAACCAGACCCTGCCCGGCTGCTCAGGGTGGCTGATCGAGGTCAACGCGCTATCGACATCCGGATCACAGGGTCCCTTGATCCAGTCGGACACCTCACGCTCGTATGGGGCATCGCCACAGTCGAAGTGCTGGACGCCTTTCCAATCGGCGGCGGTGAACTCGTGGCGAACGATGGCTGGCGGGAGATCGGCGTCCATAAACGAAAACACCCCTCATCGTGGATGAGGGGTATTGTATCGCCGTTCTGTCGGTAGCGCGTCAGTTGGTGGCGGTTTTCACCGCCGGGAAGGACGACGTGGGCCGACGCAACCTGCCCCGAGGGGCGTTGCTGTCTTCGGCGATACGGAACAGCAGGCTAAAATCGCCTTCGGTGATCTCATCGTCTTGGATCGCTCGGGGCAGGACCGGGATCTTTTTGACCGGCCCGTCGTGTCCGCAGGTCTCGCCACAGCCTGCGGAGGGAGCCGTCACGACCATCGCGGAGAGCCGCTCGGTGACTTCCATCGTGGTGATGGCTGGCATGATCGCCTCCTGAGGTGTTCTGAGCAGTTGGACCGTCCAAAAGCCCAGCCAATTGTAGCGTAAGGAGCCGTGGCGAGCTACCACAAGTTCATGCCGGTAAAGGCTTTGCGATTTGGGACCCACAGGACTATTCGGGACATAACAAAGATGATACAAGATTTCTCAGGATCGCACGGATTCCTCGGATGCAACAAGATGTCTCAAGATGTCTAAGGATGTGTGACACCGAATCCCGCTGCGGACATTGAGCAGATTTTTTTGCAGAGTACAATAGACACTGGCCAAAAACCGGGTCAGGAGCGGCCATGGTCCCGATCAAACTGAGCGAAGACAAAGCACCAGTCACGACGCCGGGGGAGCTGGCATCCGTGATCCTTGCCGCTTCGTCTGCTCAGACCAGCGAAAAGAGCCTCGTCGATCCAGAGGATCAGGGGGACTTTCTGCTCGCGACCGACGCGCTCAACTTCCACCGGGTCGAGTGGCGGCTCCGTGAGGAATGGGGAGAGGTCGAGTCAGCCCTTCTCGAAAAGGTGAAGGCGTGGATGTGCCGTGAGCGAGGCTACGAACCCGAGGAGTTGAGCGCGGCTCTCGTCGCGACGAGAACGCGCCCGCGGCTCCCCTACGGGTGGACCGCCATGGACCTCGCGAAGCGAAGGCTGGAAACGCGGCCCATCCGCTTGCTCAACGAAGAACTGGAGTCCTCACGCTACGCGCGAGGGATCGTCGGGCTGGCTGTTCACCTCCAAGAGTTCCAAAAGGAAGAGCCTATCCTTCTACCCGTTGAGCAGGTGAGGGAGATACTCACCGCAAAGAAAGTGGTGGTCTCGGGGACGATTACGCGGCTGGTCGAGCTTGGTTTGCTGGAGATGACGAAGGCGAACTACAACACGGGAAGCGCTCGGGAGTTCAAGTTTCGAGGGGTCGAGGGAAAGGACTATGTGTTCGTGGGCGGCAAGAAGCTGCGGCCTGCGTTGGATTTAGGGATTTGAAACGTCAGGGGTATCTGCGAGGACGACACCGGATGAGGAACTCGGAAGGGAGTGCGAACTGCCAAGCCGAACGAGCTGGTTCGGCGAGACGGTCCTCGACCCGGCGGCCGGCACCGGCGGGTTCCTCGTGGAGGCGTTCGCCCACCTGAAGGCGCAGGCGAAGAAGGCCGCCGACATCGCCACCCTTCAACAGCACAGCATCTTCGGCACCGAGGCCAAGCCGATGCCGTACATGCTGTGCCAGATGAACCTGTTGCTGCACGGGCTGGACGCGCCGGCCATCGAGAAGGCGAACAGCCTGAACCGCCGCATCGCCGACATCGGCGACGGCGAGCGGGTGGACGCCATCCTCACCAACCCGCCGTTCGGCGGGGAGGAGGAGAAAGGCATCCAGAACAACTTCCCGGCGGACAAGCAGACGGCCGAGACCGCGCTGCTGTTCCTGCAACTCATCATGCGGCTACTGCGGAAGAAGCCGGCCGGCCGCGCCGCCGTGGTGGTGCCCAACGGGACGCTCTTCGGCGACGGCGTGTGCGGGCGGATCAAGCACGAGCTGCTGGCCAACTTCAACCTGCACACCGTCGTCCGGCTGCCGAACGGCGTGTTCGCCCCGTACACCGCCATCCCGACGAACGTCCTGTTCTTCGACCGCTCCGGCCCGACGGCCGACGTGTGGTACTACGAGCAACCGCTGCCCGCCGGCCGGAAGAACTACACCAAGACGGCCCCGATGCAGTTCGAGGAGTTCGCCGACTGCCTGGCGTGGTGGCCGGCCCGCACGGAGACCGACCGGGCGTGGAAGGTGCCGGCGGCGGACCTGATCGCGGCCGGGTGTAACCTGGACCGCAAGAACCCGAACGCCAAGCCGGACGCCGAACACCTGCCGCCGGACCAACTCGTCGCGAGCATCCTGGCGAAGGAGGCGAAAATCGCCGCCATCGTCGGCGAAATCCGGGTGCTGCTCGCCACCACCCCATGAACCGACCCGGCCCTTCGGCTATCTTGAAGGGACCAGGAGACCCGGCCATGTCCACCGCCACGATGGAAGAGGTGCAATCGCACCTGCCCGAACTGCTCGACGGCTTGGCCGCCGGCGACGCCGTCGTCATCACCCGCGACGGCAAGCCGGTCGCCCGACTGACGCCGGAGTTGCCGCTCCCTCCGCGCACCCCCGGTCGCGGGAAGGGGAAACTCGTCATCCATTCCGATGACAACGACTACCTGAAGGACTTCGCGGAGTACCTGTGATGGACCTGCTGCTCGATACTCACACGCTCCTCTGGTACTACCTGGACGACCCGCAGTTGTCCGCCACCGCGCGCGGGCTGCTGGACGATCCGGCGAACCGGGTGTTCGTCAGCCCGGCGAGCTACTGGGAGGTGGCCATCAAGGTCTGCGTCGGCAAGTACACGCTCACGGTGCCGTTCCCGCAGTTCATCCAGGAAGCGATTCACGACACCGGATTCACGATCCTGCCCATCGAGCCGAGGCACGTCGAACCGCTGACGACCC
>JAYUFU010000566.1:0-3018 GCA_043738505.1 Fimbriiglobus sp. | reverse complement strand
GGGACGTGTTGCGGGGCGTGCCGTCCCTCGACGACCCGGCGATTTCCGTCAAAGACCAAGTGTGGGCGTTCAACGAGGAGAACCCACCGGACGCGCGGGCGAGACTGATCGACCGGGATCGCCGCATCCTCGACGCCAAGGACCTGGGCTTCGACTGGCGAGACCGGCTCGAGTTGGTGCAGCTCCTGGCGACGCCGGAGCGGGTCTTGGGGGCCCAGCGCATCGAGGACCGCCTCTCCCCGCACTTCTTCGGCACCAACTTCTGGGCGCTGTGGCGGACCACCTTCGCGTTCCAGAACTGGCACAGCGCGGTCGAGTTGAAGCGCTACCTGCTCCGCTTCCTCCAGGAGTTCCCGCGCATCCACAACTTGGGCGGGGTCCGGCGGACCTCGCTCAACCAGTACGACGGCGTGGTCCGGCCGATCGAGCAGTGGCTGGCCGGGAAGGGAGTCGTCTTCGAGTACGGCACGAGGGTGATCGACGCGGACTTCGTCGGGCCGGTGGGCGCGCGTCGCGTCGAAACCCTCCACTGCACGCGCGGCGGGCGGCCGCTCACCCACGCCCTGGGGCCGGACGATTACGCGTTCCTCACGGTCGGGTCGATGACCGCCGACTCGCGCGACGGCGACGACGACCACGCCCCGGAGTTGGTGCGGGACAAGCGGGACGGGGCGTGGGCACTGTGGGAGAACCTGGCACGCAAAGAGGCGGGGTTCGGACGCCCCTCCGCGTTCAGCGGGAACGTCGACGAGAGCAAGTGGGAGTCGTTCACCGTGACGATGCGCAGCCCACTCCTCGTCGATCGCATTGCCGCGTTTTCCGGCAACCGGCCGGGGACCGGCGGCCTGATGACGTTCAAGGACTCGGGCTGGCTGATGTCGATCGTCGTGCCCCACCAACCGCACTTCGCCGGGCAGCCGGAGGGCACGTCGACACTCTGGGGCTACGGGCTGTTCATCGACGCTCAAGGGGATTACGTCGAGAAGCCGATGTCCGCGGCGACCGGCCGAGAAATCCTCACCGAACTGGTCTACCACCTGCGGTTTGAAGACGTCCTCGACGAGGTACTGCGGACGTCAACGGTCATCCCGGTGATGATGCCGTACATCACCAGCGAGTTCCAGCGCCGCGGGGCGACCGACCGGCCTCCGGTGATCCCGCCGGGCACCGAGAACTTCGCGTTCCTCGGCCAGTACGTGGAGATCCCTGAGGACGTCGTGTTCACGGTCGAGTACTCGGTCCGCGGGGCCATGCACGCGGTCTACGGCCTCCTCGGCTTGGAGAACGAGATTCCGCCGGTCTACCACGGCATCGCGGACCCCGCCGTCGCAATGGCCGGGCTGAGGACGCTCCTGGGTTGAGTAAGCCGGGGCGGGTCGGCGGGTGTACCCTCACACCTCGGCCGATACAGTGGTCGCGTAACCGAAGGCGTCGAACTTGGAGGTTCGCTTCGTTCTCCGGTGTCTTCCGAACCTTCACAAGGGGCAAACCGATGACGGCTCGTGTTCCGATTCTGGTGGCCGTGACGCTGGCCGTAGCGCTGGGCGGGCCGCGGCTCACGGCCGCCGATGAGAAAGCCCGTGAGGCGACGGTAGTCTCTGCCGGCGACGGCAAGCTCACCCTGACTTTCGTGGGCGGGTCCCGAGAGTCCACCCACGGCGTCGCCCGCGGTGCCGAGATTACCCTGGACGACCAAGTGGCCGAACTCGGGGATCTGAAAGAGGGTTTCGTCGTCCGGGTGACGGTCGGGGCCGACTCCGTGATCACCCGGGTCCGGGCCCGCGCCGAAGCCCCGGGCGAGTACGTCCTGACCGTGGAAGGCATGACCTGACCCGCCTGCGCCGCGAGAGTGCACGAGGCACTCCAAACTCTGCCGTGCGTAGAGGACGGTTCTGTCGAGGCGGACGCGGGGGCGAAGGCGGCGCGGTTCGCGTTCAAGAAAGACGCCAGGTGCCGCGTGGACGCGGTCCGGAAGGCCGTGAGCGACGCGGGCTTCAGAGTCTCGGCCGTCCGGGTCGAGGTCCGCGAGGCGACGGTTGTGGCGGCGGGGGCCGGCGGGGTGACCTTGCTCTTGAAGGGAGACGACCGAAAACACGCTTACGATGTCGGCAAGGGCGTCGCCATCAGCCTGGACGGCAAGCCCGCCCAGCTCGCCGACCTCAAGAAGGACTACCCGACGAACGTGACGACGGACGAGAGGTTCGTGATCACCAAGATCGAGGCGAGGTCGAGGGGCAAATGAACGCCCAGTAGCACATAGGGCCGGGGGAATCTCCCGGCCCAGGTTCAGTCGGGTCGGTTTCAGGAAGACGGCATTCACCGCGCAGGCGGGGTTCGGCAAAGGGGGCGGCTCCGATGGCAGATTCCGGCGACGTTCACCCCGCGTCGGCGGGGCCGGTCGGGACTTCACCGATCCGTCCCGTGCAGGTGGCGGAGCCTTTCGCCGTGGTCATTTTCGGTGCCACGGGGGCTTTGACCCACAGCAAGCTGCTCCCGGCGCTGTTCCGCTTGTGGCAGGCCGACTTCTTCGACGCGCCGTTCGTCGTCGTCGGGGTGGGCCGGCGCGACAAGAACGACCGCCAGTTCCGCGACGAACTCCACGCCGCCGCCGAGGCCCACGGCCGTGCCCACCCTGGGGACCGGGACGGTTGGGACCGCTTCGCCGGACACGTCTTCTACCACCGGGCCGACTTCACCGTGGCGGAGAGTTACGGCGAGCTCGCCGGACGCCTGGGGGTGCTGGAGGCCGAGCGCGGGCTGGGCGGCAACCGCCTGTTCTACCTGGCCACCGACCCCGACCAGTTCCCGGTGATCGTCGAGCGACTGGTCGACGCCGGCCTGGCGCGCCGCGACCCGGACCGGCCGTGGACGCGGGTGGTGGTCGAGAAGCCCTTCGGCAAGGACCTGGGCAGTTCCCGTGCCCTGGACGGCCGCCTGCTGCGCGTCTTGCGCGAGGAGCAGGTGTTCCGCATCGACCACTACCTGGGCAAGGAGGCCGTGCAGAACCTCCTGTCGTTC
>JAYUFU010000565.1:0-3020 GCA_043738505.1 Fimbriiglobus sp. | reverse complement strand
CCCACCCCACAAGAAGTCACCGCTTGATCCGCAAGCCCTGACCCTGCATCGCGGCTTCCACCTCGTCCTTCGTCAGCCAGGGCAGGTCGCCGGGGATCGTGTGCTTCAGCGCGCCGAGCGCGGCGCCGTAGTCCAGCCCCTTCTTCAAGTCGCCGTCCATCAGGCCGTGAATCAGACCGGCTGCCAGCGCGTCGCCGGCGCCCAGCCGGTCCACGATCTCCACCTCGTACCACGCCGATTCGTAGGTCTGGCCCTTCGAGTAGCCCACCGCCGCGAACCGGGTTCGCCACACCAAACTCGCCTCGCGCCGCGTGCCGACCACCGTCGTCACGCCGAACCGCTCCACCAGCGCCGCGGCCACTTCGGTGAAGTCGCCGCCGGTGATCCCGAACAGGTGCTCCGCGTCCGCCTCGCTCGCGATCAGCGCGTCCACCTGCGGGAGCAGCAGGCCCAACACCTCGGCGGCCCGCTCCTGCGGCCACAGCTTCGCCCGATAGTTCAGGTCGAAGCACACCTTCACGCCGGCGTCGCGGGCCGCGTGCATTGCCTCGTCCACCACCTCCGCCGCGCCCGGGCTGAGCGCCGCGGTGATGCCGGAGACGTGCAGCCACTTCGCGCCGGTGAAGATCGTCGGCCAGTCGAACATGCCGCACTGCACGCGGGAGATGGCCGAGTCCTTGCGGTCGTACAGGATGGAACTGGCCCGCGGCGCCGCGCCGAACTCCAGGAAGTACACGCCGCACCGGCCGTCGGCCGCGTACTGCACGAAGTGGTCGGAGACGCCGATCTCGCGGACGCGGTTGGTGACGAGCTTGCCCAGCGGGCTGTCCGGCACGCGCGACACCCACGCGGCGGAGCGGCCGAGCCGCACCAGCCCGGCGGCGGTGTTCAGCTCCGCCCCGCCGATCTCCACGTCGAGCGAGCGCGCCTGTTCCAACCGCTGGAAGTGCGGCGGGGCCAGCCGGACCATCACCTCCCCGAACGCGATGACATCTGCCATGAGAGTGTGGAGTGAGAGTGAAGACAGACGGCAAGCTAACCACAGAGGCACAGAGACACAGAGAAGACCGAAGAGAGTTCGTTCTTAAAAAACACAGGTCTCCTGTTTTCTCTGTGTCTCTGTGCCTCTAGTGGTTAGCTTGCCGTCCTGAATCAACCGAAGCGGTGGCGCTTCACGACCTCGACGTACTGCTTCGCCAGTTGCGTGATGCGGGCGAAATCGCCGGCCGCAACGGCCTTCGGATCGACGAGTTGCCCGCCGACGCCCAGGCACACCGCCCCGGCCGCAAGGAAGGCGGTCGCGGTGGTCAGATCGACGCCCCCGGTCGGCATCAGCTTCACCTGCGGGAGCGGGCCGCGGAGCGCCTTGAAGAACGCCGGGCCGACCACGTCCGCCGGGAACACCTTCACGACATCCGCGCCGGCCTCCCACGCGGCGACGACTTCCGTGGGGGTAAACGCGCCCGGCATCACGAGCTTGTCGTACCGCCGGCACACCTTGATAACGTCGAGGTTCAGGTTCGGGGCGACGATGAACTCGGCCCCGGCCAGGAGCGCGGCGCGGGCCGTCTCCGGGTCGAGCACGGTGCCGGCACCGAGCAGCACGCGGTCGCCGAGCTTCTGTTTGGCGGCGCGGATCACGTCCAGCGCGCCGGGCACGGTGAAGGTGACCTCGGCGACGGTGACCCCGCCCGCGGCCAGCGCCTCGATTACCGCGACGAGCGGGTCCGGGTCGCTGAAGCGGACGACGGCGACGATGCCGCAGTCGAGGACGCGCTGCAAGTCGTGTTCGCGGCTCATGTCCGGATTGTCCGCACCCGGCACGCGATTGGCAACCGGGAACGCGTCGTCCCTCCGCGACGACCGCTAAACTGGTGGCGTCGAGATTGCTCATCTACTACAGTCGTCAACAGTCGTTCCCTCAAGTAAGGTCTGCCATGCCCCGCCGCCCGCTCCCCGTGTTCGTTCTGTCGGTCGGCCTCGCGCTCGTGCTGTTCACGGCGCTGCGCCCGCTGTTCGCCCAGCCGTCGGCGTCGGCGTCGGCCCCTGCGCCCGCGGCCGACGACCCGGCGCAGTTCCAAAACGTGGAGGTCGAGCCGGTGGCCGCCGGGTCGGTCCCGAAGGGCAAGTTGCGGCTCGCCGCGATCACCCTGAAGACCGACACCGGCAGCACCACCGTCGGCATGAGGTACGTGAAGCGGGTCACGTTCCAGAAGGAGCCGGAGGGGAAGTCGAGCGACAGCGTGCAACTGACCGACAAGACCGTGCTCCGCGGGCGCGTCACGGACGAGGTGTTCGTGGTCGAAATCCCCGGCGGCGAGGCCCGGCTGAAGAAGACCGAGATCCGCGAGATCAAGGTCGTCAGTGAGGAGAAACTGTCGCTGGTGACGGTCATGCTGGGGCTGCTCACGCTCACCGCGATGGAGATCGTCCTCGGCGTGGACAACATCATCTTCCTGGCGATCATCGCCGGCCGGCTGCCGAAGGAGCAGCAGCCGAAGGCGCGCAAGGTCGGGCTGGCCGCGGCGCTGGGTACCCGCCTGCTGCTGCTGCTCTCGATCTCGTTCCTGCTCGGGCTGACGACCCCGCTGTTCACCCTGCCGGACTTCGGCGTGCTGCACGACATGGAGGCGCGGGAGGTGTCGTGGCGGGACCTCATCCTGCTCGCCGGCGGGCTGTTCCTGATCGGCAAAAGTACCCACGAGATGCACGCGAAGGTGGAGGAGGCGAAGGCCGAGCGGGACGGCACGCCGGCCGCCGCGCCGACCAAGCGGGTCAGCTTCGCGTGGACCATCTTCACCATCGCCGTCATCGACATCGTGTTCTCGCTCGACTCGGTCATCACCGCCGTCGGCATGGTCGAACAGGTGTGGGTGATGATGGTGGCGATGGTGATCGCGATGCTGGTGATGCTGTACTTCGCCACGCCGATCGCCGACTTCGTGGACCGGCACCCGACGATCAAGGTGCTGGCCCTGAGCTTCCTCATCCTGATCGGCGTGATGCTGGTCGCCGAGGGG
>JAYUFU010000564.1:0-9176 GCA_043738505.1 Fimbriiglobus sp. | reverse complement strand
GCGAAAGCCCACCCACGGCCCTGGCGGGCCGGGTTCGCCCATTCAAACCCCTCTGGCTTCCCGCTCCCATTTTCGGTATCCCGCCGGCCTCAACAGGTCGCGCGAGGGGTCCGCATGGAATGGGTCGAGGGAATCTTGGGTGTGTGGGCGACGGCCCTGTGCTGGTGGCTGGGCCTCTGCGCCGCGTTCCTCGTCCTGACCCGGTTCACCCCGTGCAATCCGGGCCGGAACTGGTGGGCGGATCGCCGGGCGGCGCTCACGGACCTCGTTTACTGGCTGCTGCTGCCGTTCGTCACGTCCGTCGGCCGCCTCGCGTTCCTGATCGTCGGCGTGCTGGTCCTCTACGGCCGCGAGCCGGCGGTCGAGGAGTTCGCCGCGCGCGGCTGGCCGCTCTGGTGTCAGTGCCTTGTCATCCTGCTCGTGCAGGACGTGCTGATGTACTGGATTCACCGCGTCTTCCACACGCGGACGCTGTGGAAGTTCCACGCCGTCCACCACTCGCCGGAAGTCGTGGACTGGACCTCGGCCGCGCGATTCCACCCCGTCAATGCCGTCGCCGAGTTCGCCCTGGCGGACGCGGTCATCCTGCTGATGGGCTTCTCGCCGCTAGCGCTCGTCGTCCTCGGCCCCGTCAACCTGATCCTGTCCGCGATGGTTCACGCCAACCTGAACTGGACGTTCGGCCCGTTCCGTTATCTGCTGGCCAGCCCGGTGTTCCACCGCTGGCACCACACGTCCGAAGCCGAGGGGCTGGACAAGAACTTCGCGCCGACGTTCCCATTCCTGGACTGTCTGTTCGGCACCTTCCACATGCCGCCGGGCCGGGTGCCGCAGGAGTACGGCACGGGCGACGAGGCGGTCCCGCGCGGCGTCCTCGGCCAGACCGTCTACCCGACGCGCGGCGCGTGGGCGTGGTCCAAGCGGCGACCGCTCGCGGCGCTGGCGTCGGTGGCGCTCGCCGGCGGTTTCGGTTGGTTCGGCTGGCAGCAGGTGGCGAAACTCGACTCCAACTCAGGGCGTGAAGGCGCGGTCGCCGCGACCGCTTCGGCACCGCCCGAACCGCTGCGGCTGAGCTACGGCCGCGGCCCGGCGACCGCGGCCGCGGTCGCGGTGAATGCCAACTCCGGCCGGCTGGTGCGCGGCCTGAGCGACGGCACGGTGCTGATTCTGGACGCGGCCGACGGCCGCGAGATCGCGCGAACTCATCACCGAATGCGGGTGAACGCCGTGGCGATCAGCCCGAATGGGTTGTTCGCCGCGTCCGCGAGCGGCGACGGCACCGTTCGCGTCTTGGATGGCGTGACCGGAAGATCGCAACACACGTTCAGCCACGAGAAGCAGAACCCGATGTGCGTGGCCGTGAGCGATGACGGCTGGGTGGTCACCGGCACCGCGAATGGGACCGCCCGGCTGTGGGACACGACCGGCACGTTGACGAAGAAGAAGGACTTCGGCGCGGGGGCGATTCACGCCATCGCACTGAGTGATAGCGGCCGGGTTGTGGTGGCCGTGCGGCAATCACAAGTTTCCGCCTGGGAAACGACCACGGACGCCGTGACAGCGTTCGACGGCCCGCGCGAACTGGTCTATTGCGTGGCCGTGCGTGGCGATGGCGGGGCTATCGCGGCCGGCGACTATGGCGGACGGCTGTTCGTGTGGGACCGAAGCCAAGTCGCGCCAAGGCACGCCGTCGCCGGGCACGCCGGGCCGATTTATGCGGTCGGGTTCTCACGCGACGGGCAGTCCGTCCTCACGGGCGGGGCGGACGAAGTCGTGAAGCTGTGGGACGCGGCACGCGGTACCGTCACCCGTCAGTACGACGGCTCGGCCGGCCCACTCTTCGCCGTGTCGGTGGACGACACCGGACACCGCGTCCTCTCGGCGAGCAAGGATTCCGTGCCGAAGTTGTGGGACACGCGGTCGGATCAACTCATCCCCGCCTCCGCGACCATGCCCGGCAAGTAGCGGTTTCCGGTTGCTCATCCGGCCGCGATCCCGCAAAGTATCGATACCCACCCGCGCGTGTCCGCGCCCGACGAAGGTATCGACATGGCTCTCCCGCCTCTCCCGTTCCCCCGCCGGGGATGGATCGTCCGCATCGGCATCGCCTCCGGCCTGTTCGCCCTGCTGCTGAGCGGCGGCGGCACCGCCCAGAAGCCGGAACCCGCGAAGGCCACATTCGACGCGACGGTTCGCCCGCTGCTGACCAAGTACTGCCTGGACTGCCACTCCACCAAGCTGAAGAAAGGCAGCCTGGACCTGGAACGGTTCGCCGGCGTCGCCGACATCCGCAAGGATTTGAAGCCGTGGCAGCAGTTGATCGAGCAGATCGAAGCCGGGGAGATGCCGCCGAAGGAGAAGCCGCAGCCGACGGCCGACGAGAAGAAGAAACTACTGGCGTGGACCCGCGACTTCCTCGACGCCGAGGCGAAAGCCCGCACCGGCGACCCCGGCTTCGTCCCGCTCCGCCGCCTGAGCAACGCCGAGTACGACTACACGATCCGCGACCTGACCGGCGTGGACCTACGGCCGACGCGCGAGTTCCCCGCTGACGGGGCTGCCGGAGAAGGGTTCACCAACGCCGCCGAGGCGCTGACCGACATCTCCCCGGCCCTCCTGACGAAGTACCTGAACGCCGCGAAGGACATCGCCGACCACGCGGTGCTGATGCCCGACGGCCTCCGCTTCTCGCCGACCAAGACCCGCCGCGACTGGACCATCGAGGCGACGGACCGGCTCCGCAAGTTCTACGGCCAGTACGCCTCCGGTGACGGCCGGCTGTCAGTGGCTCCGTACCTGACGGCCACGGTGCGGCACCGCGAAGCGATGGCGGCGGGCAAGGTCGCGGACATCGCGGCGAAGGAGAAGCTGAACGCGAACTACCTCGCCGCACTTTGGGCCGCGCTGACCGACCCCGCACCCTCGTACCCGCTGGACGCGATCCGGGCGAAGTGGCGGACGGCGACCGAGAAGGACGTGCCCGCGCTCGCGGCCGACATCGCGGAACGGCAGGCGGCGCTGTGGAAGACCGTCAACGTCGGCAGTTACATGCGACCGGCCGGCAGCGGGTACGCCGAGAGTCCGAGCCGGCAGGTGGCCGTCGATCCGCCGGCGGTGGCGAGCGTGCCGCTGCGGGTGGCGGTGAAGCTGCTGCCCGGCGAACGCGAAGTCGTCGTGAGCCTCCTGGCGGAGGAGCTGGCCGCCACGAAGGGAAATGTCGTCTGGGAGCGGCCCCGGTTCGAGGCCCCCGGCAAGCCGCCGCTGCTGTTGAAGGATTACGAGGCGTTCGGCGCGGCCTACGAACTGGACTACGCCACGGCGTTCGTCGACGCGAAGAAGCACCTCGCGGCGGCGGTCGAACTGGCCAATGACAAGACACTGTCAGTGACGGACGCGGCGAAGAAACACGGCCTGGACGCGGCCTTCCTGAAGCGGTGGGTGGAGGTGCTGGCGGTGGACCCGCTGAAGCCCGGCGACGGGCCGAAAACCACGCCCGCCGTGCAACTGACGCTGCTGGAAGACAAGACGCCGGCGAACCCGCAGTGGCCGGCCATTTCCGGCTGGCGGAAGAAGGGCACCGACCTGCCGGCCGTGATTTCCAACAGTTCGGCCGCGACCCTTCAAATCCCCGGCCGGGTGGTGGCGCACGGCGTTTCCATGCACCCGCTGCCGAAGGAGTTCGTCGCGGTCGTGTGGAAGAGTCCCATGGCCGGCGAGGTGAAGGTGTCCGCGAAGATCGCCCACGCGCACCCGGCGTGTGGCAACGGCGTGGCGTGGTGGATGGAACACCGCCGCGCGGGTCGCGCCACCGCCCTCGGCGACGGGGCGCTCGACCTCGGCAAGGAGATCAAGCTGCCCGCGCAAACGGTGAAGGTGGAGAAGGGCGACGAACTCGTGCTGGCCGTGGACGCCCAGAACGGCGACCACACCTGCGACATGACCGAGATCGCGTTCACGATTGCCGACACCGCGAAGGGCGGGAAGGCGTGGGACGTGGCGGCGGACGTGGCCGACACCATTCAAACCGGCAACCCGCACGCCGATAAGCACGGAAACAAAGACACCTGGAGTTTCGTTCGCGGGGGAACGAAGGGCGCGAGCGGACAACCCGCGCTCATCCCGCCGGCGTCGGTGCTGGGCCGCTGGCGGACGGCCGCCGCCGACCCGAAGGGCGACACGGCGAAGCTGGCGGAGCAAGCGGAAGCGCTGCTCGCAGGACCGCGCCCGAAGGACAGCGACCCGGATCGCATGCTGTACGACAAGCTCGTTTCGGCCGACGGCCCTCTCTTCGCCGGCGTGGACGTAACGAAGATCGCCACACGAATGAAAGGCCCGCCGTTCGGCATCCCGAAGACGCATTTCCACGGCGTGAACTTGGAGACGAACACCGGTGCGACGGTGGCAATTCGCCTGCCGGCGGCGCTGCTCCAGAGCTACGAGTTCGCCGTCGATGCCACGCTGCCGGCCGGGGCCGACGAGAACCGCATCGTCCGCGTGCGGGCGAACGACGGGTGGAAGCCGGCGTTGCTCGCATCGCCGAACGGGGCCGGGTTCCAGAAGTTGCTGGCCGGCTACGCCGGGTTCCGCAAAGTCTTCCCGCTGTTCACCTGCTTCCCGACCGTCGTACCCACTGACGAGGCGGTGTCACTGAAGATGTTCCACCGCGAGGACGAACCGCTCGAACGGCTCTTTCTCTCCGACGCCCAGAAGGTGAAACTCGAACTCTTGTGGACCGAACACCGCTTCGTCAGCCGGCAGGCAGTGCTGGAGAACGACTACCTGCCGCAGTTCATCGGGTTCGTCACGCAGGATCAGCCGAAGGCGATGGAGCTGTTCTTCCTGTCGCTGAAGCCGGCGTTCCAGAAGCGGGCGGACGGGTTGCAGAAGGACGAAGCGACGGCGGAACCGAAGCACCTCGACGCGGTGCTGGAGTTTGCCAGCCGCGCCTACCGCCGGCCGCTCACGGGCATGGAGAAGGCCGAATTGCAATTGCTGTACAAGGCGATCCGGGCGAAGGGAGCGGGGCACGACGAGGCGATTCGCGGCGTGCTGACGCGGGTGCTGATCGCGCCGGCGTTCCTGTTCCGCATCGAAACCGCGCCGTCCGGCAAGGAACCGGGAGCGGTGAACGACCACGAACTCGCCACGCGGTTGAGCTACTTCCTCTGGTCGAGCGCGCCGGACGAGGAACTGCGGAAGGTGATGGCCGAGGGCAAACTCCGCGACCCGAAGGTTTTCGCCGCGCAAGCGCAACGCATGATGAAGGACGACCGCCTCCGCGCGCTGGCCGTCGAGTTCGGCACGCAGTGGCTGCACGTCCGCGCGTTCGACGAGTTCAACGAGAAGAACGAGAAGCTGTTCCCGACGTTCGACAAGAAGCTGCGCGGCGACATGAACGAGGAGGCCATCCGCTTCTTCCAGGACCTGTTCCAATCCGACCGGCCGGTGCGGAGCGTGCTGGATGCGGATCACACGTTCCTCAACGAATCGCTGGCGAAGCACTACGGCATCCCCGGCGTCGTCGGCCCGCAGTTCCGCAAGGTGGACGGCGTGCGGAAGCACGGCCGGGGCGGCATCCTCGGCTTCGCCAGCGTGCAGGCGAAGCAGTCCGGGGCGTCGCGGACCAGCCCCGTGCTTCGCGGCAACTGGGTCGTCGAAACGCTGCTCGGCGAGAAGCTGCCCCGCCCGCCGAAGGACGTACCGCAGCTGCCGGAGGCGGAAGGCACCGGCGGGCTGACCACCCGGCAACAGGTGGAACGCCACGCGAAGGACGCCTCGTGCGCGACCTGCCACACCCGCATCGACCCGTTCGGCTTCGCGCTGGAGAAGTACGACGCCGTCGGCCGGCTGCGGACGAAGGACCTCGGCGGCCTGCCCGTGGACGCGACCGCGAAGCTGAAGGACGGCACCGCCTTCGACGGGCTCGACGGCCTCCGCGATTACCTGCTGACGAAGAAGAAGGACGTGATCGTGCGGCTGTTCTGCAAGCGGCTGCTCGGGTACGCCCTGGGCCGCAGCGTGACGCTCTCCGACACCGCGCTGCTGGACGAGATGGTCGCTGAGCTGGCGAAGAACGACGGCAAGGTGTCGGCGGCGGTGATGGCGATAGTGCGCAGCCCGCAGTTCACGAAGACGCGGGGACGCGAGGGTGGGGAATGACTCGCACCACTTGGCCGTTTTGCCCCAGTTGTGTGAGATCAAAACCGAGAGAACACGTTCAGGATTAGCACTTCGATGTGCGAGGCCACGGCGTGTTCAGCGATCTTCAGGGAGTTGGGATGCCCGCACCCGTTTCGGAGATCCAAGCATTTCTCAAGCTGCGTTTTCACACTCTTGCCGAGAACGGAGATCTTCTCAAGGACTACCAGGAACTCTCCTTCTCGCATCCGGGCAAGGTCATCTGAAGTCTTCGCAGGTTGCCAAGGATTCTTTGACGTGGCAGTTCGCGAAACTGCCTCTGCGTTGAACGCCGTCAAGTGGTGGGCGATTATGTGGTCGAACAAAACCGCGACCGCACCGACCCACGACAGGACTGCCGCAGCACGATATTGCCTCGCCTCGAAACACGAGATGGCCTCTTCGACAAATCGCTGGGTGTCGAGGTTTACCACCTTCACGAGTTGCGCGCGAAGTGAAGAAGCTACCTTCGGCACGGGTGAATTCAGCAAGGGGCCAGCGAGTCTCGCGACATGTTCGCTGCCCTTAGCCGTGAGTTCCCACCCACCGGTTGTCCTCACGGCATTCTCGGCGGCAGAAATCAGCAAGTCCGAGATGTTCCAGTTTTTTGCGGCTCTCAGCCCGTTCGATACGGCCATGTCCCGAACAACTCGAACAGCTTTTGCCGTCTCGGGTGTAACAGCTAGACAGACGAGCAATTTGTCAACCTTGCTGAAAGATGGTTGACTCAGCAGGTCTTTCAATGAGTCTTCGGGAAGCAAGTCGCCTCCAAGACGCGGCGCGTCGGTTACTTGGCAGCTTTCCCTAGGCTGGCTGAAGCCTTCTTCTTCGCGGGTTGGGCCTTTTTGCGCTTCGGTTTATGTTCCGAGATGGCCGTTTTCGCGGCATCTTGATCGGGCAAGGCTCGGACGTAGTCTTCGCCAAGCGCGGTCAACTGCTTTGCACCATCCCCAGCCGGGGAGAAGAATTGACTTTGAACGGTCGCGTTATTTACCGTTGCGCTTGCGTTCGAGAACCTCTGAGCTGCCGCCTCTGTGTTCAGGGCCGTGAGATCGGTGGTTTTGAAGTGAGGCAATTCCCTGGCATTTGCCAGATAGTAGGCGAGACAGACCATCCTCTGGAGTTCACTTGTTGGCTTCTTGAGGCGGAGAAAATCCTTTGGGCTGAGGCCGTCAAGTTGTCCAGGGCTCACCACTCCATTCGGAGTCCTTGGATCTTTCCATCCGTTCGCTTGCGCGGCAAGTTGTTGGGGTGTCGTGAGTGCTGATGAACCACCAAGGCCAAATCGTTCTGTCGCGGTGCGGAGGACGAACCGGCGCTGAATCTCGTCCAAGGAACCCAGCGCATTGAGAACAGTTCCAAGCGCCTCAAGTTCCTTCGCGAACTGTGCGGGTTCCTGAGTTTCAGTCACGGTTGCCTCGGCAGTTTGAGAACTAGTTTGGCACTAGCCACGGACTAGGCGGCTTGCCATGAATGAAATGTACCGTCACGAATTGGGTCGTCAAGTCAGTCTTTGCCTGTTCCGGCAGCCGCTCTGCCATGCGTTCGACTTGTGACCCTCAAAACACCTCGCACTGTAGAATCCCTTCGTATCCCGGCACTGATGGCAGATACAATCCGGGTGTGTGAACTCGCCCCTTGGAAGTTTCTGCGATGAATTCAACCTTCCCCCGTCGGTCGTTCCTGAAGGGCGTCGGCGTCACGATGGCGCTGCCGTGGCTGGAGTCGCGGCCCGTATGGGGCGACGACAAGCCGAAGGGCGCGCCGTCCGAGCCGCCGGTGCGATTCGCCGTCCTGTTCTCCGGCAACGGCTTCCACAGCAAGGAGTGGTGGGCGAAGGGCGAAGGCAAGCAGATGACGCTCGGCAAGGTGCTGGAGCCGCTGTTGCCCGTCCGCGAGAAGCTGCTGTTCCTGAAGGGGCTGTACAACCAGGAGGCGCTGATCGGCGGCATCCACAGTTGCCAGACGGGCAACCTGCTGACGGGTGCCCACCTCGCCCCGGACGGCGAGATCAAATCCGACATCAGTTGCGATCAGGTGGTGGCGAACGCCATCAAGGGGCAGACGAAGGTGCCGAGCCTGGTGCTGGGGTGCGAGCCGTCCATCGCGGCCATCCACAAGAACTACTCGATGATCTACAGCTCGCACATCTCGTGGAGTTCGGCCACGACGCCGACGCCGCTGGAGGTCTATCCGGCGCTGGCGTTCGACCGGCTATTCCGCGACGAAGTCGGGAAGGCCGACAAGAGCGTGCTGGACGCCGTGCTGGACGACGCCAAGGGGCTGAAGCGCACCGTCGGAAGCGCCGACCAGCGACGGCTGGACGAGTACCTGTCCAGTGTCCGCGAAGTGGAGTCCCGCATCGAAGCGGCGGGCAAAGCCGGGCGGTTGCAGGGGTGGCGGCCGACGCTGGACAAGCCGGACATGAAGCGGCCGGGCGACGGCATCCCGCAGGACATCGACCAGCACATGCGGCTGATGTGCGACATCCTCGTGCTGGCGTTCCGCACCGACACCACCCGCGTGGCCACGCTGAAGCTGAACAACGACCACTCGTCGCTGCGGTTCCCGCAACTGAAGTCCGCGCAGAACGCGGTCGGCGGCATCGATTACATGATCCACCACCTGCTGTCGCACACCGACGCGGGCGACTGGCTGAAGGTGAACCAGTTCTTCCTCCAACAGTTGGGCTACATCGCCACGCAACTCGATGCCGTGAAAGAGGGCGACCGCACGCTGCTGGACAACAGCATGATCCTGTACGCCTCCAGCATGATGACCGGCAACCACAACAACGACCAACTGCCGGTGGTGATGGTCGGCCGCGGCGGCGGGACGATCAAGACCGGCCGCATCCTGGACTACACCGGCAAGCCGAACCGCAAGATGTGCAGCCTGTACCTGAGCCTGATGGCGAAGGCGGGCGTGAAGCTGGACACGTTCGGCGACTCGAAGGAGCCGCTCGGCGAGATTTGAGTATGGGAATGCGGGAGGGCGAG
>JAYUFU010000563.1:0-9220 GCA_043738505.1 Fimbriiglobus sp. | reverse complement strand
GGCCCGCCGCGACGAACTGATCGCACGAGTGGACCGCTTCCTCGTCGATCACCCGCTGTGGATCCTGCCGACCTCGCCAATGCCGGCCATTCCGCGGCAGCGGAGCGGCCGGCCGATCCGGTTCGAGGGGGCCGACGTGCCCTACTCGCGGTTTCTGGGCGGCTACCTTTGCCCCACGATACCCATGGGAACGCCGGCCGCCGTCGTCCCGGTGACACCGCCTGGCGGTGGGCTGCCCGTCGGGGTGCAGGTTCACGCCCGTCGTTTCGCGGATCATTGGCTGGTCCGCGTCCTCGGGGAATGGCTGCCCGACGGTGCCGCCGAACCCGGCGCTGCGCCGGA
The DNA here is from genome assembly GCA_043738505.1 of Fimbriiglobus sp. Classification (GTDB taxonomy): domain Bacteria; phylum Planctomycetota; class Planctomycetia; order Gemmatales; family Gemmataceae; genus JALHQU01. Next base: position 8,878 of record JAYUFU010000563.1, on the reverse strand, counting down.
CCCGGCGGGCCTGTAGGCTTTTTGGAGTGCATCGCTCCCCGCGCCCGACGGGACACAGGCGCGGATTGGCAGCGGTTCGCTTGGGTGCTTGGCGGGCCAGCAACTCCCGCAGCCCGCCGCTTTTCGCAACAGCCTTTAGAAATGCGGTTGCGACACGTCGCCGGCGGGCGGTATAATTCTCATCTCACGCCGATCCCGCCTGCTCCGAGGGGTTCCCTCATGTCCGTCGTCCGCCCGTCCGCCGTCGCGCTGCTGGTCGTCCTCGCCGCGTCCGTCGCCCCCGCCGCCGAACCGACGTTCACCAAGGACCAGGTCGCGTTCTTCGACGAGAAGGTCGCGCCGCTTCTGAAGGCGTCGTGCCTGAAGTGCCACGGCGACAAGCCGGACAAGCTGAGCGGTGGCCTCGACCTGCGGACCCGCGCCACCGCGATCAAAGGCGGCGACACCGGCCCGGTGGCCGTGCCCGGCAAGGCCAAGGACAGTCTGCTCGTGCAGGCCGTCAACCACGCCAAGGACGGGTACGAGATGCCGCCCGGCGGCGACAAGCTCAAGCCGGAGCAGATCGCGGTGCTAACGAAGTGGGTGACGGACGGCTTCGCGTACCCGGCGGACAAACTCGGCACCGCCGCAGTCGAAGGGCCGAAGAAGCCGAAGTTCACCGACGCGCAGAAGGCGTACTGGGCGTACCAGCCGGTCAAGCGGCCGACCGTCCCTTTCGAGCCGCGACCGCAAGGGAGTGGCATCCACCCGATTGACGCCTTCCTGAACGCGAAGCTTTCCGCCAAGCAGCTCGCCCCGTCCGCACCCGCGGACAAAGCGACCCTCATCCGCCGCGCGTACTACGACCTCACCGGCTTGCCGCCGACGCCGGAGGAGATCGATGCGTTCGTGAAGGACACCGACCCGAAGGCGTGGGAGAAGCTGATCGACAAGTTGCTCGCCAGCCCGGCCTACGGCGAGAAGTGGGGCCGGCACTGGCTGGACATCGTGCGGTTCGCCGAGACCAACGGGTACGAGCGCGACAACCCGAAGCCGTATGCCTGGCGGTACCGCGATTACGTCGTCAAGAGCTTCAACGACGACAAGCCTTACGACCGGTTCGTCAAGGAGCAGGTCGCCGGCGACGAGCTGCCTCGGACGGACAACTCCGAGGAGGCCGTCGCCACCGGGTTCTATCGCCTCGGCGTGTGGGACGACGAGCCGGCCGACCCCCTGCAAGCGCGGTTCGACGGGTTCGACGACATCGTCACCATCACCGGGCAGGCGTTCCTCGGCATGACGCTCAACTGCGCCCGCTGCCACGACCACAAGGGCGACCCCATCCCGCAGACGGATTACTACAAGTTGGTAGCCTTCTTCCGCGACATCCGCGAGTTCTCCGAGAGCCGCGACCCGCGCTCGCGGTTCAACCTGATCGACATCACCCCGAAGGCCAAGCGGGAGGTGTACGAGAAGGAGTTGATCGAGCGGCAGATGAAGATCGAGGACTTGACCAAGCAGATGGTGGCAGTGGAGGACGAGGCCATCAAGACGATGCCAGCCGAGGACCAGCGGGCGTCGGAGGGGCTGGACCGGCCGCTGGTGCTGAAGAAGCTGCCGAAGGTGTTCACCGACGCGCAGAAGAAGGACCACGGCCGGCTGACGCGGGAGATCGCCGACCTGAAGCGGAAGCCGGTGCCGAGCCAGGAGTTCGCCCTCGGCGTCAACCTGTGCGACAAGACGCCGCCGGCCACGTTCGTGAACATCCGCGGCAGCGCGCACGCGAACGGCGCGGAGGTGACGCCCGGCTTCCCGGCAATCCTCGGCCTGCCCGACCCGGTCATCCCCCTCGCCGCGAAGGGCGCGGCGAGCAGCGGCCGGCGGACGGCGCTGGCGAACTGGATCGCGTCGAAGGACAACCCGATGACCGCCCGCGTGATGGCGAACCGGCTGTTCCTGCACCACTTCGGCAAGGGCATCGTCCCGACGCCGAACGACTTCGGCAAGTTCGGCGAGCTGCCGACGAATCCGGAACTGCTCGACTGGCTAGCCGCCGAGTTCGTGGACGGCGGCTGGACGCTGAAGCGGATGCACAAGCTCATGATGACGAGCGCCGCGTACCAGCGCTCTTCCAAAGCGGACGCCGCGAACCTGAAGGCCGACCCGCAGAACGTCCTGCTGTGGCGGTTCAACTCCCGCCGGCTGGGCGCGGAGGAAGTCCGCGATTCGATCCTGACCGCGAGCGGCAAATTGAACCCGAAGATGGGCGGGCCGAGCGTGTACCCGAAGCTGCCCGCCGAAGTGCTCGCGGGCATCTCGTACCCGGACAAGAAGGCCCACTGGCCGGACTCGCCGCTCGACGAGCAGAACCGCCGCAGCGTGTACGTCTTCGTCAAGCGGTCGCTGCAAGTGCCGATCCTCATCAACCACGACCAGGCCGACTCGGACAACAGTTGCCCGGTGCGGTACACGACCACCGTGCCGACGCAGGCGCTGGGCATGTTGAACGGCGAGTTCACGAACGAGCAGGCGGTCGCGCTGGCCGCGCGGCTGGCGAAGGAGTTCCCCGACGACGTGGCCAAACAGGTGGCGCGCGGCGTCCGCCTGACCGCCGGCCGCGCCCCCACCGCCGACGAGGTGGCGAAGGACGTGGCGTTCATCGCCGCGCTGAAGGCGAAGCACAAGCTGGACGACAAGAAGGCGCTGGCGCAGTACGCGCTGCTGCTGCTGAACACCAACGAGTTCGTCTACCTGGATTGAACCCGAACGGGAGGGAGACGCGATGACAGCTTCCGTACTGGTGACCCCGCGCGACGGTCGCTTCGCGGCGTGCATCCTCGGCTCGCCGGAGGTGAACGCGATGGGCGATTCCGCGACCGCCGCCGTCTCGGCTCTGGAGGCCGAGTTTGACCGCCGAAACCGCGCCGGCGAGTTGCGACAGATCGAGTTGCCGCCGCTCGCGTTGTCCGACCGAGTTGGCACCTACAGCGCGGAGGAAAAGGAACTGTTGAGGGAGATCGCGGCGGAAGCCTACCGCCTCCGGGACGAAGAGAAAGCGAGGGAGTTCCCCGAGTGACCATCCTCGACACCGATCTGTTCACCGACCTGATGAACGAGGTGCCGGCCGTCGTCGAGCGGGCGGCAGCCATCCCGCGCGAGGAACAGGCGATCGCCGTGGTCACCGCGGACGAGGTCATTCGGGGGCAGCTCAACTCGATTCGCCAAGCCGAAAGCGGACGGTCGAAACTGCCGCTGCCCGTGGCGTATCGGTACTTTCTCAAGAGCCTCCGCGACTTGGCCGCGTTCCGAGTCTTCGAATACCACGCCGCCGCCGAAGACGAATTCGCTCGGTTGAAAGCGTTGAAGATTCGCATCGGCACCCGCGACCTCCGCATCGCGGCCATCGCCATCGCCCGCGGCGCGACGCTGGTGACCCGCAACGCCCGCGACTTCGCGCTCGTGCCCGGCCTCGACCTGGAAGTGTGGAACTGACGCCACGAGACAGCGGTACGACGCCAGCAGCAAATGGCTGATCGAGAACGACGAGTTCGTCTACCTGGATTGAACCCGAACGGGAGGGAGGCGCGATGACAGCTTCCGTACTGGTGACCCCGCGCGACGGTCGCTTCGCGGCGTGCATCCTCGGCTCGCCGGAGGTGAACGCGATGGGCGACACGAAGCCGGCAGCCATCGACGCGCTCAAGGCGGAGTTGGCCCGACGGCAGAGCGCGGGCGAGTTGGTCACCATCGACATGCCGCCGGTCGCGGTCACCGACCTCGTCGGGCGGCATTCGGCGGCGTACCGGGAGAACCTCCGGGAAATCGTTGCCGAGGCGTACAGGCTCCGCGACGAGGAGAAGGCGCGCGAGTTTCCGGAATGACGATTTTCGACTCCGACATCTTCTCGGATTTGGTGGACGAGGTGCCATCGGTGGTGGCCCGCGCCTCGGCCGTTCCCCGCGACGAGCAGGCGATTGCCATCGTCACCGCGGGGGAAGCGATTCGAGGACAGTTGAACACCGTCCGCCGAGCCGAGGCCGGTCGCGGAAAGGTTTCGCTCGCCGAGGCCTACGACTTCCTGCTGACGGCGATCGGCGATGTCGCGTCCCTGCGAATCCTGCCATACACCGTCGTCGCGCATTCTCTCTTCCTGGCGTGGCGCGCGGCGAAGATTCGCATCGGCACCAACGACCTCCGCATCGCGGCCATCGCGATTGCCCACGGCGCGACGCTGGTGACCCGCAACGCCCGCGACTTCGCGCTCGTGCCCGGCCTCGACCTGGAAGTGTGGAACTGACGCCATGCGGCAGCGGTACGACGCCAGCAGCAAGTGGCTGATCGAGAACTTCGCCGACGCCATCCTCCGGCTGGCCGGGGTGACGGACTTGGTGTCGTTCAAGCCGCTGCCCGGCGAGGTGGTGCAGTCGCGGCAGTTGCCCGACGGGTTGGTCGAGGTGGTGCGGCTCGGCCATCCCGCGCCGCTGCTATTCCTGATCGAGATCAACACCTGCCCGGACAACCGCATCGCGAGCGAGTTACTCGCCGACGTGCTGCTGACGTACTTGAACAAGGGGCAATTGCCGGAAGTGGTGACCCTGGTCCTGTGCCCGAAGGGGAACGTGACGGTGCAGCCGCGCGTCGGGTTGACGAGTCCGCTCGCCTGGACGGAGCTGGCGGCGACGTGGCGGGTGGTGAACCTGTGGGAACTGTCGGCGACCGACTTCCTGCCGCTGACCGACCCCGGCCTCGCCCCGTGGGTGCCGCTCACCCGCATCGACGGCCCGCCGGAACCGGTGTTGCAGCAGTGCCGCGACGTGATCGACGCGAAGACGGCCGGCTCGCGGAACCTGAACCTGCTGGCCGTGGCCCAGGTGCTTGGCAACCTCGTGTACGATAAAGAGTTGTTGAAACGCATCTTCATGAGGGAGGGCAAGATGATCGAATCCCCGATCCTGCAAGAATGGCTCGCCGAAGCCGAAGTGACGACGCGCCGTGCCGACCTGATGGAAGCACTCGCCGAGCAGTACGGGTCGGTGCCGGCGGATGTCTCCGCGTCCGTTCGGCTGGAAGCGGATCAGGCTCGACTGAAACGGTTGCTCCGCTTCGCCTACTCCGCCCCGAGTCTCGACGACTTCCGCGCCGCACTCGCCAAGTAACTCCACCCACCCCACCAACACCCCTTCAATACCATGCGCACCCCGAACCAGTTCTGCCGACGCACCCGCCGCGAGTTCCTGTGGCAAACGGGGGGCGGCTTCACCGGCCTCGCGCTGACGGGGATGCTGTCCCGCGACGGCTTCTTCGGCGGCACCGCGGCCGCCGCCGACGCGCGGCCGGCGTTCGCCAACCCGATGGCCGCCAAGAAGCCGATGATCCCGGCCAAGGCGAAGGCCGTCATCTTCCTGTTCATGTACGGCGGGCCGAGCCAGATCGACACGTTCGACTACAAGCCGAACATGATCGGCATGGACGGCAAGACGGTGAAGGTGAAGACGTTCGGCCGCGGCGGCAAGCGGGACGAGGGCCGCATCGTCGAGCCGAAGTGGAAGTTCAAGCAGTACGGCAAGAGCGGCAAGTGGGTGTCCGACCTGTTCCCGCACCTGGGGCAGCGAGTGGACGACATGGCGTTCGTCCACACCATGTACGCCGAAAGCCCGGTTCACGGGTCGGCCATGCTGATGATGAACTCCGGCAAGCTGCTGTCCGGGTCGCCGTGCATCGGGTCGTGGGTGACGTACGGCCTGGGCAGCGAGAACGAGAACCTGCCCGGCTTCGTCGTCATGCTGGACAAGACCGGCGGGCCGATCTCCGGGCCGAAGAACTGGAGCAGCGGCTACATGCCGGCGGCGTACCAGGGCGTCACGCTTCGCGCCACGGATACGCCCATCTTCGACCTCGCCCCGCCGCCCGGCGTCACCCGCGAACAGCAGCGGTTGCTGCTGGACCGGCTGAAGGAGAAGAACGAGGAACACCTTGCCGCGCGTTCGGACAACAGCGAGCTGGCGGCGCGCATCGCCAGTTACGAACTCGCCTTCAAGATGCAGGCGAACGCGCCGGAGGCGGTGGACTTCAGCAAGGAAACCAAGGAAACGCTGGAGCTGTACGGCATCGAGGGGCCGACGAAGGCCCGCACCGCCGACTTCGGCCGCAAGTGCCTGCTCGCCCGCCGGTTGGTGGAGCGCGGCGTCCGCTTCGTGCAGATCTACAGCGGCGGCGCGCACAACGACGACAACTGGGACGCGCACGGCGACATGAAGGCGAACCACGGCAAGCACGCCGGCAACACCGACCTGCCCATCGCCGGGCTGCTGGCGGACCTGAAGCGGAGCGGGTTGCTCGACAGCACCATCGTGGTGTGGGGCGGCGAGTTCGGCCGGCAGCCGACGGCCGAGTACGCGCAGGGCAGCGGCCGCGACCACAACAGCTACGCCTTCACCATGTGGCTGGCCGGCGGCGGCATCAAGGGCGGCACCACCGTCGGCACGACGGACGAACTCGGCGCGAACCCGGACGGGGCGAAGTACCACGTCAAGAACCTGCACGCGACGGTGCTGAACCAGATGGGTCTGGACCCGAACAAGCTGAGCTACTTCTACGGCGGCCTCGACCAGAAGCTGGTCGGCGTCGAAGGGGCCGACCCGATCAAGGGGCTGGTATAGAATATGGTTGTCTGCACCCTTCCGCCGTGTGCGGCGGAAGAGTGGCGGCCTCTAGCTTTCACCATGCCAAGCCACCCAAAGGTGGGAACGCGATGATTTGGTCCGACAACCTCGACGGCGTTCACCGCGACATCGCTGCGGCCACGGAAAACCCGAACCGCGTTATGGCCGGCCCCGGCACGGGGAAGAGTTACGCCATGAAGCGGCGGCTCATGCGACTGCTTTCGGAAGGGGTTGATCCGGGTAGAATTCTTGCCGTCACCTTCACCCGAACGGCAGCGGCTGACATGGTCAAGGAGATCCGAAGTTTGGGTGTGGACGGTTGCGATAAAATCGTCGGCGGCACGCTGCATGCCTTCTGCTATGGGTTGCTCCTGAAGGCCGGAGTCTTAGCCTGGACGAAACGGGTTCCCCGTCCGCTTATCACATTCACTGACAACGGCTTCCCACGGTTTGAGATCGAGCCGCTGCTTGAAGACTTGGATCGCTGCGGCGAGTTCGGCGACCTTCGGGCAAGAGTACGGCGAGTGCGGGCCTTTGAAGCGGCGTGGGCGCGACAACAAGGGGATGCCCCCGGTCAGCCGCAGTTCGCCGCCGACCGGGATTTTCTAGACGCGATGCTCAAGTGGATGCGATTTCACGAAGCGATGCTCATCGGTGAGGTGGTGCCGGAGGCGCTCCGGTACATACGCAACAATCCAGCCCACCCCGACCGCCCCGATTTCGATCACGTCATCGTGGACGAATTCCAGGATCTCAACAAGGCAGAACAAGTACTCCTCACCGTTCTCGCGGATGGTCGTTCCTACGCCATCTTCGGTGACGAAGACCAGTCGATTTATTCGTTCCGGTACGCTCATCCCGAAGGCATACGGACGTTCACGACAGAGTACCCGGCCACCCGCGACCACGACCTGCAAATCTGCCAACGGTGCCCGAAAAGGGTGGTGGAAGCGGCCAACCGCTTCATCTTGCAGAACCATTCAGGCACGGCTCCCCGATTGGTGCCGAAAGTGACGAATCCGGATGGCGAGTTCCACATCGTGCAGTGGACGCGCGCGGGCGACGAGTCCCACGGCATCGCCTGCTATGTCAAACACCTGATCGCGAAGAAGGGCTACAAGCCGGGCGATGTCCTGATCCTGAGTCCGCGCCGGAATTTCGCCTACGGGATGCGAAACGCTCTGGCCGAACAAGATGTCCCTTCACATAGCTTTTACCACGAGGAGGCGCTCGAAGCGGACGAGGCCCGACAAGCCTTCGCTTACCTAACGCTCAGCGCGAAACCCAAAGACCGGGTGGCATTGCGATATCTGTTGGGGTGTGCCAGCAAATCGTGGGAGGCACGAGGATACGAGGCTCTGCGAACACATTGCGAAGCGAACAATCTGGCCCCGTGGGAGGCGCTGCTCTTCTTAGAAGCGGGCCCCCTGAAATTGTCCTACACCAAGCCGCTTGTAGCGCGGTTCACAGAGATTCGCACGCAGTTGGAACGGTTGGCCCCGTTCGCTTCATCGGCTCTTGTGGACACCCTCTTCCCGAAAAACGTCGAGTGGGCCGAGGAACTTCGCCGAGCGGCACTTCTCGGTGGGCTGGAGGAAATCGAGCGGTCGGAGTTGCTCGAACGGCTCCGCACTCACGTTTCTCAGCCGGAGATTCCGGAAGATGATGAACACGTCCGGATCATGAGTCTGCACAAGTCGAAGGGGCTGACGAGTAAGGTCGTGATCGTCATCAGTTGCTTGGAGGCACTAATCTCAAATCGGTCCGCGAACCCGACTCCTGCTGAAGTCGCAGAGGAACGGCGACTTTTCTACGTCGCGCTGACCCGATGCAAGGAAATCCTACTGCTGTCGTCGTTCTCGCTGATGCCCCGAAAGGAGGCTTATCAGATGGGTATGCAAGGGGCACTGATGCCAGGAACAGGCGAAGAAGGAGGCGTGATCGCCAGTGGATTCCTATTCGCTTTAGGCCCGACCGCGCCGGCCCCAATCAGGGGCGAGCAGTTCACTCGGCAGTTCGGTGCATGAGTGCATAGGATATACTCGCCGGCGTCGAAGGCAGCCCCGATAAAGGGGCTGACGTGAGCGCCGGCGGGTCACTTCACCTTCTTCGCCACCCACTCGGCCAGTTCGCCGGGCGTCATGGCCGCGACGTGCGCGCCCAGGTTCACCATTTGTTGGGCCAGGTTCTTGTCGTAGTTCGGCTCGGCGCGGGAGTCGAGCGCGGCCAGCCCCAGC
>JAYUFU010000562.1:0-9236 GCA_043738505.1 Fimbriiglobus sp. | reverse complement strand
CGCCACGTCCAGCAGGAAGCCGACGGACGCCACGAGGGATTCCGCCGTCGGCATGGCGACGAGCAGCTTGTCCTGCACGTCCACGACGACGAGGACGGAATCGGCGGCGGTCAGGCGGGGCACGGCGGGCATGGTCTCTCCTCGCGGGCGATGGCGGCATCGGGTCGGGAGGGCGAGCCGCCCCGATTCCCACCGGTCACGACACCAGGCTGAAGAACAGTTCCTCGAAGTCCGGCTGGTTGTACTCGGCCTTCAGTTCGTCCAGGGTGCCGACGGCGGCGATCCGCCCCTTCGCCATGATGGCCACGCGGTCGCACAGCTTCTGCACCTCGGTCATGATGTGCGTGCTGAACAGGATCGTCTTCCCCTGCTTCCGCAGGTCGGCGATGTTCAGCAGCACGGCCCGCTGCACCAGCACGTCCAGGCCGCTCGTCGGCTCGTCGAAGATGAGCACCGGCGGGTCGTGGATGAGGGCGCGGGCGATGGACACCTTCTGCTTCATGCCGGTACTCATCCGCCCGCCGACCACGTCGCGGAAGTCGTTCATTTGCAGCGTGTCGAACAGCGTGTCGAGCCGGGCCGTCAGGGCCGCGCCGTTCAGGCCGTACAGCTTGCCGTAGTACGACACCATCTCGAGCGCGGTCATGCGGTCGTACACGCCGGTGTTGGCGGACAGGAAGCCGATGTGCCGCCGCACCTCGGCCGGCTGGGTGGCCACGTCGAACCCGGCCACGGAGGCGAACCCGGCCGTCGATTTCAGCACCGTGCAGAGCATCCGCAGGGTGGTCGTCTTGCCCGCCCCGTTCGGGCCGAGCAGGCCGAACACCTCGCCCGGCTTGACCGAAAAGGTCAGGTCGTCCACGGCGGCGACGGGCTTGCCGTCCGGCCCGGCGAACGATTTGGTCAGCCCTTCCAGTTCGATCATGGGAGTTCTCGGTGATCCGAATCGCCGCCGCGAGCTTGCGAGCGGATGGCGTCGGGACGGCTCGCAAGCTCGCGGCGACGACTGGCGGGTGGTTGCTACACGTCGTCCTTGATGTCCTTGTACATCTCCGGCTTGCCGAGCTGCGTCGGGTCGAAGGTGCCGCGGACTTCGGACTCCAGCATTCTCATGCGGGCCTCCATCTCGCGGAACTTCGCCTCCATCGCCTGGAGCTTGGAGGCCAGGTCGTCCTTCGGTCGGGGGCGGGGCACTTCCGGGTAGTCCAGTTGCCGCTGGAGCGCGGCGAACAGGAACAGCGGGTCGCGGCCGCGGCTGGCGGCGGCGATCTTCCCCTCCTTCTCCCCGAACAGCGGCGGCACCGGCGGCACGTACTCCGGGTTCGTCCGCCGCTGCGTCACGACGTAGGAATCCGACCGCAGGTAGACCAGGTCGGCGAAGTCGATGACCCCCACCTGCCGGCGGACGAGGTCGGCGTAGTCGGCCCACACCGGCGGGTAGAACGGATCCTTCCCGACGGCCGCCAGCCCCTCGTCGTAGCCCAGGCGGTTGCGGGCGATGGCCTCGAACTGGTACACGAACAGGCCGGACGGCGTCGGCGTGCCGGCCTTGTACGTCGCCTCCCGCTCCAGCACCAGCAGGGCCTCGCCCGTCGTGAACTTGTGGTTGTCCCGCTCGGCCTGGGCGATGACGAACGTCTGGAACGGGGTAAAGTAGTGGGCGAGGCGGGCGTAGGCGGTGGACAGCAGCCCGGAGTGCCGCATCTCGGTGGCGAGGAACTGCACGGCCGTCGGCAGGCGGGTGCTGGACAGCAGCTCCTCGGGCAGGCGGACGAGGATGTCCTGCGCCGGCATGTTCGCGGCCAGCCGGTCGCGGAACACGCGGTAGAAGTACGCCTGCTCGATGCACTCGTCGCGATCCGGGAGGGTGCCGTCGCTCATGCGGTCATGATAGAAGGCCGACGGGCCACGACCCGCCTTGCGAGCCGTCCCTCACCCCGTCGGCACCGGCGGCTTGGCCGATTGCGGCGCGGGTTTGGCCGGCTTGTTCGCCTCCGCCGACTCCTTCGAGTACAGCACCAGGAACGTGCCCGCCGCCACCAGCAGGATGCCCAGCGGCAGGTGCCACGACGGCATCTCGAAGTGGAACTCGTTCCAGACGCCGGTGTCCTTGTCCGGGTGCCAGACGAGGCTGAGCAGCGTGTTGATGAGCGGGGCCAGGCAGAAGATGAGCGGGGCGATGTAGATGCGGTAGCTGGCCAGGTACTTCTTCTGCGTCCCCTTGAATGCGTTCAACTCGCCGGTCAGTTCGACCTTCCTCGCCGCGTCCGGCTCGGCGTCGATCTTCGCCGACAGCTCCGTGACCTGCGTGGCGAACTCGTCGCGGGCGGTGTCGGTGGCGGCCTTGCTGGCGAAGATGACGCAGATGGCCCCGATGGCCCCCATGACGCCGGCCAGCCCGCTGAACACCAGACCCGTCGTCTGCCACTTCACTTGGGCGTCGTCCCGCAGGGCCATGAGGGCAATGGGGATGAGCACGGCCAGCACGAAGTACGCCACCCCGACGCACAGGATGGACGCCAGCCGCCCGCCGATGGCCTTCGGGTCGGCCGGGGAGAGCATCTGCCCGCCGAAGAAGATGATCGGCACATAGGTGCCCCAGGCCAGCCCGGCCAGGACGACGTAGCCCCACCACGGAATGTTCATGATCGACTCTCGCGGAAACGGTTGCGGACGCCCGACGTGACAGATGGTAGTCGAACGCCGCCCGGAAGCCCACACTGGAAGGACAGGCTCTTGCGAGCCGCGACCGCCAGTGAGTGACATCGGCTCTTGCGAGCCGCGACCGCCAGGGAGTGGCATCTTGGTTTTCGGGAGGGCAAGGCTCCCGCCGAGCCGCCGCGGTGACTTGCGGACCTGGCGGGGAAGACGACGTGACAGTCAACTCGCTTCGAGGTCGCGCTTCGCCTTCGCGGCGGCGCGCTCGGCGGCGGTGCGGATGACGACCGTCTGGTTCGCGGGCACCTCGATCTGCGGGGCGTGCCGCCATTTGCCGAGGCGAATCCGATACAGTTCCCGTCCGCCAGACCCGATGGGGCCACGGTACTCGATCACCTTGCCGCGGAAGCCCGGCAGCGCCGGGAGTTCCACGATGTCGCCGATGTTGAGTTCGGTCGGCGGCGCGGGCTTTTTCTTCTTCTTGGCCACGACGTGCCTCACTTGTTCCAGGGGTTCGTCCGGAGAACTCGTTTCAACTTTCGGTGGGTCGCGTCGTCGATCATCCCCGCGAGTTCCGTGCAGGTCTCCCGCCAAGTCACCGCCTCGTCCAGATCGATGACATCCGCGACTTTGCGGTCGTCGTGGGCGATGGCGTTGCGGATGCGGTTCAACTCCGCCAGGGTGCGCAACCGGGCGGTCGCCTCGGGACCGTCACCCAATTCTACCCGGAGGTCAACACCCAACCGGGCGAAGTCCGCTCGGATATTCTCCCACGTCGGGTTGCCATGGTCGAGCTTCGTTTGAGCCGCGACCTGGAGTTTGAACACCGCCGCCAGCCCTTTTCGCGCCTTCTCCAGGTGGGTCACGAGCGCGTCGGCGGCTTCGGAATACAGCTCCCGGCAGAATCCCTGGAAGTGGCCGCTGAGCATCAGCACATACGCCCGCGCGATCTCCTCGGCGGCCGCCCGCTTGGCAGCCTTCGCGGCGAGGACGGCGCGACACTGCTCCTCCAGTTCCGCGAGGCGGGGCAACCGGATCGTCCGCCAGCGTTCGAGCGCGCGAGACGGCATGGCGTCACCCCATCGTCCGGCCGAACAGCGGGGCCATCGCCGCCAGCTTCGCCAGCACCGCGTCCAGCGTCGGGAAGTCGATGGTCTGCGCGCCGTCGGACGCGGCGTGGTCGGGGTCCGGGTGGGCCTCGATCATCACCCCGTCCGCGCCGGCGGCCATCGCCGCGTAGGTCATCGCCGGGACGTACGCCCGCTTGCCGGTGCCGTGACTCGGGTCCACCAGGATCGGCAGGTGGCACAGCGCCTTCGCCGGCGGCACGACCGACAGGTCCAGGGTGTTCCGCGAGTGGTCGGAGAACGTCCGCACGCCCCGCTCGCACAGGATCACGTCGTAGTTGCCGCCGGCCAGGATGTACTCGGCGGCCATCAGCCACTCCTCCAGCGTCGCGCTCATGCCGCGCTTCAGCAGGACGGGTTTGCGGCACTTGCCGACCCGCTTCAGCAGGCTGAAGTTCTGCATGTTCCGGGTGCCGATCTGGATGACGTCGGAGTACTCCTCGACGACCGAGGCGTTCTCCGTGTCCATCAGTTCGGTGACGATGCCGATGCCGGTCTGCTCCCGCGTCTTGGCCAGCAGTTTCAGCCCCTCGACGCCGAGGCCCTGGAAGCTGTACGGACTGGTGCGGGGTTTGAACGCGCCGGCGCGGAGCAGCTTCACGCCCTTCGCCAGCAGGTGTTCGGCCGTCTTCATGAGGATCGGCTCGGACTCCACCGAACACGGCCCGGCGATGACGGTGAAGGTGCCCGGCCCGACGTTCCCGAACGGGGTGCGGACGGTCGTGTCGTCCTTCTTCATCTCCCGGCTGGCCAGCTTGTAGGCCTTGGTGACGCGGATGGCCTCCTCGACGCCCGGCAGCACCTCGAAATTGGCGCGGTCCACCGCCGCCGTGTTGCCGGTCATGCCGATGGCCGTGCGGGTGGTGCCGGGGAGCGGGTGCGCGGTGAGACCCAGCGCGGCCACCGCTTCGACCACCCGCGTGATCTGGGCCGGGGTGGCGTCGGAGCGCATGACGACGAGCATGGAAGGCCGTCCTGGTGGGAAAGGTGCGGGCATCGCTTTCTATACCGCCGACGATCGTCGGACCACACACGACGCGCACGGTGGGGGATTTTGGCGGCACCCGGCCCGCACGGGCCGTGGGTGGTTTGGGTTATCAGCACCCACGGCCCTTCGCCTTGGACGGCAAGAAACGAGGCGAGCGCTGACTCACCGAGCCAGGGACGCGGCGGACGGGTGCCGTTATCCAAGTGTCTGGCAGTCGGTGGCACGGTGAAGTGCGGGATTTTCTCAGTCGGTTCGGGCAGTCGCTGGCAGAAGGGACTTGTGCAAAAACCCTTGGAAATACTGGAATTGACCGTCGCGGTGTGCCGGATGTGCCGGCGCGGATAGGGAAAGTTGGTTCTCCCGACCCCGTGGGGGCTTGACGGCGCAGTTCCCCCACCTTTACATTTTAGAATGTGAGAGAAGCGCCCGGAGTGGGCGACACTCTCGCCCCGTCCTGGCACGCAAGGCGAGGTCGGACGACGGGAGCCGGTGAATGGTTCACCGGCGGGCAGAGAACACCGCACCGGGAGAGCGACCCCCCGATCCCATCGGGACTATCGCTCGAAGGATAAGTACCCATGCTCGTTCTGTCCAGGAAAAAAAACGAGACGATCGTCATCAACAACGACATCATCATCACGGTGGTGGAGATTCGCGGTGACAAGGTGCGGCTCGGCATCGTCGCGCCGAAGGACGTGCCGGTCCACCGAGAAGAGGTGTACGAGGCGATCCACGGTCAGAAGCCGCCGGGGGCCGCCATGGCCACCGACGCCGGCCACGCCTCCTGACCCTCTGTCCGTCGCCCGTCCGCTCCGCGCCGCCGGTCCCCGGCCGGTTTCGGCCGTCCACTTCTACCGATACTCGCCATGCCCACCATCGCCGTCGTCGGCGCGAGCGCCGACCGCCGCAAGTTCGGCAACAAGTGCGTCCGCGCGTACCTGGCCGCCGGCTGGACGGTCTACCCGGTCCACCCGACCCTGACGGAAGTCGAAGGTTTGGCGGTGTCGCCGACGGTGGCGGCTCTGCCGGTCGAGAAGCTGGACCGCGTGAGCATGTACCTCGCCCCCGCGCGGGGGCTGACGGTGCTGCCGGACGTGGCCAGCAAGCCGAGCGACGAAGTCTGGTTCAACCCCGGCACGGAGTCGGTGGAGGTGTTCGACACGGCCCGCGACCTGGGCCTAAACCCGGTCGCGGGGTGCAGCATCGTGGCCGTCGGCGCGACGCCGGACCAGTTCCCGGACGTGTGACTCACTTCAGAGTGAACGCCAGCGGGGTGCCCGCCTTCACGTCGGCGTCGAGTTGCGCCGTCTCGAACCGGGTGTACTTGGCCGGGACGGACGTGCGGCCGGTCATGTCGAACGCCACCTTGTACTTGCCGGTGGCCATCTTCAGGGCGAACTTGCCGTCGGTCAGGACGCACGACTCCTCTCGACCCTTGCCTGCCTCGGCCGGGTTGAAGTAGACGGTGCCGGACTTAAGCGGCTTGCCGTCGGTCATGGCGACGGTTCCGGTCACATCGACGAAGTCAAGCCCCCCGGTGGGGACGTGTTCGCCGCCCGAACCACAGCCGACGAGTACGGAGGCGGACGCGAGGAACAGGGTGAGGTGGACGGCGGTGCGCATGAGCGGGGTCCGATGGATGGGGCGGGGAAATGCGACGACCCGCCGCAGGACGCCTGCGGCGGGTCGGGGGGCGCGGTCGGGGTTAGAAATCGCCGAGGACTTCGCCGCCGGTCGCGGTGCAGAGTGCGCGGAGGGTCTGCGCGCTGACGCTGTCCCGGATGAACTGGACGTGGCCGTCGCCGAACACGGACTGAATGCCGCCGGTGTGGAAGCTGAACGGCTCGTCGTTCGGGCCGCAGTTGTTGACGCTCCACGGGCAGGAGGTCGGGCCGCCGCGGGGGGTGGCGTTGTTGTTGATGCGGGCCACCTTGTTGACCGCGTCGTTGTGCGGGCCGGAGACGCCGTTGGCGTTGTCCGGCTCGGCGTACCGGTAGTTGTTCCGGCGACCGGTCGGGGACGGGGTCGCGGAGCCGGAGTAAGCGAGGTAGCCCGCCAGCATGAACGGCGAGAACTGCTCGTGCAGTTTGCCTACGTCCTCGACGATGACCATGGTGTTGCTAGTGCCGTCGGTGCAGGCGACGATGGCGCGGCCGCCGCGCTTGGTGACGGTGGTCGAGGCCTGGAACGTCGCCAAGTTCGTGATGTTGATCGAACCGGGACTGCTCGTGCTGCCGTTCACCTGGTTGTGCAGGGTCAGCATGGCGTCCACCCGGTAGGTGGCGCAGGTGTTGCCGCCAGGGTTGCCCGCGGCGCTGCAACGCCAGCCGCTGTTCGGGTCGATGTCGGTGTACGCGATCGGCATGTAGTCGGTCTGGCCATACCCGAACGGGTCGTCCTGGTACACCGGGTTGGACGGGCACAGGTACGTCTTGATCCGCCCCTTGCCGGCGTTGCTCGCGGCGTTGACCGGGCTGTCGTACGGCAGGTTCAGGTCTCTGAACTGGCGGAAGGCGGCGTCCTGCTCGATGTACGGCAGGCACTGGGTGAGCGTCGATTGCACGTCGAAAATGGTGCTGATGCCGTTGTTCCCTTCGCCGCTGGTCGGGAACACGCCGTTGGCGCTCTCGTAGTTGTGTAGGGCGAGGCCGATCTGCTTCAGGTTGTTGCTGCACGACATGCGGGCGGCGGCCTCGCGGACCTTCTGGACGGCGGGCAACAGCAGCCCGATCAAGATGGCGATGATGGCGATCACCACCAGCAGCTCGATGAGCGTGAACCCGACTTTCCGACGCGATCCGACTTGGGGAGCAATCACTGAGAGTCTCCGGAGAAACGGGGGGCGAACCAGAGCCGACGAGAGGACTGCGTAAAACGGCGAAGGGCGGTGACATCTCGCATCACCACCCACGAGACAATCGTAGTTGGGGGGCCGGACGGTGTGGTGTGAATTAGAAGTCGATTTCGTGAAGGTTTTGTGAGGAACGCCGCAACCCTGCTGTTTTCATGGTGAACTCACAATTTGCCGCAATTGCCCATCCCGCGAGTTTGGCGACCCTTCGGCTGGCCGTGCGAGAGCGGTTTTCCCGCACCCGCCCGACCGGTTCGGTCGATAATAGCCGTAGCGCCCCGGAAACCGCCGACCACCCGCCTTCCCCTTCCGGGGCATTCCGGGTAGGTTAGCCGTTGGTCCGTGACAACGAAGGACGCTGCGAAATGGGCGAGTTGGACCACTGGCACCCGGTCTATCCGAGCCACAAGCTGAAGAAGCGGCGCACCGCCGGCATCCGGCTGGCGGGCCGGCTCGTCTGTTTGTACCGCACCGCCGCCGGGGCCGCCGCCGCCGTCGATGACGTCTGCCCGCACCGCCGCATGAAGCTGAGCTACGGACGGGTGATCGGCGACCGCATCGAGTGCAAGTACCACGGCTGGACGTTCGACCCGTGCGGGAACGGCGAAAGCCCCAGCACCCCGAAGCTGTCCGCCTGCACCGACGCCTTCGACACCCGCGAACAGCACGGCTACATCTGGATCAAATCGCAGCACAGCCGGGCGACCTTCCCGGAGATCAACAAGGACCAGTTCTACCACCTCGGCAACTTCCAGCACGTCGTCCCGGCCCCGCTCGAACTGACGGTGGACAACTTCACCGAGATCGAGCACAGCGGCACCGTCCACGACACCTTCGGGTATGACCTGGAGCGGATGCACGAGGTGAAGGTGCGGTTCGAGACGACCGACACGACCGTGCGGGTCATCAACAGCGGCCCGACCAAGCGGCTGTTCAAGCCGTTCGCGTGGCTGCTCGGCATCCGCCGGGGCGACACCTTCCACGACGACTGGACGACGCACTTCAGCCCGGTGTACAGCGTGTACGACCACTGGTGGACCTCGCCGGACGGCAGCCGCGAGGCCCGCATCCGCTGGCGGCTGTACATGTTCTTCTGGCCCATCGACGCCGACACCACGGCCGTCACCAGCTTCGTGTACGCGAAGAGCCGGTATCCGGGTCCGGCCGGCGGGTTGCGGTTGGCCAAGTACCTGTTCCGCCGGGAGATCGACCGCGAGGTGCGGCAGGACATCGCCATGCTGGAACACATGGCGAGCAAGGAGGTGAGCATCGAGGGGCTGAAGCTGAGCCGGTTCGACAAGGTGCTGGGCCTGACCCGCGAGCGGATCGACCGCCTCTATCGCGGCATCGGCGTGCCGGCGGCCAGCGGTCGCCTGCCCCTGCGGGTGGGGTGAGGGGTCGGCACGAATTCCGTCGCCGTCATCGCGGCCACCTTCGCGGAAGGCGGAACCGCCCGCACGGTTCGCCGCGTGCGGGTGGTCCCCCTCGCGGGTTGGCTCGCGTCACTTCTTCACGCCGGCCAGCTTCTCCTTCACGGCTTTCTGCACCTGCTCCATCACTTTGGGGCTTTCCCCGGTGGCGGCGTCCATCGCTTGCTTGCCGGCGGCGGCAG
>JAYUFU010000561.1:0-3045 GCA_043738505.1 Fimbriiglobus sp. | reverse complement strand
GGTTGATCTCGTACTCGATGCCGTAGTGGTCCGGCGGACACATGAGGATGCGGGGCGACGGCATGGGTGGCTCGCGGCGGGTCGGCGGTGGGGGAATTGTAGACCGCGCCGGCGGCCGGTCGCCGCGTAGGTTAAGGGGAACCCCGGCCCCCTCCCTCGCGCGTCACCGCCCATGACTCCTCGCCTCGGCTCCGCGAACGTGAAACTCATCCTGCTGTTGGCGGTGCTGTCCATCGCGGCGGTCGTCGGGGTGGCGTTCCTCTTCCTGTCGTGGGTGTCCACGCCGCTGAACCTGACCGTGGATGAAATCGACCCGGCGGACGTGGCGGAGATCCGCGTGCAACTGCTGAACCGGCCGGACGGCAAGGCGGATGTCAACAAGGTGAAGATGCTCCCGGAGGACTTCCCCGCCCTGCTCGCCCCGCTGCGGAACGCCGCGCCGGAGGCCGACAAACCGGGGATGCCGTGGCTCGGCGAGTACCAAATCCGGTTCAAGGACGACCGCCGGTTGACGATCCGCCTGCGGTGGGAGCGGCGGCTGCCGTTCGACTCGCGGCCGGCGTTCGCGGCGGCGGCCGGCACCGGCCTGGGCGGGGTGGCGGCGTGGGTGCCGCCGGCGGACGAGTCCGTCGTGTGGATGGTCATCGAGGGCCGCATCTACCGCGCCGGCAAGCTGGTGGACCTGCTCCGCGTGGCCGAGGAGTGCGCCGCGCGGGCGAAGGGGTGATCGTCCCGTCGCTCACGCTTCCGGCTCGGATTCCGGCGTCCCCCAGCGCTTCAGTAGGCCGTGTTCGACGCCCAGCTGGTCGCAGACGCGGCCGACGACGAAGTCCACCATGTCGTCCACGGTCTTCGGCAGCGTGTAGAACGCCGGCATCGCGGGCAGCACCACCGCCCCGGCCTCCGCGACCGCCACGAGGTTCCGCAACTGGATCAGGCCGAGCGGCGTCTCGCGGGGCACCAGGATCAGCTTCCGCCGCTCCTTCAGATGCACGTCCGCCGCGCGGTGGATGAGGTTCTGGCTGGTGCCGTGGGCGATGGCCGCGACCGTGCCCATGCTGCACGGACAGACGGCCATGCCGCCGGTGAGGAACGACCCGCTGGCGATGCCGGCCTGGAAGTTCCGCACGTTGTGGTACACCAGCCGGGTGAAGTCGAGGCCGGCCGCGCGGTCGCCGAGGAGCGCGGCGGGGTCGAAGAACTTGGGGTCGAGCGGGATGTCGCGGGCGAGTTCGCGGGCGAACACCTCGCCGGCCGATGGGCTGATCGCCAGATGTACCGTCCGTCCGGCGCGGAGCAGCACTTCGACCAGCCGCACCCCGTAGGCCGACCCGCTCGCGCCGGTGACGGCCACCACCAGATCGTTCGTCGCCATGAGGACGTTCCGCCGGAATGGGTGTTTCCCGCCGGGCGGGTGTGGGTCAGAATAGAGGATGACACGGAGGACGATGATGACGCGCGCGAAGACCTCACCCCCCAGCCCCCTCTCCGTCCCGGAGAGGGGGAGCCGGAACACCCTCTCCGGGACGGAGAGGGTGGCAGCCGAAGGCTGCCGGGTGAGGTCTCTGTTCCTCGCCCTCCTCCTCGCCGTCCCCGCCTTCGCTCAACCGCCGGTCGGCCCGCGGAACAACTGGCCGCGGGATGAGGTGACGCTCACCAATGGGGCCGTCTACCGCGGGCTGATCCTGAAGGAGGTGGCCGACGGCGTCCACTTCCGCGCCGTCCGGCAGACGCCCGGCAAGCCGACGTTCACCTTCACCACCTACTTCGTGACCAAGGAGATTCGCGCGACCAAGAAACTGAGCGACGCCGAGCGCGACGACCTGCGCATGAAGCTGGCGGACCTCGACACCGACGGGGCCGGCGAGCGGGCGCGGATGGTCGCTCTCGACTTAGTGACGACCGACTTGGCCGGGAAGAAGGCGAAGCGGTACGACGGCGAGCGGTTCCTGCTGACCTCGGCCGCGCCCGACGAAGTGACCCGCCGGGCGGCCGTCCGCCTGGAGCAAATTTACACCTGCTTCGCCCGCATCCTGCCACCCCGCCACAACTCCGACCGGCCGACGCGGGTGGAGTTGACCGGCGACTTGGTCCAATACCGGGAACTGCTGAAGCCGTCGGCCGACGCCGTGCTGAACGCGGCCGTGTACGCCCCGGCGGCAAACCGCATCCTCGTCGGCACCGACCTCCGCCGACTGGGGGACGAGTTGCAGCGGACCCGCATCCATCACGCCCAGCAGGTGGCGGGCGTGGACGAGTACGAGCGGCGGATCCGCGAGCAGTACAAGGGGAGCAAGCCAGAGTTGGAACGGTTCCTGACCGCCGCCGGCCGGGAGCGGAAGAAGCTGCTGGCCGCCGACCGGGACAACGAGAAGGCGTTCGACGACGCCACCCGCCGGCTGTTCGGCGTGCTGTACCACGAGGCGTTCCACTCCTACGCCACCACGTTCGTCTACCCGCCGCTGTCGGCCGCCGACGTGACGGCCGGCAAGGGCACCGGCGAACTCCCCCGGTGGCTGAACGAAGGACTAGCGCAGGTGTTCGAGAATCCGCTGATCGAGGCCGGCGAGCTGCGGATCGGGCACGCCGACCCGGCGCGGCTGAAGCGGGTGCAGGACGAACTGAGCGGGAAGAACGGGAAGGGCGACGGCGGGCTGCTGCCGGTGGCCGAACTGCTCCGCGCCGGGCCGAAGGCGTTCCTGGCGGCGCACGCCAGCGACAAGGCGGTGAGCGACCGCACCTACCGGACGGCGTGGGCGGCGGCCTTTTACCTCACCTTCGAGCGGCGGCTGGTCGGCGGCAAGGAGTTCGACGACTACCTGAAGGCCGTCAACACCGGCACCGACCCGCTGACCGCGTTCGAGGCGTGGGTCGGGCAGCCGGCCGCCGCGTTCGAGGCCGACTGGCACAAGTACCTGGCCAAACTGCAACCCGACGGCACCGCGAAGTGAGCGGTCACGCGGGTGGTCGCCCTGCGACCACAGCCTCGTACTCCGCCACGACGGCCAGGAACGCGGCCAGGATGGAGCCGACATCCGCGAGCGA
>JAYUFU010000560.1:0-9258 GCA_043738505.1 Fimbriiglobus sp. | reverse complement strand
AGCAAATTGAAACCGGGGCTGTTCCTGGCCGGCGAGGTGCTGGACCTGGACGGCTGGATCGGCGGGTACAACTTCCAGTCGGCGTGGAGTACCGGCCACCTCGCGGCGCAAGGGTTGTGAAGAAGTCGGGGGGTGAGCGTCACTTGTGTTGGTAGGAATCACGCCGCGGTGGCGGCCCAGTACGCATCCCACTGGCCGAGTTCGCTGCGGAACGAGGCGCGGAGGTGGCACACCGCGTCCGCCCCCGCCTCACGCCACCGCGCGCCGGTCACCCTCAACCGCTGGTTCACCACCTGCTTGCACGCCGCTTCCACCGGCCCCGACCCGATCGCCCACCCCTTCCGCCGGTACGCCGGGTACTCCATCCGGTGTACCTGGTTCCCGACGTACCCGACCAACTGCCGGTGTGCCTCCTTCGCCGCCGGCCGCCGCCCCACGGTCCTCGCCCGCAGGCCCTCAAGTACCGCTGCCCCGCCCTCGTGCTTCAGCTCGTGGCACCACTCCGCCGCCACCCGCGTCGCCTCCGCCGCGTCGTCCGGGTGCAGCGCCTTCGCCCACTCGCTCGGGTGCTGGGCCGCGTGCCAGAAGTCCGGGATGACCGCCCCGGCGCGGGGGAAGTACGTCCGCAGCCAGTCCTCGATCCCGGCCCCGCCGTCGGAGATGGCCACCCAGCGCCGGGCCGCGTCCATGCCCACCTGCGCCGCCTGCCGCCGCCGCGGGTCGCCCGGCGCGGCCAGCCCGCCGGTCATCCCGCACACGTACCGCACCTGGCCCGCCGCGCCCGGATTCCACACCATCCCGACGGCCGCCATCCGCCCGTCGGCCGTGGCTCCGTTCGCCCCCTGCATGCCCACCCCGGTCAGATCGGCCGACACGTACGCCGGCGCAGGCCGCACAATTCGGGCAGCGTCTTGGTGGCGGCCTCGGCGAACGACCCCATCGCGCCGGCCAGGGCGATCACTCGCGCGGCCCCGGCGGTGAGGCGGTCGGCGGACAGGCGGAGGGCGGCGTCGCGGGGGCTGTGCCCGGCCCGGCACGGGCGGCCGTGGTAATGGCCCGGTCGTCAGCCCCACCTTGCCGCCGGCCCCGGCTGTGCCCGGCCCGGCACGGGCGGCCGTGGTAATACGGGCGGGTCAGGCGGACGGCCTCGAGGAGGGTGACGACGGTCCGCCGCTGCCAGCGCTGGAACGGGGCCGGCCCGTCGCAGGTGGGGCAAGAGCGGCTGCACCCGTCGCAACTTTTTTGGCGCGGTCGGCGAGGGCTGCCTGGACGGCCTTCGCCCCGATGCCCAGAACCGGATCGCGGACGGCGAACTCGGTGGCCCCGAACAGCGTCGCGTCGGTGGTGGCGGCGAGCGTCTCGGCGAGGGCGCGGAGGTCGCCGGCGGCGGTCTCCCACAGGGCGGCGCGAATGCGGTCGGCGTCGGCGGATTGCTCGGCGGTCAACACGGGACGGGCGGGGCGACGGGCCACGGCGCGGCTCCTGCCGGAGGGATTTCGGTCGAGCGCTCATGATCGCCTCGCCGACGCCGAAAAGCCACCAACTTCCGCGACGCTCACCCAATCTGGGAATCTGGGCGAAGCGGAGAATTTTCCCTTGAAATCCGTCGATCGCTCAGCGTGGACTTCATTTGGTTGAGATTGACCGATGTAAGGGCTGGTTGATGGCGTTACGAGTTCCACTTCACTACGGGGAGACGAAGTCATGGCGTTCTCGAACCTGTTCGGCAGCGGGGGGGGGGGTAGCAGGCTGACGGCGAAGTTGCAATTGGAGCGACTGGACGAGCGGGCGCTGATGGCGGCGGACAGTTTCCTCTCGGTGGTCGCCCCGAACGGCTACTTGACGACCGGTGCGTACACGATGCCGACGGGTGGCATCGATCCGAACTTCGCCAACCAGTACGTCCCCATCGCCGACCTCTCGTTCACCCTCGACGGCACGACGTACAGCGGGTCTCCCTCCTCCGGCGGTCCACCGCCGTCACCAACGCAGTTCCAGGCGCAGCCGACGGCCCACTTCCAGAACGGCATCTTCGTCGGTACCAACTTCGCCGTCGTCCCGGTGGCGGGCAGCGGGTCGGGTTCCACGTCGGGCGGCGGATCGACCCAGCACAACAACATCGCTGCTGTCGATGGGGTGGAACTCCTTCGGCCAACGGTGCCTGGGCGAGCGTGTCCGTCGTCGATACCGTCGCGCACTTCCTCGACTCGCAGACGTTCGCCGACGTGCCGAAGGCGGTTGTCAACAACCCCGTCGCCATGATCAGTGTTGACTACTCGAAGTTCGACATCGGGCCCACCGCTGCCTTCCACTTGACCGTTCGCGTGACGTACCTCGATCCGGAAGGCGCTCAGAAGGCCGTGCAGCTCGATCCGGATATCGAACAGCGTGCCACCGCGCAGCAGTTCCGCGACTTCACTTACAACCTGCTCAGTGATCAGTTCGTGGTCGTCAAGGATGGTGACAAGGGCTTAACCATCAAGGGGCCGTTGGCGGGGGGGAAGCAGCAAAACCTCAACATCAACACCGCCGGTGAGGTGAACACGCCTGATTTGAAGGCTTCGTCAGGTGGCACGACCTACACGAACCGGTGACAAACCATTCGGCGAGGCGGTCGGGGATGCCGACGGTTCGGCGCTCCGACCCCTGTTCAACACTCCCGTCTCGATATTCTCACCGAGGTGACACGTGTTCGCCACGACCTCCTTCCCGCTGATCGTCTCCGCCCTCTTCGCGCACTTCGACGTGACCGTGATGATCGACACCGGCAACTGGCCGGCGAATCCCGGCGCGAACAAGACGCTGACCATCCGCCTGATGACCGACAAGGAACACTTCAACGGCGGCCCGCTCATCATCACAAAGGATGCGGACGCGAACAACGCTCGCGATGCGATCTTTCATATCTTGGAGGATTCGCAATGGAAGGTCACGAGGGTGGCGGAGACGCGCGTCATCCTGGTGCCGCCGAAGAACGCCAAGTTCCAGGAGGTGAAGGCGGAGAAGCACGACTGGGAGCCGGCGATCTGGATCGAACTCAAGGCGAAAGTCAAAGACAAGTAAGGCTGGATACGACCCGTCAGGCGAACAGGGCGGTCACGTCCAGCCGCCAGCCGGGGACGGCCGGCTCGGCGTCGGCCCGGTCGCCGGGGCCGAAAGCGGTGCCCGCCGTCGGGTCGCCCGCCGCGTACTTCGTCACCGTCCGCCCGACCGGGTCCACGTCCCACACCACCGCCGTGCCGGCCTCGAAGTAGTCCGCCCGCTTGTCCGCGTACTCCCGGTCCATCGCCGGCCCGTAGTCGTGTTCGCTCCGCACCTCCACCGCGAACGTCGGCGCACCCTCGACGAACCCCATCAGGTTGGCCGGCAGCGCCTCTCTATGGTAAGACGCATCCGGGCTGAACGACTGCCGGCCGGAAATCAGCGGCGGGTCGATGGCGTAGCCCACGTTGTCGCCGAACGCCTCCCCGACGGCCGGCCGGTGGTCGTCCAGGGACCGGACGATCCGCTTCGACACGCGGCCCGGAAGGATGCCACTGGCCATGAGTTCGAGGATCCTCCCGCCGACCAGTTCGGCCTTCCCGTCGGCCCGCATCAGGTCGTCGAACGTGGCCGGGAACGGCAGCTTCACGATCATGCGAATTCCTCCCCGCGCGGTCGGTGATCTTCAAGGCATCCTATTCGCGTCGAACGTCACAGGAACTCCCGCACGGTCGTCACCAGGTGTTCGGTGGCGGCGGCGAAGACGATCTTCTGCCCGCTGCCCGTTTCCAGTTGGAAGAACGACTGCCCGTGCCACCGGAGGGTCAACTTCTTCTCCTGCGCGGCGGCGGGGCCGGACGCGAGCGCGACGGCGAGTAGCGGCAGAAAGAGGACCGTGCGGCGGAACATGCGAGGCCCTTCATCGGGGTGGGTGCGCGGGGTGGTGCGGCCTACTTCCATTTCGCCGCCTCGTCCGGTTTCTTCCAGTCCGTGTACAGATCGGCGACCCGCTTGCGGGACGCGGCGACGCCCCACGCGGGCACGCCGACCGCCTTCGCCACGTCGCTCGCGGCGGTCTCCAGGATCGGCTTCGCCGCGTCGAAATCCCCCTGCCGGCGGAGGCAATCGCCGTACCGGGAGGCGAGTTCGCCCCGCAGCCAGTCGCCGAGCCAGAGGGGTTCGTTCGCCGCCTCCAGACACTCCCGCAGGAGCGGCCCGGCGGCTTTCGGTTCCGTAACCCCGGTCAGTGCCGCAGCGAGTTCGGCGGCGAGGACTTCGGGCTTCCGGTTCGCGTCCGGCTTCTGGGCCAGGATCAAGTCGGCGAGGCGCCGACTCGCTTCCGCCCACAATTCCTGTTTGGCATACAGACGGGCCAGGAAGGCGATAGTCCGCTGGGTTTCGTAGTGGGTCGGACCGCGGACCCGACCGCGGTCCGCCAAAACCACCAGGTAGTTGGTCTTCGCCTCGGCCCACCGGCCCTGACCTTCCAGCGTGTAGCACACCAAGTTCAGGGACGCCAGCGTCCGCGGGTTGTCCGCCCCGAGTACGTCGCGTCCCAGGACGACCGACTCCCGGAGAGGGGATTCGGCGTCCGCGAACCGGCCCAGCCCGATCAGCGCCCCCCCCAAGTTGCTGAGGTGCGTGGCCAATTCCGGGTGGCGCGGGTTGATCCGCCGCCGTCGCCCCACGATCGATTCCAGAAGGGGCAGGGCCTCGGCCGACCGGCCCGCGGTGCCCAGGACGACGGCGAGGTCGTTGTCGATCTCCAACGTCTTGTCGGCGTCTGGGCCGAGGGTCGCATGGGCGATCCGGCTCGCTTCGCGGCGGAGGGCCACGACCTCGTCGAACCGCCTCTGGTGGAAGTAGACCTCGGCGAGATTGTTTGCTGCCTCGGCCGTCTCGGAGTGAGTGTCGCCAAACACCAGTTTACATGCCTCCTGGGCGTCGTGGGCCAGTGCCTCGGCGTCCGGCCGTCGCCCCTGGGTGGCGACGGCCCGGACGAACCGGTTCCGAACGATCAGAGTGACCGGGTCGTCCGGCCCGTGGAGGCCAGACCGGAGTTCCCACGCCCGGCGGAAGTGCCGCTCGGCCTTGTCGTTCACCGCGAGGTATTCGTAGGCGTGGCCGATAACGGCACGCAGTTCGGCCTCGACCTCGGGTTGGTCGGCCAGGGTCCGGCCGTCGAGTTTATCCCCGGCTTTATCGAGCAACTCCCGAACGGTGAGCTTGTCCCCGGCCTGGTTGTTGATCGGGTCGGCCTGCTTGAGGAGGTCGTCGATCAGGAACCGGTTGATCGCCTCCGCCTTCCGCTGAGCGGTCTCGGCCGCCTGCCGCTGGTGGTCGATCTCGCGGTTCTTCCGCCCGAGGACGCCCAGCCCGACGCCGGCCGCGACCAGCGCCGTGACCAGCAGTACCGCCGCCCCGCTCACGAGGGTGCGGTTCCGCTTCGCCCACCGCCGGGCGCGGGTGCCGAAACCGTCCCGGCGGGCCGCAACCGGTTCGTCGGCCATCCAGTGCTCGATGTCCGCCGCCAGCGCCTCCGCCGACGAGTATCGCGCCGGCGGGTCCAGGGCCATCGCCTTCAGACAGATCGCCTCCAGCCCGCGGGGAACCGCCGGCTTCTGTTGCCGGGGCCGCGGGAAGTCGCCCCGCTGAATCCGCTGCTGCATTTCCGGCCAGTTCCCCTTCTCCAGGGGCGGCTGGCCGGTGAGGAGGGTGTAAAGGACGGCCCCGAGGCTGTACACGTCGCTCGGCTGGGTGACCACGTCCCACCGCCCGGCGGCTTGCTCGGGGCTCATGTACGCCGGGGTGCCGACCGCCGACCCCATCGCCGTCTCGCCGCCGCTCCCGCCCGACCCGGTGATGAGGGTTCCCTCGGTCGGGGCGTCGGTGCGGGCGTCCTCGGGGCGGCCGACGACCTTCGCCAGCCCCCAATCGACGACAAGCGTCTCGCCGAACTTGCCGATCATCACGTTCTGAGGCTTCAGGTCGCGGTGGATGACCCCGCGGGTGTGGGCGTAGGCGACCGTTTGGCACACCTGGATGAACGCCTGGAGCAGGCGGCGGAAGGCGACCGGGTCGGGCGGGCCGTCGTGGTACTCCTTGATCGCGTCCGACAGCGTCGGCCCCTGCACGAACCGCATGGCGTAGGCCGGGCCGCCGCGGTCGTCGGCGAACAGGGCGTAGACGGGGACGACGCCGGGGTGTTCGAGCCGGGCGGTCACCTCGGCCTCGACCAGGAACCGCCGCCGGCTCTCGGGGTCGGTGGCCCGCTTGTCCTGGAGGCGCTTCACGGCGACGGTGCGGTTGAGGGCCGCGTCGGTCGCGCGGAACACCTCGCCGATGCCGCCGCGGGCGTGCGGGACGAAGTCGCCGTAGGGGGCGGGAGAGGCGTGGAAGGAACCCGTCGGCGGGCTGTCGGCCGGCCCGCCGTCGCCCGTCCGGGTGTCTCCGAGTGGGTGCGCGGCGGGGTCGGCGGCTCGATGCGGATCGACGAGGGGGGACATGGGAACCTCGTGGGTATTGCCACAGGAGTCGCGCCGTCGTGCGCGTTGGCCCGACGCAAACGCCGCATCGATTGCCGGCGGGAATCGAAGAACCTCACTCGGTGAGGCGGCACCGCGAGGGCCGAGCGCACGCCGTATCATACCTGATCGGCGTCCGGTGCGAACAGCCGCCCCTACAGGAATTCCCGTACCGTCGTCACCCGGTGTTCGGCGGCGGCGGCGAACACGGCCTCGCACAGGGCCACCGTCTCCAGATTGTCGCGGCCGCCGATCTCCGGCTCGGTGCCGTCTTCGACGGCTACCAGCAGTTGCGCCATCGTGCCGACGAAGGCGTCCGGGAACCACACCTCCGGCCACCGGGGGCGGACCCAGGTGCCGGGGTGCCGACGGGTGCTGAACTCGATGGTGCTGGGTTCGAGGGCCGGGTACTTCGGCCAGCCGATGGTCCCCTGCGCCAGCCCGTCCGTGCCTTCCACGCGCCAAGTGATGCGGTTGTCGCCGGCGACGCCTTCCTTGTTGGGGCCACTCCACACATCGTCCCAGCCGCTGGCGCGAACGCCGCTGTCGTATTCGAGTATGTACAGATTGATGCCGTCGGTATGCGGGAACTGGGTGCGCGGGTCCGGGCGCGTGCTGGCGAGGACGCGATCCGGCGTGCCCAGCCAGTACCGGAATGTATCCAGATGATGGATACTCATGATGAAGGTGGACAGCGAGCGCAACCCCTCGGCCCACGGCATCCAGTGCGGCACCGCCCGCATGTCGATGCTGGCGAACACCGGCGTGCCCAGCCAGCCGCGATTCAGCAAGTCC
The DNA here is from genome assembly GCA_043738505.1 of Fimbriiglobus sp. Lineage (GTDB taxonomy): Bacteria > Planctomycetota > Planctomycetia > Gemmatales > Gemmataceae > JALHQU01. The sequence goes on along the minus strand of JAYUFU010000560.1, from coordinate 1,957 downwards.
TTCATCGCGCGGACGGACTGGTCGTACCGCATGTTCTGATTCACCGCCAGCACGATGCCGGCGTCGGCGCAGCATTGCACCAACTCCTTCGCCTCGCCGACGGTCATCGCCAGTGGCTTCTGCGCCAGGATGCCGCGCAACCGCCCGCGCCCCAAGTCACACGCGCGGCGGAGCAGGTCCGGCTGGTTCTGCGGCGGCACGGCGACATCCAGGATTTCCACTTGCGGGTCGGCCAGCAGTGCGTCGAACGTGTCGTGGACGGTGCCGATGCCGTGCTGCTTCGCCGCCGCCGTTGCCGCCTCCGCCGACCGCGAGGCGATGGCGACCGGGTTGAAGCCGGCCTTGCGGTAGGCCACCAGGTGGCAGTCCCGCATGATGAACCCGGCCCCGGCGCAGCCGATCCGCCAGTCGCGGCGGCGGGGAAGGGTGGCGTGAATGTTCAGGGCGAGTTCCACGGGCGGCCTCGTCACTCGAGGGTGGGGAAGACCGAATCGTATTCGTCCTTTCGCAGGTCGGCGATGGCGTCCAGCTCGGCGCGAAACCGCGCGACATCGGCGGTCGCGGCGGCTCGCTGTTCCGGCGTCAGCAGGCCGAGTTGCGCCAGCCGTTCCAGCTCGTTCGCCGCACACCGCCAGCGGGATTCCGTCACCATCTGACAGGGCAGTTCGGTGAAGCCGAAGGCGCGGTGCCAGGCGATGCTCTCCTCGTTGGCCAGCTTGGCGGCGCTGCGGACGCGCGGGTGCCCCTCGGCGGCGAGCGCGGCCAGCGATGCCGTAGCCGCCAGCGTACCCAACCCTTGCCGAAAGCAGCGCGGCCGCACCATCAGGCAGTCGAGGATCGGCCACCGCGCGCCGAACTTGATCGTGGCGGCGGCCACCGCCACGCCGCCCCTCACCAGCACCCGCGAGGCGGTGGACCACCCGCCCCGCTCGTTGCCGAAGAAGCCGGCGAGGTAGCGGTCGGCGTTCGCCGGGTACGCCTCGTCCGGGTCGTCGGCGTACTCCGGGGCGGCGCGGAAGGCGTCCACGAACAGGTCGCGGAGGAGCGGGACATCGGCCTCGGTGATCGGCCGCAACCCGGCGGCGACAACCGGCGGCGCGGGCGTCAGCCACCGCTCGAAGATCACCATCAGCCAGTTCGGGCGGAGGTACGCGGTGCCGCCGAAGTACTCCCGCTTCCAACCGGGACGGATCGGGTGCGCGCGGGCGAACGCGACGGCCGTCATCGGCCGCCGCACCGAGCGGAGACGCCACGTCGGGTCGGTCGCGGCCGGGTGGGGCATGGCGGGCCTCACGAGCGGGGGTCGATGAGCAGCTCGAAGCCGGGCAGGGTGCGGGTAGTGTACGTGTCGCCGAACGCGACCTCGCGGACCACCCACCGGCTGCCCCACCGCCGGCGGGCGATCAGCGTCGGCCGATCCGGGTCGGCACTGCCGTCCAGGATCCAGTACTCGGCGACGGACGGCACCTCGAAGTAAAGATCCACGTTGCGGACGAGGTCTTTGTGCGGGTCGCTGTCCACCAGCACCTCGCACACCACGAGCGGGGACACCTCCTCCCACCTCAACTCGCTCTTCGCGAGTCCGACCGGGTAGTCGCGGTACGCGGCCACGTCCGGTTCTGGGACGGTCAAATCGGGGCGTCCGGGGACGAACACCCGCGCGGGCCCGTGGACTTTGTTGATCGCCGCCGGGTGGGTCCGGGCGTAGGCCTTCAACTGGTCCCGGAGCCAGTCTTGCCAGTCGCCCTCGGTCAGGTTGGCGATGGGTGCCACGGAGATTCTCCCGTCGATGACTTCGTAACGGAACCCCTCGGCGTACTCGGCCTCCGCCAGTTCGTCGGCGGTGACGGGGACGCCGTGGTCGGTCGGGCCGAAGCGGGTGCGGGTAGCGATCATCGGGACTCCTCGTTTCCGCTCCCTGCGGTCGCGGCGACGACAAGGCGGTTGTCGTCGCCGC
>JAYUFU010000559.1:0-3050 GCA_043738505.1 Fimbriiglobus sp. | reverse complement strand
GCGACGACAAGCGCCCTGTCGTCGCCGGGAGCGCAGCGACCGGGCGAAGCGGCCCCACCCGTTCGGCGGTTCACTTCACCGCCGTCAGCAACTTCAGCGCGGTCGCGCTGATGCGGTCGGAGGCCGTCACCTCCAGGTAGCTGCTCCGCGCCCGCCACGTCTCGTACCCGCCCAACTCGTGCTGCGCCGGCGTCGGCAGGTAGCCGTTGTAGCCGTTCGCCAGACTCACCGCGAACGTGCGCTTCAGCGGCGAATCCGTCTTGATTTTCAGGCCGATCTCGGCGAACGTCTCGCACGGGATGGCGACGATGCCCTGGTCGCCGATCCGGATCGCCTGCACCGTCAGTTTCACCGTGTCCGGGTACTTGGCCAGCGCGAGCGTCTCGCCGGCGTACACCTGCTCCGGCGATGACAGCGGCTTGTCACCGGCCTTGGCGAGAATACCCTTCGCCCGGTCGATCTCCGCCGCCGTCGGCTTCCGCACTTTGAACTCCAACTCCTCCTCGGCGGCCGCGACGGTGATTGCGGTCGCGTACTTCGCCTCGGCTACCGCCTTCCGCGCGGCGGTCGCCACCGCCTCGGCCACGGCCCGGCATCCCTCGCCCGGCTGCGTCTTCTTCGGCGGGTTGGCGAAGTCCACGTTGTTCACGTCGCCGCTGGTGCCGTTCGACAGGAGGCCGACGAACTTCGACCCCTTCTCGGTGCCCAGCTTCGGCCCGATCAGTTCGGCGAACACGCCGAAGTAGTCGGCCGACAGCGGCGGCAGGTCGCCGACGTAGTGCAGCCCGTAGTTGGCGAACAGTGACAGCGGCTTGTCAGCGACATCGCGGGCGGCGATGACGCACACCTGCGGGTCCACCGGCCCGGCCTGCACGTCGATGGCCGGGTTCTGATGGCCGGGGTTCATCCTCACGCGGTCGGTGGTGCCGCCGAACGGGTCCGGGTTCGTCGCGCCGGCCTTCGTCTTCCACCGCCGGTTGAACACCTGGCTCGGCTCGTCGTGCGTGCCGAACGCCAGCTTCGCGGGCACCCGCGCGGCGTGCGCCTTCTCGATGGCGGCCGCGATCTGGTCCGTCAGGAACAGGACGTAGTCGGCGTTCACCGGGCTGCCGAACACGGCCGTGGCGGTCGGGGCGGTGTGCGTGTGGGTGGCGGAGACGAGCATGTTCTTGGCCGGGATGCCGGTCGCCTTGGCGGCCTTCGCCTTCGCCGCGTCCAGCAGCTCGCGGGGCAACATGCAGCTATCGACGACCACCAGCGCGACGGCGACGGTGCCGTCGTCGATCACCAGCGCGCGGGCGTGCAGCGGGTCGTGGGCTTTGGTGGCGAGGCGGTCGCTGAACCCGCCGTTGACGGACACGGGGAACTTCGGCGGGGTGATGTCCTGGGCGAACGCGCCGACCGTCAGCACCGGGTCGGCGGCGACGGCGGGGGACGCGAGGAACAGGACCAGCAGGGCGCGGCGCATGGGTAGGGCCTCCGAGTATGGGCAGTGTCAGAGTAGGTTTTGGGTGATGCGGTGGGTTTCCAGAACCCCACTCCGGGCCGGGGGTGGGGTCTTTCTCTGCCGTCCCACCCGCTGGCGGGAAATACTTTGGCAATTCCGCGCGGAATTACTTGACAGACCCAAAAACGGAACGCATATACACTACTGACCATAAAAACAAAACCACCCCGACGACGAAGACACCCCGACGGGGCTCCCGCCGCGCGTCAGCTCCTCCGGCGAAGCGCGTTGCACGCCGCCGCCCGTTCCCGCATAATCAACCCCGTCCCACCCCTGGAGCCTCTCCCATGCGCTTCGCACTGCTCGCCGCGTTCGCCCTGGCCGCCCCGGCCGTCGCCGCCGATCCGCCCGTCATCAGTTGGAAGAAGACCGTCCTCGACCCGACCTTCCGCTCGGAGGGGGTGGCCGTCCTCGACGTGAACAACGACGGCAAGATGGACGTGGTGGTCGGCGAGTTCTGGTACGAGGCCCCGGACTGGACCCGCCACGAGATGCAGACGCCGGGCAACTACGTCAACGGTGACGAGAACAAGTACAGCAAGGTGTTCTGCGTGTGGGCCGAGGATTTGAACGGCGACGGGTTCGCGGACGTCATCGTCATCCCGTTCCCCGGCGAGGCGGCCTACTGGATGGAGAACCCGAAGGGCAAGGGCACCGTGGACGGCAAGCCGACGCACTGGAAGAAGCACACCATCTGGCACTCGGCGTGCAACGAGACGCCGCAGTACGTGGACCTGCTCGGCACCGGCAAGAAGGTCCTCATCATGGGCTTCCAGCCGAAGGACTCGAAGGACGGCAACAGCGGGCAGATGGCGTACTTCACGCCGAACGCGAAGGATCCCAACGCCGAGTGGGACATGCACCCCATCTCCGACCCGGCGGCCGGGCCGGGCAAGGGGCAACCGGGCACCCAGAAGTTCAGCCACGGCCTCGGCATCGGCGACCTGAACGGCGACAAGCGGATGGACGTGATCACCGTCGGCGGGTGGTGGGAGCAGCCGTCCAAGCCGGACGGGAAGACGGCGTGGAAGTTCCACCCCGGCGGGGCGACGGAAGCCGCGTCCGACCTGTTCGCGTTCGACGTGGACAACGACGGGAAGGCCGACATCCTGGCCACGTCCGCGCACAAGTACGGCATCTGGTGGTACAAGCAGCGGGACGGCAAGGACCACCCGGCGTTCACCAAGACCGACCTGTTCCCGGAGCTGGTGTCCGAGACGCACTCGGCCCACTTCGTGGACATCGACGGCGACGGCCAGCCCGACCTGGTGACCGGCAAGCGGTGGTGGAGTCACGGTGTGGGTGGACGACCGAATAGTGAGCCGGGGGCGGACAAGCCGGCCATGCTGTACTGGCTGAAAGTGACCCGCGCGAAGGACGGCATGGCCAAGTTCACCCCGACCGAGATCGACAACGACAGCGGCGTCGGCACCCAGTTCGTGGTGGCCGACATCAACGGCGACAAGCTGCCGGACATCGTCGTGTCGAACAAGAAGGGCGTGTTCGTCCACACCCAGGTGCGGAAGTGAGGTGCCGGCGCGCT
>JAYUFU010000558.1:0-3053 GCA_043738505.1 Fimbriiglobus sp. | reverse complement strand
CACCCCGTCGCTGACGCTCCGGGTTCGCCTAAGCATAACACCCCGTCGCTGACGCTCCGGGTTCGCCAACACAGGAGACTCACATGATCGACAGCACGAACGGCACCGCGTTCCTCGACCGGCTCGCCGCCGACACCGCGGCGGCCGGCGGCCCGGTCGTCCCGCACCCGGACGACGCCGGCGCGGTCGGCAAGACGCTCTTCGACCTGCCCGGCAGCACCGACCTCACGGTGACGGTCGTGGTGCCGAAGGACCGGCTCCACGCGGCCCCGGCGCAATCGCTGGTGCGCATCAAGAGCCGCACCGACGGGCGCGCGTACCTCGGCGTCGTGACCGCCGGGCCGTTCGCCGAGCCGGACGGGCTGCGGGGCGACTCGCCCATGCTCACGGCCGTCGCCACGCACGGCGGCGACTATCTGCCGCCGTACCACGGTCGGTTCCAGGTGACGCTCCTGGGCGAGGAGCTGAAGAACGGCGAACTCACCCCGCCGCGGCTCCGCCCGCTGCCGAACAGCCCGGTGTTCGTGCTGGGCGACGATGAGGCCGGGAAGGTGTTGAAGTGCGGCGGGGACGTGCGCCTCGGACTCGCCGTCGGGCACGAGCGGGTGGAAGTGGGCGCGCCGTCGCACACGAAGGCCGTCTTCCCGCGGCACACCGCGATCCTCGGCACCACGGGCGGCGGCAAGTCCACGACGGTGGCGGGCCTGATCGCCCGCGCCCGCGCCGCGGGGATGGCGGTGATCGTGCTGGACGTGGAGGGCGAGTACACGGTGATGCACGAGCCGACCGACAGCGCGGCGATGCTCGCGGGGCTGCGCGACCGGGGGCTGTCGCCGGCCGGCGTGCCCGTGAAGGACATGACCGTGTACCACCTCGTCGGCCGCGGCACCGCGAACCCTGCTCACCCGAACCGGAAGGAGTTCTCGCTCCAGTTCGCGCGGCTCTCGCCCTACGCGGTGATGGAAATCCTCGACCTGTCCGACGCGCAGCAGGAGCGGTTCCTGAAGGCGTTCGACATTGCGAAGGAGGTGATGCGCGACCTCGGTATCTTCCCGGCGAAGAACAGCCCGGATCAGGAGCGGCTGGCGCTGGAGAACGACGAGTTCGAGCGCGGCTATCCGCGGATGCTGCTGTCGCTCCTGATGGACGTGGTGGGGGCGTGCCTCGCGCGCGCGGACAAGGGGCCGAAGGAGGCCCGGGGCAAGGCGACGCCGTCGCTGTTCGACGAGGACGCGCCGACCGGGTTCGAGTCGCGAACGGGCGCGCTAAAGACATCGGAAGGGAAGGCGAAGCTCGCGACGCGGGTGAACGCGGCCAGCCCGCCGGGTAACGCGATCTCGTGGCGCGCGGTGCTGGGGCGGATCGCCCGGCTGAACCGTATGAAGGTGTTCCACGACGACAGCGGCCCCGGCCCGATGACCTACGCGAACCTGTTGCGGCCCGGCAGTTTGTCCGTCATCGACCTGTCCGACAGCGGGTTCTCGGAACTGAACAACCTGGTGATCGCGGACATCCTCCGCGGCGTGCAGGACGAGCAGGAGAAGAGCTACGCAGCGTTCGAGAAAGCGAAGGCGAAGGGCGACACCGCCGCGGACCCACCGCGGGTGCTGATCGTGATCGAGGAGGCGCACGAGTTCCTGAGCGAGGAGCGGGTGAGCAAAACGCCGGTGCTGTTCGAGCAGGTGGCGCGGATCGCGAAGCGCGGGCGCAAGCGGTGGCTCGGGCTGTGCTTCGTGACGCAGTTGCCGTCGCACCTCCCGAAGCAAGTCCTCGGCCTGTGCAACAGCTTCATCTTGCACGCGCTGAAAGACCCGCAGGTCGCGACGCTGTTGAAGCGCACCGTGGGCGGCGTGGACGAGGGCCTGTGGGACCGCCTGCCGAACCTCGCGCCGGGGCAGGCCATCGTGAGCTTCCCGCACTTCGCGAGGCCGCTCTTGGTGAGCATCGACCCCAGTCAGGCGAAGCTCCGTCTGACGGAGTGAAAGCGGCGACGTGCCGGGCTTGCCGCTTCAATTCGGCGTCGGCGGTGACGCCGTGGAGAAACGACGCAGCTCCCGGAGCGGGTCCACCCCCTCGGCCGCGTCAATTCGGCCACGGCGGTGAACCGTGGAGAACGATCCGGGCGCGGGCGTCGGGCTGAAGGAGCCGGTGGGCTTCAATTCGGCCACGGCGGTGAACCGTGGAGAACGGATCGCATCAAGCAGCCAGAGGCGTGGGTGAAGAAGCTTCAATTCGGCCACGGCGGTGAACCGTGGAGAACACCGATGCCGGCCTACGACACGACGCACGCGCCGCAGCTTCAATTCGGCCACGGCGGTGAACCGTGGAGAACCACGGCGTTGGCTTTTCGTCGGGCAAACCCTCGTCAGCTTCAATTCGGCCACGGCGGTGAACCGTGGAGAACGGCGCCGTTCGACGCGGCCGCGCTGCCGAAGGATTAGCTTCAATTCGGCCACGGCGGTGAACCGTGGAGAACTTCTTTGGCCGCAGTGAGGGCAAGCATGTTGAATAGCTTCAATTCGGCCACGGCGGTGAACCGTGGAGAACGCAGGAACGGCCGTGAAGGTCCTGTCAGCCAACCCGCTTCAATTCGGCCACGGCGGTGAACCGTGGAGAACGGTGCCGACCTCCGCGGTGCCGACCTCCGCGGTGCGCTTCAATTCGGCCACGGCGGTGAACCGTGGAGAACCCACCTGGCGGCCGAGGAGGCGCGGCGGCGGCGGCGGCTTCAATTCGGCCACGGCGGTGAACCGTGGAGAACGGAGAACGCCGCGTGGACCCGCCCGGCGTCGGCCCCGGCGAAGCTTCAATTCGGCCACGGCGGTGAACCGTGGAGAACCTGGCAGATGCTGAAGGAGAACCAGGTGGCGAAGCTTCAATTCGGCCACGGCGGTGAACCGTGGAGAACGAGAAGATCGACCAGGCCGACCAGAAGGTCAGGGCCGCTTCAATTCGGCCACGGCGGTGAACCGTGGAGAACGCCGATGGAAGGCTTCAATTCGGCCACGGCGGTGAACCGTGGAGAACGTTGTTCGACCCGGGCATGGCAGGGG
>JAYUFU010000557.1:0-9318 GCA_043738505.1 Fimbriiglobus sp. | reverse complement strand
GGTTTTTCAGAACCGGCGGACTCACGTCGCGCCGTTCGCCGGGAAGAAGCCGCTCCCTTGCGGTCGCGGCTCGCAAGATCACTCGTCGCCCTGGCGCTCGGGGCGCAGGCTCCGGACCCACTGGCCGGCCTTCCACATCTCGCTGTCGGCGATGGCCTTCAGCTCCACCTCCAGCTTCGCGCGGTAGTCCGGCTGGCTGTTCGCCTCCAACACCCGCTTGGTCTCCGCGCCCGACTCGACCGACTGGTACAGTTGCTCGAACACCGGCTTCGACGCCGTCTTGAACCGCTCGAACCAGTCCAGCGCGCCCCGCTGGGCGGTCGTCGAGCAGTTGGCGTACATCCAGTCCATCCCCTTCTCGGCGATCAGCGGGTACAGGCTCTGCGTCGCCTCCTCGACCGTCTCGTTGAACGCCTCGCTCGGGCTGTGGCCGTGTTCGCGGAGGACTTCGTACTGCGCCAGCCACAGGCCGTAGATGGCCCCCATCAGCACCCCGCGCTCGCCGGTCAGGTCGCTGAACACTTCCTTCTGGAACGTCGTCTCGAACAGGTAGCCGGAGCCGATGGCGATGCCCAGCGCCAGGCACCGCTCGCGGGCGCGGCCGGTCGCGTCCTGGAAGATGGCGAAGCTGCTGTTGATGCCGCGGCCTTCGAGGAACAGGCGGCGGACGGTGGTGCCCGACCCCTTCGGCGCGCACAGGATCACGTCGATGTCCGTCGGCGGGATGACGCCCGTCTGGTCCTTGTAGACGATGCTGAACCCGTGGCTGAAGTACAGCGCCTTGCCGGCCGTCAGCAGCGGCTTGATCTTCGGCCACATGTCCTTCTGCCCGGCGTCGCTCAGCAGGTACTGGACGACGGTGCCCTTGGCGGCGGCCTCCTCCGGGTCGAACAGGGTCGTGCCCGGCACCCAGCCGTCTTCCAGGCACAGGTCGTAGGCCTTGCCGCCCTTCCGCTGGCCGACGATCACCTTCACGCCGTTGTCCCGCATGTTCAGCGACTGGCCCCGCCCCTGCACGCCGTAGCCCAGTACGGCGACGGTTTCGGGGGCGAGGATGGCCTTCAACTTGTCCGGCGGGTAGTCCGTCCGCTCGACGGCGGTCTCGTGGATGTTGCCGAGGGTAGTCTCTTTCATGGCGGTCTCATGGGAGTGGGGCTAGGAATGCGCCTTCCCGGACACGGTATCGGCCGATTGATTTGAAGTCAAGAATCTTGACAGCAAGAAACTGGGCGGTAAGGTGCGACGCATGGAAACCACGACGGACAGGTCGGACCCGGTGGACGCGGTGATCGCCGACTGGAGGGCGGTGCGGCCGAACCTCGACCCGTCCCCCCTCGGCCTGGTCGGGCGGGTGCTGGTGCTGGCCGACCAGCTCCAGCGGAGCGTGGACGCGGCGCTGGCCAAGCACAGCCTGACCCTCGGCCTGTTCGACATCCTCGCCACCCTGCGGCGGAACGGCAAGCGCGGGGGCATGACGCCGGGCCAGTTGCTGAAGAGCGTGGTGCTGTCGTCCGGCGGACTGACCAGCCGACTGGACAAGTTGGAAGCCGCCGGGCTGGTGGAACGGGCCGACGACCCGGACGACCGCCGGGGCGTGGTGGTGACGCTGACGGCGAAGGGCAAGCGGGTGATCGACGCGGCCACCGCCACGCGGTTCGAGGAGGCCAAGCGGTCGCTGCCGCCGCTGGCCTCGGACGACCGCGCGGCGCTGGAAGGGATGCTGCGGGTCTGGCTCTCGGCGACGCGGGAGTGACGCGCGGCGCGCCCGTCACGCCGGCACGGTCAGCGGCTTCGGGCCGAGGGTGACGACGGTAAACCCCGTCGCCGGGTACTTCTCCAGGTAGCCGAGGATGGCCGCCGGCGTCAGCCCGTCGATGGCCGTCTGAATCTCGTCGAAGGTCCGCACCCGGCTCAGGTAGAACCAGTCGGACGCCATCGACCCGGCCCGCGACGAGGTCGATTCCTGCTGCATGATCAGGCTCGTCTTCAGCCCCGCCTTCACGCGATCGATCTCCTCGTCGGTCACGCCGTCCTTCAGCCGCCGCAGCTCGCCGACGGTCACGTCCAGCGTCTCCTGCGCCTTCTCCGCGCGGGTGCCGGCGTAGCACACCACCGCCGCCTGGTCCTTCACCAGGTCGTAGCTGGCCGACACCGAGTAGCACAGGCCGCGCTTCTCCCGCACCTCGGTGAACAGCCGCGAACTCATGCCGCCGGACAGCACGTTGATGGCCCCGCGCGCCGGGTAGAAGTCGGGGCTGCCGAAGGGCGCGCTGGGGAAGGCGATGCCGATCTGCGTCTGGTTCGTTTCCTTGTGGATGTGCCCGGACTCGCGGGAACTGGGCGTGATCGCCCCCAGCGGCTCGGCGGTGCCGGTCCAGTCGCCGAACAGCCGGCCGACCTGCTCCTTGAGCGGCTCCCAGTCGATCTTGCCGGCGACGGACAGGATGGCCCCGTTCGGCCGGAACCGCGCCGCGTGGAACGCCCGCACCGCGTCCGGCGTGATGGCCGCGATGCCCTCGGCGGTGCCGTAGTGGTTGCGGTTGTACGGCGACGGGTGGTAGCGCCGCTTCAGCTCCAGCAGGCACAGGTCGGACGGCGAATCCTCCAGCCCTTGCAAGTCCTGAAGGGAGAGTTCCTGGGCCGGCTCGAGTTCGTCGTCCGGCAGCCACGGCTTGCGGAGGATGTCGGCGTACAGGTCCAGCACGGCGGGCAGGTTGCGGGCCAGGGTGCCGGCCGACAGCGTGATGTTGAACGCCCCGGCCGACTCGCTGCGATCCGCGCCGAGGTTGTCCAGCGCGAGGGCGAGCTGCTTGCTGTCGCGGTCGCCGGCCCCGCGCGTGAGGACTTCGGCCGTCAGCCCGGACAGGCCGAGGGTGTCGGCCGGCTCGAACGTGTACCCGGCCGGCACCATGAAGTACAGGGTGGCCGAGCGGACGTGGTCCATCCGCTCGGCGAGCAGGGTGAGGCCGTTCGGGAAGGTGTGTTGGAAGACCGATGGCGGCACGGGAGCATCCTGAATGCGGCGGGTGGGAGAGGGGATTATACGCCGACCGCCGCCAGGTACGTCGTCTTGGTGGCGCGGAAGCCGAACTTGCGGTACAGCCGGACGGCGGCGGTGTTGTCGGCCGTCACGTCCAGGGCGGCCGTCCGCGCGCCGCACGCGGCGAACCCGGCCACCGCCCGCGCCAGCAGCACCGCCCCTAGCCCCAGCCCGCGACACTCCGGCGTCACCCCCAGGTTCTGAATCACCCCGACGCCGGTCGGGTGCAGCACGCCCTGCACGGTGCCGCAGTACCCGTCCGGCCCGGCCACCAGCCACGTCGCGCGGGGACAGAACCCGAGGCAGTCGCGGATCGCCCGCATGAGCAGCCGGCAGCCGGTGACGCTGGCCAGGTTGGGGAAGATCGCCGTGTCCACCTCGTCCGCGAAGCTGCGGTACTTCACGTCGCCGTGGATGTCCACGAACCGCTCGTCCCACGGTACGACGAAGAAGCCCGCTGGCAACGGCAGCAGCTCCGCCCGCCCGACCAGCGGCCGTTCCATGCGAAACCGCTTGAAGTGCCGGAGGAGCTGGGGCATGGGGCGGGCGGGGTGAAAGGCGGAGGGCCGGTCGGTATTGATAGCGGTTCCCGAACCCGCCGCGCCCCCTTTTGTAACGAAGAGAGGATGCCACTCCCCGGCGGTCGCGGCGCGCACGGCCCCGCGCCGCCGGCGGGGAACGTGCTACCATGCACCTGACCCCATCCCCGTCGCGCCACCGGGACACCCGTCCATGCCGCCGCCCGACCCGACCGACGCCTTCCTCGCCAACCTGGGCAAGTGCGACCTGCTGACCGTCAGCCAGTACACCGACATCGCCGCGTGGGTGGCCGAGTACCGCCCGGACCCGTCCACCCTGGCGAAGGAACTGACCCGCCGCGGCTGGCTGACCGGGTATCAGGTGAAGGAGATCTACAAGGGCCGGGCGAAGGACTTGATCGTCGGGCCGTACCGCGTCCTCGACCTGCTCGGCGAGGGCGGCATGGGCCGCGTCTTCAAGGCGCACCACACCCGCCTCGGCCGGGACGTGGCGCTGAAGGTGATCCGCAAGGAGAAGCTGTCCAACCCGGTCGCCGTGCAGCGGTTCCACCAGGAGGTCCGCGCGGCCGCCGCCCTCCAGCACCCGAACGTGGTGCTGGCGTTCGACGCCGACGAGGCCGACGGCCTGCACTTCTTCAGCATGGAGCTGGTGGACGGCACCGACCTGACCAAGCTGGTGCGGCAGAACGGCCCGATGCCGGTGGAACTGGCGTGCGACGCCATCCGCCAGGGGGCGCTCGGCCTGCAGCACGCCTTCGAGCGCGGGCTGGTCCACCGGGACATCAAGCCGAGCAACTTGATCATGACCCCCAAGCGGCAGGTGAAGCTGCTCGACCTGGGGCTGGCCCTGCTGCACGAGCCGAACCTGGCCGGCGGGGCGAACGCCAACCGGGTGACGCAAGAGGGGTTCGTCCTCGGCACGCCGGACTTCCTGGCCCCGGAGCAGGCGCAGAACCCCGGCGGGGTGGACATCCGGGCGGACATCTACGGCCTCGGCGCGACGCTCTTCTACCTGCTGACGGGCAAGGTTCCCTACGAGGGCGCGAACCCGACCGAGAAGCTGCTCAAGCACATCACCGAGCCGCCGCCGAGCCTGCTGAAGCACCTGCCGGCCGCGCCGCCGCAACTGGACGCCCTCATCCAGTGGATGATGGCCAAGCGGCCGGCCGACCGCCCGCAGACGCCGGCGCAAGCGGCGGCCGCGCTGATGCCCTTCTGCCCGCCGCAGTCCGGCTCGGTGCCGATGGCGGACATGACGGCAATGCTCGGCGGCCCGCCGATGGGGTACGCCCAGCCGGAGGCGGCGCGGCCGGGGGTGCCGCTGTACCCGCACGCGATGCCGATGATGCCCATGCCGGTGGCGATCCCGATGCCGGCCGACGCCTTCGCGCCGGAGCCGGCGGGCGCGCCGGCCTTCACCGGGTTCGACGCGGCCGAGGACGAAGAGGACGAACGTCCACGGCGGAAGCGGGACCGGGATGACGACGAGGAGGACCGGCCCGCCCGGAAGAAGCCCGGCGCGATGAAGGTCCGCGCCCCGAAGACCGGGTCGTCCTGGCCGATGTACCTGCTGCTCGGCGGCGGCGGGCTGGCGGTGCTGGTTATCCTGGTGGTGGTCGGCGTCTACTTCGCCAACCGCGAGGAGGCCGCCAACCGGCCTCTCGAACCCCGGTTCGCCGCGCCGTCCGGGGCCGAGATGGTGCTGATCCAGCCGGGCACGTTCCGCATGGGGTCCGAGCCGAACGAGGCCGGGCGGGGCGAGGAGGAAGGCCCGGCCCGCGACGTGACGCTGACCAAGGCGTTCTACATGTCCGTCACCGAAGTCACCCGCGACCAGTACCTGTACAAGCAGTTGATGTCCGAACAGCCGTCGATGGTGCGGGCGAACGTCGGCAAGCTCGCCCCGCAGTTGCCGAACGACGGCGTCACCTGGACCGACGCCGCCACGTATTGCAAGAAGCTGACCGAGTACCTGAACCGGGCGGCGACGAGCGAGAAGGCGAAGCACGGGTGGCGGCCGGGGTGGGCGTTCCGCCTGCCGACCGAGGCCGAGTGGGAGTACTGCTGCCGCGCGGGGACGCGGACGCCGTTCGCCACCGGCGACCGGCTGATGCTGGAGAAGGAGGCGATGTTCCAGTGGGACGACAACGACACCTACGGCACCGAGAAGCCGGAGGGCCGTCGCCCCGTTCCCCGCGCGTACCACCACCCGGTGGTCGCCACCAAACCGGCCGACAAGGACCCGAACGCGGACGTGCTGTACCGCACGCCGAACGCCTTCGGGCTGATCGACATGCACGGCAACCTGTGGGAGTGGTGCCAGGACAACTACGCGCCGCGGCACGACGGCGCGACGACCGACCCGACCGGCCCGGCCAAACCGGACAAGGCGAACTGGAAGGTGCTGCGGGGCGGGTCGTGGCGGACGCCGGCGGCCGAGTGCCGGTCGGCCAGCCGCAAGGGGGCGGCCGCCACCGACCGGGCGAACGACATCGGCTTCCGGATCGTGTACGCGCCGGCCGCCGAGTGACTCTGGTCGCCGCGAGCTTGCGAGCGGCTCAGGTCTCCCGCTCGCAAGCTCGCGGCGACGACGGGTTCGCACGGCCCGCCGTCACTTGGTCAGCGGCGTCTTCAGGAACTCGACGAACTTGCCCACGTCGCCCTCGCCGATCAGCCCGCCGGGGTAGACCGCCAGCACCTTCGCCCCCGTCGCCGTCGGCTCCAGGATGGCGTACAGCGGCAACTGCTCGGTGCCGAACACGGCCCGCTGGAACTCCAGGTTCGCCTTGCCCTCGGCCTTGCGGTCGGCCAGCGGCACCGCCGACAGGTAGAACGCGGCGGGCACGTCGTCGGTGTACATCGACGCCAGTTGGTACCGGTTCAGCAGCTCCTTCACGGCCGGCTTCGGGAACACCGCCTTCTCGTTCGCCTTGCAGTTGGTGCAGGTCTCGCCGGTGAAGTCCACGAACACCAGCTTCTTCTCCGCGTCGGTGCGGCCGCGCTCCAGGGCGTCCGGCAGGTCGCTGTTCCACGGGAACTCGGCCCCGCCCGGCTCCGGCAGCAGGAACGCATCGACCCACGCGAACACCACCCCGCGCGGCCGGTTGTTCTCCTCGCCGGCCTTGAACGCGGCCGGCATCAGGTACAGTCCGAAGCCGAGGAACAGCAGCGCGAACATGAGGCGCGGCACGCCGATGTGCGACTTCTCCTCGTCGTGCGGCAGGCGGTAGACGTTCAGCAGGTACAGCCCGCACGCCACCGCGATCACCACCCAGCCGGCGATGACGAGGTCGTAGGTGAACAGCTCCGTCGGGCTGGACCAGCGGATTTCGGCGGTGCGGAAGAACTTGAGCGCCGCCGCGATCTCCAGGAACCCCATCACCACCTTCACGCTGTCCAGCCAGCCGCCGGACTTCGGCAGCTTCTTCAGCAAACTGGGGAACAGGGCGAGGACGAAGAACGGGGCGGCGAACGCGGTGGCGAACGTCAGGCCGGCCAGGATCAACTCGAACTGCGTGTACTGGCCGGACGAGGCCATGCCGGCGAACCCGCCGAGGAACGGGGCCACGCAGGTGAACGACACGATGCTGAACGCGATCGCCCCGAACACGGTGCCGACCATCCCGCCCTGCTTCCGCCGGCTCTCCGCGCCCCGCAGCAGGAAGTTCGGCAGGACGATGTCGAACATGCCGAAGAGACTCAGCGCGAACACCACGAAGAGCGTGCCGAGGGCCAAGTTCATCCACGGATCGACGCTGAGGGCGCGGAACACGCTGAGCAGGAAGATGGCCGACACGCCGAGGACGAGGATGATGGTGAGCGAGTAGACCGTCGCCAGCTTCACCGCGCCGGCGGCCGACTGGTTGCTCTGCTTGAGGAACAGGCTGACGGTGATCGGGATCATCGGGAAGACGCACGGCGTGGCCAGCGACACGAACCCCCAGAAGGCGGCCGTCAGCAGCAGCGGCCAGATGCCGCCGACGCGCTCCACCTTCTGCGTCTCGGTCGATGTCACCAGCCCCTTCAGTTTGGCCTCGTGTTCGGCCGGCGGCAGCGGCTTCTTGCGGAGCAGCCCGGCCGGGGCCTTCTCGACTTTCGGCTCCGAATACCGGAGCAGCCCGGCTTGGTACTTCTTCTCGTCCTCCTCGGTCAGCTTCACCGGGTCGCCGTCGAGGATTTTGAAGTCCGCCGCCGGCAGGTCGGCGTCGCGGGCGTTGAAGCAGTTGTCCTTGTTGCAAATTTGCACCGCCGCCGGGCCGCTCAGGACGACGACTTTCGCCTCCCCCGGCTTGGCGTCCTTCGCCACCCACGCCTTCAACTCCCACGTCACCGTCCCCTTGTACACCGAATCCATCTGCCCGCCCCCGATCGCGGACGGCTTCAACTCCTGCCCCTTCGGATCGACGGCCTCGTCGAACACCAGGACGCCGCTTTTCGGCGGCAGCACGTTCTTGCCGACCTGCCCCTTGTCGACCTTGGTCGGATACGTCCAGGCGTTCTTCTTCGGCGTGATCGTCAGTTTGACCGTCACCTTCTCCCCGCGCTTGGCCTCGGCCGGGACGATCTCCACCTTGGCCGTGCCCACGTCCGCGAACTTCTTCGCCGGCGGGCCGAAGTCGGGGAGGTCGATCGCGGTGGCAGGCGAGCCGATGACAAGCAGCGCGGCGAGGAGCGGGAAACGCATGTCGGGTGACCGCCGGAGGGGAGAAACTCGGAACCGCTGTTGTAGCCGCGAACGCGGTGATCGGTGATACCCGCCGAACCGGTCGGGCTTTCGCGGTCGCTACCATGTATTGGACGACCGCCGACTCCGGAACTTTCACCATGCCGCCGCTGCCCGGTTCCACGCTGATCGTCGGGTGCGGGTATCTCGGCGGGCGGGTGGCGGACGCGCTCGTCGCCGCCGGCCGGCCGACGTTCGCCCTCACCCGTTCGCGGGCCGACGCGCTCGCCGCGCGCGGCCTTCGGCCCATCCTTGGAGACGTGACTGACCCCGCTTCTCTTCACGACCTGCCCGAAGTCGAGTGGGTGGTGTGCGCCGTCGGCATGGACCGCACCGCCGGGAAGTCGATGCGCGAGGTGTACGTCGCCGGATTGCGGAGCGTGCTGGCCGCGCTGCCGGGTTCGCCTCGGATCACCTACGTCAGCAGTACCGGCGTCTACGGCCAGACGGCCGGCGAGTGGGTGACGGAAGCGAGCGACACGAACCCGACCGAGGAGTCCGGCAAGGTCGTCCTCGACGCCGAGCGGGCGCTGCGGGAGCTGCGACCGGACGCGACGATCCTCCGCTTCGCCGGCATCTACGGCCCCGGCCGGCTACTGCGAAAGCCGCCGCTGCTGAACGGCGAGCCGTTCGTCGGCGACGCGGACAAGTGGCTGAACTTGATCCACGTCGCGGACGGGGTACGGGCAGTCCTCGCAGCGGAAACCGTGTCGGGCGCGACGTTCAACATCGCCGACGGCACCCCGGTGACGCGGCGGGACTTCTACACGCACCTGGCGAAGCTGCTCGGCGCACCGCCGGCCCGCTTCGAGCCTTCGCCGACGCCGGCCACCGAACCGAACCGCCGCATCGACGGCCGAGCGGCGCGCGAGCGGTTGGGATTCGCGCCGGAGTATCCGAGTTACGTCGAGGGGTTGGCCGCCAGTTTGGGTTGAGGTTGTGCCAGTCGGATGCGGCGCGGCAATTCATCCTCGTCGCCGCGAGCTTGCGAGCGGGTCAACCACACCGCTCGCAAG
>JAYUFU010000556.1:0-3075 GCA_043738505.1 Fimbriiglobus sp. | reverse complement strand
AGCAGTTCCGGCTGGCGCTCGACGTGACCCTCGCCGCGGGCGAGCGGTGGTCCGGCGACGCGCTCGTGGACGGCCGGCTGAAGTCCGACCGCGGCGGCCTGGAGTTGATGACCTCCGCGTACCCGACCGCGCGGAAGTCGCTGCTGCTGGCGCTCGCCGACCTCGACGCGGCCGACCCGCCGAACCTGCGGGCGGTGCCGAAGGTGCTGGTGAACCTCGCCACCGCCGAACTCGCGTGCGACGCGCCGGACAAGGCCGACCCGCTGCTCGTCCGGTGCGCCGAGTTGTACCGCAAGCACAAGCTTCCCGCCGACACGGTGCGGGCCGAGTGCGACTACCTCTCCGGCGTGACGGCGGCGCGGCGCGGCGACTTCGCGCAGGCGATGGCGCAGTTCCGCAGCGGCCTCGTGCTGTGCGAAACCGTCGGCCGGCCCGCGGACCCGGTGCGGTTCAACCTGTGGCTGAACGTCGCGCTCATCCACAAGGAACAGGGCGACGCCCCCGCCGCCGGCGACGCGCTGAAGAAGGCGTCCGACGTGCTGGCCGGGTTCAGCGAACCCGACGACCTGAGCGCCGCGCTCATCGACGCGGTGCGGGCCGACCTCTTCCTCGCGCAGGGGCAGGTGGCCCCGGCACTGGCGCTCGTGCCGAACCTCGAAGCCGCGTGTACGAAGCACGGCTACCGCGCCGGCTACCTGTGGGCGACCGCCCGGCACGTCCGCGCGCTCGACCTGCTCGCGCGGAAGGACGCCCCCGGCGCGGAAGCCGTGTGGACCGAACTCGCGGAAGCACAGCGGAAGGAGGGGCACGTGCTCCTCGCCCGCACGCTGAACTTCCTCGGCGTGTGCGCCGAGCTTCGCGGCAAGGACGCGGACGCGGCGAAGCGGTTCGAGGAGGCGCGGGCGTTCCAGGTCGAACGGCCCCGGTGCCCGCCGGTCACGCGCGCGATCACGCTCTGGCGGCTCGCGGTCCTCGCGGACCGCGCCGGCCGCAAGGACGACGCGAAGAAACTCCTGTCCGAAGTGTTCGACGTGGCCGACCGCGCGCGGCTGAACACGTTCGGCGAGGCCGCGCAGCGGGCGCAGTTCTTCGCGCAGTTCGCCCCCGCGTTCGAGCTGCACGCCGCGTGGTGCGCCCGCGACGGCGACGGCGACGGCCTGCTCCGCGTCGCGGTGCGGAGCCGCAGCCGCACGCTCCTCGACCAGATGCTCGCGGCCGGCGTGGACCCGCGCGACCGGCTCACCGGGGACCGCGCCGCGCTGCTCGCGCGCGAGGCCGCCGCCCGCCGCGCCGTGTCGCGGGTGCGGACGCAGGTGATGGCGCTCCCCGCCGACGCGGCCGACGACCCGGCCGCGAAGAAGCTGTTCGCCGAACTCGAAGCGGCCCAGAAGGAGTACACCGACGCGTGGCGCGAGATCGCCAACGCCGACCCGCTCACGCGCGTGCTGACCGACCCGGCGTTCGCGGAGGCGGCGCTCGCGCAGGTGCGAAAGGAAGCCCACACGTCCGGCGGGGTGCTGCTCGCGTACATGATCGGCCGCGACGAGAGTTTCGCGGTGTTGAGCACCGATCCGGCCGCGCCGCCGCTGGTGTTCCGGCTCTCCGTCGGGCGCGCCGTGGCCGAGGGCATCGGGGAGGCACCGGCCGGCGAAGCCGTCGCGCGGGCCGGGTTCCGCGGCGTCGTCATTAGGCCCACCGGGAAGCAACCGGACCGCCCCGCGGTCGGTGCCGTCGAACTCGCCCCGCTCACGGACGCGGTCGCCGGCCGGCTGGTCACGCAGTACCTCCGGCAGATCGCGGATCCGGCGTTCAGCCCGACCCGCGGGATCAACATCGTGTCGCGCTCCCCCGGTGTGAGCCGGGCCAGCGCGCCCGAAGTGCTCGGCGATGCCGTGCTGCCGCCGGCGCTCCGCGAGAAGCTCCGAACGAGCGGCGCGAAGCGGGTCGTGCTGATCCCGGATGGGGCGCTGCACAAGATCCCCTTCGAGTGCCTGCTGCTCTCCGCCGGCGCGGCCCCGAAGTACGCGCTCGACGAGCTTCCGCCGGTGTGTTACGCGCCGTCCATCGCGGCGCTCGCGGTGGTGCTGAACCGGCCGCGGGTACTCGACGGCGCGGCGACGCTGCTCACCGTCGGCGACCCGGCGTACCCGGACGCGCAGGGCGGCACGCTCGCGTCCGGCGCGCTCCCCCGGCTGCCGTTCACCGCCGTCGAGAGCAAGCGGGTGCGGCAGTTCTTCCCCGCGGACCGCGTGACCGCCCTGGAGCGCGAAGCCGCGACCGAGGCGAACGTGGTGGCCGCGCTGCCGGGCAAGCGGTTCGTCCACATGGCCGCGCACGGGTTCAGCGACGAGGCGTTCGGGAACGCGTTCGCGGCCGTCGCGCTGACCCCGCCGCCAAAGGGGCGCGAGGAACCGGGCAACGACGGCTTCCTCACGCTGCACGAGATCACCCGGCTGAAGCTGTCCGGGTGCGAGCTGACGGTGCTGAGCGCGTGCGTGACGAACGTCGGCCCGCAGCGCCCGATGGAGGCCGGCGTCACGCTGGCGGGCGCGTTCATGGGCGCGGGGTCGCGCGGCGTGATGGCGAGTTGCTGGTCGGTGGACGACCGGGCGACGGCCGAACTGATGGGCGCGTTCTTCGGCGCGATCCGCCCGGCGGACGGGAAGGGCGCTTCGACGCCCGAAGCGCTGAAGGCGGCCCGCCTCGCGGTCCGCGGCACGCCGGGTTGGGAGGCCCCCTTCTATTGGGCACCGTTCGTCTACCTCGGCCCGCCGGACTGACGGGGCGGCCGGCTCGCCGATTCGTCGGCAACAAAGTTCACAACTCGGGTCAGAGGCTTCCTTCGCGGGGTAAGCGTTACAATCGGAACGCGATGTTTGGCTCGGCTTCCTGGGCGGATTGCCTGAAACTGCGGTTATTCGAGCGGCGTATCGGCGGGCCGACGGCTTTGGCACACCGAGTGCTTTACCTTCTCCCGTCGAACACCAATCGGGCCGAGTTCCCCCTGCCCGCCCCTCACACCACCCCGCAATTCCAACTCCTTATCACCGAAAGCCGGCGACCTCGGTCGCCGGC
>JAYUFU010000555.1:0-9334 GCA_043738505.1 Fimbriiglobus sp. | reverse complement strand
ATTGATTCCTCGTATCCCAGCGGACCCTCCCGGCATGCTCGAATTCCTGCTCGACCCGACGCAACGGGAACTGGACCTGTTCCAACTCACCCTGCTGGTGTTCCTGCCGGCGGCGGTCGGGCTGCTCGTCCTCGCCGTGCCGGCGCGGTGGAAGGAGGTCGCCCGCTGGCTGGCCGTGTTCGGCACCGCCGGCACGCTGACGGTCGCCCTCTGCACGCTGGTCGATTTCCACCGGTTGCTCGACTCCTACTCCGACCGCACCACCCGCAGCTTCTACCACCCGAACACGCGCCTCGACGCCCGCGCCGACGCGCAGCTCGCCGCCGCCAGCGCCGCCATCCCGAAGCCGCGGCTCAGCGACGACCTCCTCACCCGCCGGCCGTGGGTGTCCAAGTTCGACGTGGACTACGCCCTCGGCGTGGACGGCATCAACCTGGCGCTGGTGCTGCTGACGGCCGTCGTCATGCTGCTGGCCGTGGTCGCGTCGTGGAAGATCGAGACGAACTTGCGCGGCTACCTGGCGCTGCTGCTGTTCCTCGAAACCGGCGTCCTCGGCGCGTTCCTGTCGCTCGACCTGTTCGTCTTCTTCGTCTTCTACGAAGTCATGCTGCTGCCGATGTACTTCCTCATCGGGCTGTGGGGCGGCGGCCGGCGGAAGTACGCGGCCATCAAGTTCGTGCTGTACACGCTGACCGGCAGCGTCGGGCTGCTGGCGGCGCTGTTCGCCTTGCATTCGGTGGATGTCCGCGACTTCGTGCCGCAAGACGTGGTGGCCAGCCGCGCCCGCGAGTTGCAGCGGAGCAATGCGAATCTGGGTCCGGCCGCCGCGCTGGAGAAAGCCGAGGTTCACACGTTCGATTTCGTCACGCTGTCGAAGGTCGGCCGCGCGGTGATGCTGATCCTGAGCGACCAGGAGGCGCGGCTCAACGGCACCGGCCCCGACGCGGTGAACCTGTTCGCCCCTGGTGTGAACAGAAATGAGGCCCTCGCCCGGTTGAAGGCGCAGCCGGTCTGCACGCCGACGTTCCAGTACGTCGTGTTCGTCCTGCTGTTCCTCGGCTTCGCGGTGAAGATCCCCATCGTCCCGCTGCACTCGTGGCTGCCCGACGCGCACGTCGAAGCGCCGACGCCGATCTCGATGATCCTGGCCGGGGTGCTGCTGAAACTCGGCGGCTACGGGTTGCTGCGGTTCGCGTTCCCGCTCTGCCCGTGGGCGGCGGCGGAGCTGGCGTGGTGGATCGGCCTCATCGGCGTCGTCGGCATCGTGTACGGCGCGCTGGTGGCGATGGGGCAGACCGACTTCAAGCGGATGCTGGCGTACTCGTCGGTCAGCCACATGGGGTACGTCGTCCTCGGCCTTGCCTCGTGGGGTTCCGCCGACCGCTCCGAGTACTGGGAGTGGGGGGTGAACGGGGCCGTGTTCCAGATGCTCGCGCACGGCGTCACGGCGGCCGGGTTGTTCTTCGTCGTCGGCGTGGTGTACGACCGCGCTCACCACCGCGACCTGGACCGCTTCGGCGGGCTGAAGGAGCCGATGCCGGTCTACTCCGGCCTGAGCGCGTTCCTGTTCTTCGCCAGCATGGGGCTGCCGGGGCTGTGCGGGTTCGTCGGCGAATTCATGGTGATGATGGCCGCGTGGAACTTCTCGCCGGCCCTGGCGATCCCGGCGATCCTGGCCACGGTGCTGACGGCCGCGTACCTGCTGTGGGCGTGGCAGCGGGTGTTCCTGGGCGTGAACCCGATCACCGCGACGTTCCCGGACGTGACGGCGCGGGAAGGGGCGGTGCTGTTCCCGCTGGTCGGGCTTTGCCTGGCGCTCGGCGTGCTGCCGGGTCTGCTGATCTTCCAGTGGATGGAACCGAGCGTCGCCGGGTGGGTGGAGACCTTGGCCAAGTTGAAGCCGTGACGCGGCCGGCGCGGATACAATTCCCATCGTCACCGGGAGCCAGCCATGAAACTGTCCGACGCCATCCGCCGCGCGAGCGAGCTGTCCGAGGCCATCAACACCTACTGGCTGCGGGAGTCGCCGAAGCGGCACCCGCGCTACCCGCTGATCTACCCCGGCGAGGAGCCGCCGCCGCCCCCGCCGGAGGAGGCCGAGTTGGAGGCGTTCCTGGCGAGCCTGCCGCTGGAGGATTTGCACCGCATGATCGCGGTGTCGGAAGTCGGGAAGTATTTCTGTCGGCCGCGGGAGTTCGCCGCCGGGGTCGAGAAGGCGCGGCAGGAGTACCCTGACACCTTCACCGCCGCGCTCCAACTGTCGAGCACCGGGTTGCTCCACGAGATGTTCGCCGACGGGCTGGCCGACCTTCGGAAGGCCGGGGTGGAGGTCGAAGCCTGCCCACTCGTTCCGGCCTGACGTTCTCGGAGGTTCCGGCCATGCCGTCTCACGCACACGATGCGCATTTCGCCGCCCTGATGGTGGACGCGAACGCGCTGGTCTCCGCCCGACTCGTCCTGTGGAACACCGTCGGCGGGCGGGGTCACGTCGGTGCCGTCACCCGCGCGGTGGTCGTCGCCTGCGTGTCGGCGTGGGAGTCGTACATCGAGGAGTTAGTGCGCGAGTCAATGGTCTTGCTCCGCCCGGCGAACCTGCCGCTCGGTTCCTGGCCGGCGCTGAACGCGACGGTACGCGGGATGCTCGGCCGGTTCAACACCCCGAACACCGACCAAGTGCGGCAACTGTTTTCCGACGGCATCGGGCTTGCCGACATTCAACTCTCGTGGACTTGGCCGGGCGTGACACATCCGCAAGCCCGCGAACGACTCCAAGAAGTCATGGAGTTCCGTCACCAAATCGCCCACGGAGTCAACCCGCGGCCGGCCGTCGATCTCCAGTTTGCCCGCAACTTACCGGCATTCTTCCAGAAGCTTGCCGGTCGCACGGACGACCGCGTTCGGCAGCACCTGACCGCCGACCTGGGCGTCATCGACCCGTGGCCGGAGTGACCGTATAGCCATTCCCGGCCGGCATTTTCGCCCGCGTTCGGCTTGACGTTGCCGGGCCGGCGTTTACAGTAACCCCTTCCGAATCGCGTCCGGTATCCGCCGCAGGAAGTCCGCCGTCATGTCCACGACCATGGCCACCCCGTCCACCGCCGACCGCAAGTGGGTCGTCATCGACGCCGCCGACCAGGTGGTCGGCCGCCTGGCGGTCGTCGTCGCCAACCTGCTCCGGGGCAAGCACAAGCCGACCTTCACCCACCACATCGACACCGGCGACTTCGTCATCGTCATCAACGTCGAGAAGGTGCAGTTCACCGGCCGCAAGTGGGAGCAGAAGAGCTACCAGACGTACTCCCACTACGCCGGCGGACAGAAGATCATCCCGGCCACCGAGATGCTGGCCCGCCGCCCGGAAGAGATCCTCCGGCTGGCCGTCAAGCGGATGATCCCCCGCGGCCCGCTCGGGTACAAGCAGCTCACCAAGCTGAAGCTGTTCGTCGGGTCGCAGCACGACCACCAGGCGCAGAACCCCACCGAATACAAACTGAGCTAACCCCCACCGGACCTCCGTGCCATGGCTGAAGTAGCGAAGAAGAAGGCCCCCATCACCTACTACCTCGGCACCGGCCGGCGGAAGACCGCCGTGGCGCGGGTGCGGATCGTCGAGGGGAAGGGGAGCATCGTCATCAACGACCGGACGCTGACCGACTTCTTCACGGAAGAGAAGGACCGCGAGGCCGTCCTCGGGCCGCTCAAGGTGACCGAGCAACTCGCCCGACTGGACGTGGTCGTGCGGGTACACGGAGGCGGCATCACCGGTCAAGCGGACGCCATCAAGCAGGGCGTGTCCCGCGCCATCAAGACGATGTTCTCGCCGGTGGAGGAGCGGAAGGCGGTCACCCGCAACCACGTCACCATGATCCGCTCCTACAAGGAGCAGAAGAAGGACGTGCCGGGCGCGACCCCGACGGCCCCCGCGGCTGCCCCGGCCGTCGAGGGTGCCCCCGAGGACACCGCGACCGGCATGGTCAAGCGGCTCCGCGACGGCGGCTTCCTCACCCGCGACAGCCGCATGAAGGAGCGCAAGAAGTACGGCCTCCGCGGTGCCCGTCGCGGGACGCAGTTCTCGAAGCGCTAATCGACCTGCGAAACAGTGGCACAACGAACGCCACCGGTATCCCCGGTGGCGTTTTTCGTCGCCCGTCACTTCACCCGGTAGACCGTGTACGCCCCGCGTTCGAGCGGGATCGCTTCCAGCCGTTGCGATTTCAGCCCCATCGCCGTCGGTGCGACGACGTGGGTGATGCCTTCGCGGACGATCTCCTCGACGACGCCACGCCGGTCCCAGTCGGCATCCTGGAACCACGCCACGCACCGCGACACCCGCCGGTGCCACTCCATCACCTCGGTGTCCCTGTACGGGATCGCCTTGAAATCGACGTACAGGGCCGCGCCGGTGCGGAGGCGGAAGCGGGCCATCTCGAAGTAGACCACCGCCGACGGATCGGGCGGCGTGGTGAACGTGTTCGAGTAGACGCCGCGCGCGGTGGTCGGCTTCGGGAACCGCGCCGGCACGAGATACACCTCGCCCGGTTGATGGTGCGCCGCGACGTACTCCAACGCCGCGTCTTCGCCCTCCGGTTCGCGGTAGCCCAGGTGGAACGACTGTACGAGGACCGCGCCGACGACGGCGATGCCGAGTAGACCCCGCGCGAGAGGCCAGTCGAACCACGGCATCCGCTCGGCCAGCTTCGCCACCAGCACCGCCGTCGCCACCGGCACCAGCACCGCCGAGATGCGCCACGGGAACAGCAGCGACAGCGTCGGGTTCTCGGCGACGAGGACGGCAAACGTGCCCAGCGCCGCGAGGGCCGCTGTCACGCACAGCGGCACGAACAGCCGCGTTCCGCGAAGCACCAGCAGCCCCGCCAGCATCCAGAGCACTTGAAAGCCCGCCACCCAATCGAGCCACCGGCCGGGCCGGGTGTGGTGCGGGATGCGGACCTCGGACAGGATGCGCTGGGCTTCATCGAAGCAGGTCGGATCGGGGGCGAACGCGATCAGGATGTGAAGGACGACCGGCGCGACGAGTGCGACACCGAGCAGCGCGCCGAGGGCGACCGTCTTCCACTTCCGCCGTGTCGCTTCCCCAACCAGATATCCAGCGATGAGCAATGCGGCCGGCAACAGGTACGTCGAGTGGATGAGGTTCGCGCCGGCCGCCAGCCCGACCGCGAGCAGCGGCCGCTCATCCCGATACGCCGCCACGGACGCCAGCAGCGCCACGCCGATCACCGACGGCTGCACGCCCGGCCCCAGGATGTACTGGCTGGCCAGCCCGCAGTGGAAGAACCACGGGTAATCCGCACCGAGGAGCCGGTCGCTGGCCCATCGCAGGATACCGGCGTGCAGCAGCGTGAACAGCGCGGCGAAGACCGGCCCCGCCACCGCGCTCGGCTTCACTAGCCACCACGCGGACAGGAAGTACGCCATCAGCGCGAGGAAGAAGACGACGTGGAACGGCCACTCGCCGAGGTGCGCCAAGCAGAACGCGACGAACGCCGAGAACGCGGGCGTCGGGTCGGTGGTGTTCGCCAGCCAATCGGACGACAGGTCGCCGACGCCGGCCGACGCCGCGCCGTGCAGGACGTACTGGTTCTGGTTGGAGTAGTACAGCGGCGACTGAGTGTGCGCGACGGCGAACAGCACCGCGAAGCCGACGGGGAGCAGTTTCATCCGGTCATTGTGCGCAGGGCGGACGCCGAGACAATTCGACGGCCGCCTCAGCCGTGGCCGCCGGGGAAGTCGCCGACCTCGTGCCAGTGCTGGGGGTTCCGCCGCAGATAGCTCACCATGTACGACGGCTCCATCGCCTTGGCGTCGAGTTCGAACGGCAGCAGTTTGCCCTGCGGGGCGAGGCCGTTCCGCGCCAGCCGCAGGACCGCCACTTGGTAGCAGACGACGACGAACTGCGAGCAGAACAGGCGGACGCGCGAGGTGCCGGCTTCGATGTCGCGGAGCTGGTTCACCACCCCCGTGTCGACGTTGGTCTTGCTGAAGAGGGACGCGGCCGCGCCCTGGGCGTGAACGTAGCCGGCGGTGCCGAAATTCCCGGCGAAGAACGAGCCGACGCTGATGACCTTGTGCGTCAGGCCGCCCTCGTGTTTGGTCATCAAGATGTCGCCCACTCGCAAGTCGGCGCGGGTGATCGCGGGCACGGCGGTGTCCTCGGAAAGTCGGCAGTCGGATCGGAACTCTCGGAAACTTACGTTCGCCGTCCGACGAATCTTGCACCGACGCGCCTCTTCCTTGACACGGCCCCGCAACACTCGACAATAGCGACCGGTTCACCTCCCCTCCCGGAACCCGTCCCATGGCTACCGCCACCGCCGTCCGTCCCCGCATCGCCCCGCCCGCCGTCGCCCCGCGCCAGCCGATGTTCGTCGGCGGCAAGTGGGTCGAGTCCCGCTCCGGCAAGACGTTCAAGACCGTTAACCCCGCCACCGGCAAAGTCATCTGCGAGGTGGCCGAAGGCGACACGGCCGACATCGACGCGGCGGTGACGGCGGCCCGCGCCGCCATGAACGGCCCGTGGGGGCGGATGAACGCCTCGGGTCGCGGCCGGCTGCTGAACAAGCTGGCCGACGCCATCGAGGCGAACGTGGAGGAACTCGCCGCGCTCGAGTCGCTGGACAACGGCAAGCCGATCATGGAGTCGATGCACGCCGACCTGCCGCTGGTGTTGCAGTGCTACCGCTACTACGCCGGGTGGGCCGACAAGAACCACGGCAGCACCATCCCCATCGACGGCCACTACTTCTGCTACACCCGGCACGAGCCGGTCGGCGTCGTCGGCCAGATCATCCCGTGGAACTTCCCGCTCCTCATGCAGGCGTGGAAGTGGGGGCCGGCGCTGGCGTGCGGGAACGCGGTCGTGCTGAAGCCGGCCGAGCAGACGCCGCTGACGGCCCTGCGGGTGGCGAAGCTGGCGCAGGAGGTCGGCTTCCCCGACGGCGTCATCAACGTGGTGCCGGGCTACGGCCCGACCGCCGGGGCCGCGC
This sequence comes from Fimbriiglobus sp., assembly GCA_043738505.1. GTDB lineage: Bacteria > Planctomycetota > Planctomycetia > Gemmatales > Gemmataceae > JALHQU01. The sequence continues at coordinate 2,327 of JAYUFU010000555.1, read as the reverse complement.
TGTCCGGCCACATGGACGTGGACAAGATCGCGTTCACCGGGGAGACCGCCACCGGCAAGATCGTGATGACGGCCGCCGCGCAGTCCAACTTGAAGAGCGTCAGCCTGGAGCTCGGCGGCAAGTCGCCGAACATCGTGTTCGCCGACGCCGACATCGACGCCGCCGTCGCGGGGGCCTACGTCGGCCTGTTCCTCAATCAGGGGCAGTGCTGCGTGGCCGGGTCGCGGCTGTTCGTGCAGGAGGCGGCCTACGACGAGTTCGTTCACAAGATGACGGCGAAGGCGAAGGGGCGGCGGCTGGGCGACCCGTTCGACCCGGCCACCGAACAGGGGCCGCAGGTGAGCGAGGAGCAGCAGCAGCGGGTGATGGGGTACATCGACGCCGGCCGGCGGGACGGCGCGACGCTGCTGACCGGCGGCGGCCGCGGGCCGGCCGAGGGGTACTACGTCGAGCCGACCGTGTTCACCGACGTGACCGACGACATGACCATCGCCAAGGAAGAGATCTTCGGGCCGGTGATGTCGATCCTGAAGTTCAAGGACGCGGACGAGGTGATCGACCGGGGCAACCGCACCTTGTACGGCTTGGCGGCGGCGGTCTGGACCCGCGACATCAAGAAGGCGCTCCAACTCAGTCACGCGCTGAAGGCCGGCACGGTGTGGGTGAACTGCTACGACGTGTTCGACGCGGCCGCCCCGTTCGGCGGGTTCAAGATGTCCGGCATCGGCCGCGAGCTGGGCCAGTACGCGCTGCAACTGTACACCGAGGTGAAGACCGTCATCATGGCCGTGTGACGGCCGTCGGTCGCGGATCTCGATGATCGTGAAGTCGCGGAACTGGATGGCCTGGTGCCCCCGCGCCATCAGGCCGATGGCCCCGGCCGGGCGGGCCAGGGCCGGCAGCACCTTCGCCCCGTGCGCCGGATCGACGAGGTTCTGGTCGAACGTCCGCACGCCGTTCCAGTCCACCGTCACGCGGAACTTGGCCGCCTCGACGCGGACCTGGTTCCACTCGCCGATGGGCTTGTTCGGCACCTTCTCCGGCTTGGGGAACTGGAACAGGCCGCCGGACGTGTACTGCTTGCCCAGCGGCCGGCCGTGGACTTCGGCGGACTGTTCGTCGGCGGCGATGTCCTACAACAGGTAGCAGATAGACACGTGCCGGCCCGCCGCCGCGACCCGCCGATTCCCGCCCCCCACCGAGGCCGCCCCCGATGGTCCGCTACATCCTGATGGTGAAGTACACCGAGATCGGCATCTCGCAGATCCAGAACACGGTCGCCCGCGCGGCCGACTTCCAGTCCACCGCCGCCGGCCTGGGGGTGATGGTGGAGAGCCAGCTGTGGACGCTCGGCGAGTACGACGGCGTGCTGACGCTGGTGTCCGACGACGAGGAGAAGGTGATCGCCGTCACCACCCACCTGGCCAAGAAGGGGTACGTCCGCACCTGCCTCATGCGGGCGTACACCGAGGGCGAGTTCGCCGACATCCTGGCCAAGATGCCCGCCGCCGCCGTGACGCTCGACCTGTGAACTGGACGTGTCGCCATCACCGGTTCGACCTCGCCGCGCGGCCGCTGGTCATGGGCATCGTCAACGTGACGCCCGACAGCTTCTCCGACGGGGGTCAGTTCTTCGACCCGTCGGCGGCCGTCGATCACGCGCTGCGGTTGGTCGAAGAGGGCGCGGACATCCTCGACGTGGGCGGCGAATCGACCCGACCGAACGCCACCCCCGTTCCGGCCGACGAGGAGCTTCGCCGGGTGCTGCCGGTGGTGGCGGAACTGGCCAAGCGGACGGCGGTGCCGATTTCCATCGACACGATGAAGGCCGAAGTCGCCCGCTCGTGTCTGGACGCCGGCGCGAGCATCGTCAACGACGTGGCCGGCTTCCGCGACCCGGCCATGATCGCGGTGGCGAAGGCGTTCGACGCCGGGCTGGTGGTGATGCACATGGCCGGTACGCCGCGAACGATGCAGGCGAACCCGACCTATTCGGACGTGGTGGCCGAGGTGGACGCCTTCTTCGCCGAGCGGATCGCCACGCTCACCGCCGCCGGGATCGACCGCGAAACGATCTGCCTCGACCCCGGCATCGGGTTCGGCAAGACGCTCGACCACACCCTGGTGCAGCTGCGACACCTCGGCACGCACCAGCGGCACGGTCGGCCGGTCTGCCTCGGCGTGTCCCGCAAGGGCTTCCTCGGCCAGCTCACCGGCCGCGACCGCCCCGACCGCATGGCCGGCACGCTGGCGGTGTCGTGCTTCGCGCTCGCGGCCGGAAGCGCGCAGGTGCTGCGGGTCCACGACGTGGCCCCGCACCGCGACGC
>JAYUFU010000554.1:0-9342 GCA_043738505.1 Fimbriiglobus sp. | reverse complement strand
CCGCCGGTTCTTGCAGACACACTGGCGGACTCACGTCGCGCCGCTCGCCTCGACCCCGCGCGAACCCCGGCCCTTGTCGGGGTTCGCTCTTTTGACCGCGCGAACCGGCCGTTCTGCTGCGTCGAAGGACCACCTCTCCCCGCGCGCTGGGGTGGGGCCACACCACGCATCGCCGGCAACCGGTGTCGCACCCGCCCTTCGCCGGCTCGGAACGGCCGCCTATAACTGACGGGACACCCTTCCCACCGAGTCCGCCGCATCCATGTCGCTCACCGAGACGCCGTCCGCCGACCAGTTGGACACCTTCCCGAACCCCCGCCCCGGCCGGGAGTATTCCGTCGAGATCGTCTGCCCGGAGTTCACCAGCGTCTGCCCGCTGACGGGCCAGCCGGACTACGGCACCATCACCTACACGTACACGCCGGCGGCGACGTGCGTGGAGCTGAAGTCGCTGAAGTTGTACCTCCAGCGGTTCCGCAACCAGGGCATTTACTACGAGCAGGTGACGAATCGGCTGCTGGACGACTTCGTGGCGGCGTGCCAGCCGGTGCGGTGCCGCGTGGTGTCGCGGTGGACGCCGCGCGGCGGCATCAGCACGAATGTGACGTGCGAGCATGTGGCCGAAGGGACGTGACTAGCGGCCGGCCGTTTCGACGACGATTTCGTTCGCCAGCGCGGCCTGCGGCAGCACGTCTTGCGCGCCCCGCTGGGCCAGTTGCTTGATGTGGAACGACGAGGCCCGGCCGGCGAGGACCACCGTCTTCCCGCGCACGACCACGACCAGCCCGCGAACCCGGCGACCCGTCCACGAGTGGACCCGCTCGCGGACGGAATCCTCGACGGACATCGGGACGAAAACTGGGGGCATCTGTGGCCTCGTGGGGTCTTGCGGCAGAATCGGGCAAGGGGTGGGCAGATTTTGCCGGGTGTTCGGAAAAAGAACCCGCACGGCCGTTCCGTGTTGTTATCCAGCAACATTCGCGCCGAATGTCCCGCACGAGAAACGAACAGTTCCGCCGATAGGAACCGCGGGGTTTGGGAAGTTCACCTCCCACCGCCGCGCACCGCTCTTCCGAATCCGACCTTTCAATCCTCGACAGCCCTCGGAGGTGCCTTTCCCCCGCCCGACGGGTCATACGGGCAGTGGCGGCATCCGCTGCCGCAACACGTCCCGCGCCGGAGATGGTAAGCGGCCGTGAACACCCACCGGCCGCGCTCGATGTCATAGTCCACCCCTTCCACCAATCGCGGCGGCGGTTCGGCGGCGGACGTATTCGGATCGGTCATGCGATTGCGCTCCGGGCAGACGTATCAGCGCACGGCGCGGCGGCCGTGTCAATACCGCGCGCCGGGCGAGTCGCGTAACACTTGCGCGGGGTTGAAGTCGCGCGATCTTGGAAATTTTACAATTCGCATCCTGACACGGGGACGGCGCGCAACTATCATCCGGGTTAATCGTATCGGATGACCCGACGCGAGCGCAATCACAACGCGAGAGGCAACACTCATGGCGAAGGGCAAAGCGGGAGCCGGCGGCGGCGAACCGAGTCAGCGGGAGATGGTGAAGTCGGCCCTGGAAACGCTGGGCGACGTGGGGCCGACGGAGATGCAGGAGCACATCCAGAAGACCTACGGCCGGGAGATCAAGAAGGCCATCATCTCGTCGTACAAGTCGCAGTTGAAGGCCAAGACCAACGGCGGCAGCGGGGCCGGCCGGATGGCCGGCAAGATCACCGGCAACGTGGACATCCGCGACCTGTCCGCCGTGCAGGAGTTGATCCGCCGCGTCGGCGCGGCGCAACTGGCGGCCCTCGTCAAAATGCTGAGCAAGTGACCGCCCCGCGCGCATTCCGGCGGTCGCGTCACCCCGAGACGACCGCCGCGGCCCGCCATTCCGCCAGCAACTCCTCACATCGCGCTCCCGTCGCCGTCGCCGCGAACCGGCGGCGGTCGGCGTCCACAATCTCGATGCGAATCTCCAACCGTTCGACCGGCAGCGCCGCCGGCACCCGATCCGCCCATTCCACCAGACACACGCCGTCGCCGTACAGGTATTCGTCCGCCCCGAGGTCGCGGAAATCCCGTTCGCCGCTCAATCGGTAGGCGTCGAAGTGATAAATGGGCAGTCGCGCCGGGTACTCCTGGATCAGCACGAACGTGGGACTGGTGACGGCATGGACGTTGCGCACCTGCAATCCCTCGGCCACCGCGCGGGTGAAGTGCGTCTTGCCGGCCCCGAGCTGGCCGACCAGGGCGATCACCGCGCCCGGAAACAGCAACGGCCCCAGCGCGCGGCCGAGGGCTTCCGTCGCGGCAAGATTCGGCACGTCGAAGGCGTCGGCGGCAACTCGTCGGGGTGGGGACAGGGCCATTCGGACTCGCGTTTCAGGTGTCATCTGTTCACAACGGCAGAGCCGCTGCCAGTGCGGACGACTACTTCTTCCCCAGCAGTTCCAGGGCCGCGCTGCTCATGGTCCGCACGCCGTTCGTGATGCTCGGCTCCGGCAGCGGGGCGTAGCCGTCCGAGTGCATACTCGGCAGCACCGGCCCGCCCGCCTTCACGCTGGCGTCGTACTTGTCCTGGCCGATGCTGCCGAGGAAGTACAGGAAGATCGGCGCGCCGCTCTGGGCGAACCGGCCGAAGTCCTCGCCGCCCATGATCGGCGGCCGCTCCGTCACGTTCGCCTCGCCCAGCACCCCGCGCAGCACGCCGACCACTCGGCGGGTCAGCTTCGGGTCGTTCAGCGTGGCCGGGGTGAACTCGTCCAGGTTCACCTTCATCTCCGGCTCCGGTGCCCGCGCCGCCGTGGCGTTCGCCTTGGCGATGCGGTCGATGGCCTTCAGCACGTGGTCGCGGACGCTGTCTTTCGTGGTCCGGACGGTGAGTTGCAACACCACCTCGTTCGGGATGATGTTGTGCTTGGTGCCGCCGTGGATGCTGCCCACCGTCACCACCGCCGGGTCGGTCGGGTTCACCTCGCGGCTGACGATGGTCTGCAAATCCAGGATGATCTTGGCCGACAGCACCACGGGATCGATGGTGGTGTGCGGGGCCGCGCCGTGCCCGCCCTTGCCCTTCACGATCAGGTCCACCGTGTCCACGTTCGCCAGCGCCAGGCCCTCGGTGTACGCGATCTGGCCGACCGGCAGGCGGGCGTCGGAGTGCAGCGCAAGGCAGTAGTCCGGCTTGGGGAACTTCTTGAACAGGCCGTCGGCGATCATCGCCCGCGCGCCGACGCCGATCTCCTCGGCCGGCTGGGCCACCATCACCAGCGTACCGGCCCACTGGTCTTTCAGGGCCACCAGCGTGCAGGCGGTGCCGACGAAGCAGGTCATGTGGATGTCGTGCCCGCAGGCGTGCATGACGCCGCACTCGGCCCCGGCGCTGTTCTTGCCGCGGGCCTTGCTGGCGTAGGCGAGGCCGGTCTGCTCCGTCACCGGCAGGCCGTCCATGTCGGCGCGGATGTAGACGCACGGGCCGTCGCCGTTCTTCAGCACGCCGACGACGCCGTGCCCGCCGATCTTGGGCGTGACGGTGAAGCCGAGCTTCTTCAACTCGTCCGCCATCCGCGCCGCCGACTTCTCCTCTTGGAGGGACAGTTCGGGGTTCTGGTGCAGGTGGGTGTACAGCTTGAGCAGGTCCGGCAGCTCGGCCGCGACGAGCTTATCGACGGCCGGCAGGTGCTTCGGCGGCACCGCCTTCGGCTCCTGGCCGAGGGCAACCGAGGCGAGAAGGAGCAGGGCGAAAAGGGCACGCATGACGAAGCCTCGGGGAAACGCGGACGACCCGCGAGATTGTAGCCGATACGCTGAAGATGGCGGGAGCCGTGCCAGGGCAAGACGCATTCCGCTGCCGTTCAAATCCACTTCGCCAGTGGGTCGGCCCGGCGGGATTACCTGCTGCTCTACCGGCCGCTATCGTCAGCTTCAACAACTCCCGGAAGGAAGCAGCCGTCAGCATTCGGAGCGGGGCCGAGTTTAAGGGTGATGTCGATTTGAGAAAGCCCGAACACGTCGCCAGCCTGGAAACGATCCTGGTGAAAAAGCTGGAGCGAAAAAAACTGGTGGTCGGTTAGATGTTCCCTTGCTCTCGGAGCGGGCTAGGTTTCAAGTGAATTGGTAGGGAAAGTCTTGGAGTAGCGGGACAAATGTGGTAAAATATTCCAACGCGACTTCCTGACTGAACATGGCAAGAACATGCCCACACCACGAAAGGAACGTGACGACGGTATCCCGATCCGCCGTCACACCAGGAAAGGCAGTTCATTCCCGAACTGGCTGTTCGTTGCAGCTATCCCCGCTGGGCTGGCTGTCCTCGTGCTGGTACTTGCCATTGTCAATTCGGGTCGGAAATCCGCGAACACAGCCGTTCAAGCAAAGGCCAAGTCAGTTGCTCCCACCTCACCAACCATCGGTTCAAGGACGAATTCATCAAGTCCTCAAGGCCGAGAATCGTCTACCACCTTCGCTGACGGCGATAGCTCAAGCGACGTGGGGTTGTGGGTGGGCGGATCGTTTGTTGTGCTGCTGGCCGTCGGCGGTATTGTCGTGTGGGTGGTTTCTGTCTGGAGTTGTTCCAAGTGTGGCGCTTGGTGGTCGGTTTACCATGTTGAAAGTGTGGTAACGGGCACAAGCAAGGCCTACGGCATGGTTCCCAGAGTCGCTTACACGACAACCCACGGGCGAGCGGCAGACGGGAAGCCGGTGACGCTGCACAGCCAAACGACGCACCATGAAAGAGTACCGGTCATCCACACTTCGCATGAGCACAAGTACCGGTGCCGTCGATGTCGTCACAACACATACACCAAGTCGATGTCTACGAACGAAGACTTCTCGCGTCCGTGAACCTCGTCACGGGCTGACAACACCTCTTGTGCTTAGCTCGTCCCGCAAGAAAGGAAGCCCCCGACTCAGCCCTTAATCCGGGCGGTGCTGCCATTCGGCGTGGGGTAGCCACCACTTTCGCCCAACTTGCTGGAGACTGCGCCGAACAGTGCCAAGACATCTTCTGTCATTGCGGATTTGCCTTTACTCTCAAGCCACTCTTTCGCCCGCTGGGTCAGGTCCGCATCCGTCAGATGGTTTTGCCCGACGGTGTAGTAGTATTGGCGGACTGTCAAGTCATGGGTACGAAATCTCTCAAGACTCCAATGCCAGCCGTCGGTAAGGTACTCGACGAAGGCGTCTGCTTGGTCGTTCATGTTCTGGACTCAGTGGTTGGGGTCGGTGATTTTCCCAGGGTGTTACTCGGCGACTTCGGCTTGTTCTACGTCTTGGCTTGGGTCGTACTCCACTTTCCGACCGTTCAGCATCTTCAGCACTACGGCGACGATCAGCATTTTGAAATACTTCGGCAAGTCGTTGAGGTTGATTTTCCCGCCGAACCTGCGCACGATCAACTTCTTGTTGGGGTGAGTCTCTTCCTTGATATACTTCTCAACGTCGGCACTGTCACCTTTAATCGCCGCCACCATAAAATCCGCTACCCCGTCTTCTTGTCGAACACCGGACAGGTAGAAGCCTACCGGGTAGTAGTCGTCTGGCACGTTGCAGAGCTTGGCGAGTTCTGCCAGGGTCGTGGTTACTCCCCATCGGGCGTCCAACGCGATGGTGCCGAGCAGGTCGTTGTGTTGCGCGGTTCCGATCAAGGGCTTGTTCATGTGCTTCCCTCTGTTGTCCGACTCGATGCCAATCTATGGCCGGAGAAACGCGGGCCAATAGAAAATCTGCACGGAATCTGCTGTAAAGGACGCAATGATTGGACATCGTGCCCGCAGGCGTGCATGATGCCGCACTCGCCCCGGCTTTGTTTCGCACTCGCCAGCACCTCACAACCCGCTGCCGGACAGGTGCTTCCGCATGTCGGCGTGGACCCGCTTGCGGACCAGGTACTCGTCGTCCTCCAGCCACCGGCGGCCGGCCGCGCCGACGGCGAACTCGTCCGACGCCAGCGCTAGCACCGCCGCCTCGATCACCTTCAGGTGCAGCCGCGAGTAGCTCTTGCTCGTCGTCTGCGTGTTCGTGATCCGCCCCGGCTCGATCTGCCGGAAGATCTCGGCCGTCCGCTCCAGCGCCATCTCCGTCGGCCCGCAGCAGACGGCCGTCATGTACTCCGCCACCAGCGCGGTGAACTCGACCAGCTGCGCCCCGGCGGACGCCGACTTGGCCAGGACGTGCGTGCGGATTTCGTCCAGCAGCGGCACCGCCGAGGCCACCGACCCGAACGACAGCCACCCGCCGGCGAGTCCGGCCATGGACCGCAGCGCCTTCAGCCAGAGCAGCAGCTTCTGATCGGTGGCATACCCGCCGCGGAGTTGGGCCGGCGTCCGATCGCCGAGGATTTCCTTGGACAGGGCCTTCAGCAGGCGGTCGATCTCCTCCGTCAGGCCGAACCGCCGGAGGCTGCGGAGGCACTGGCCGGCGACGAAGTTGATGACCTCGAACCGCCCCTCGTCGGGCTTCGCGCGGACGGCCGCGACGAACTGCGCGACCAACTCGCGGAGGGTGTCGCGGGCGTCGAAGTGGGCGGCCACCAGCAGCGACCGCTCCAGCAGCTTGCCCTGCTTGCGGGGCAACTCCGGGAAGGTCGGGCTGACCGCCGCCATCGCCGGGGGGACGTGCGCCAGCATCTCCAGCCCGAAGTCCTCCCCCAGCCGCGCGGCCGGCAGGATGGTGTCGTGCAGCACCAGGAACCGGTGGTCCGCCGTGTGCGGCCCGCCGACCCCCTTGTGGTACAGCTCCCGAATCCGCTGCCTCAGCTTGTCGGGGTCGGTGATCTTCTCCATCTCGTAGATGGCCAGCTTCAACCCGTCCTGCTTCAGGAACTCCAAGTAGGTGTCGTGCGTCTCGACCGGCTCCAGCACCCGCGACTCGGCCCGCAGCCGCGACACCGGGTAGTGGCCGACCCCGCCGCCGGCCGTCGGCGGCGTCTTGCGGTACTTCTCCTGGAAGGCGGCGATGTCGGTCAACAGGTCGGCGGGCAGCGGGCCGAAGTGCGGTTTGTTCGCCAGCGCCTGTTCGATGCGGTGCGCGAACCCGCGATACAGCAGCGCCCGGCAGGTGGCCTCGTCGGCGTCCGGGTGCGGGGCGAGCAGGGCCTTCTCGGCGTCCGCCGCCAGCCGGTGGGCGTCGGCCGAGCAGCCCAGCCGCGCGTACCCGAAGGCGAACAGCAGATCGACGTAGGGCAGCGTCGGCTTGATGTCCGGAGCGGTGCCGGCGTTCCGCGGCGCGCCCGTCACCCAGGCGCGGGCGGCCTTGTGCAGGTCCGGCAGCCGCTCGCGGACCTGTCGCACCCGCTCGGAGTCGTTCAGCCCGGCCGACCGCAGGAAGAACGGGATGTCCAGTTCCGGGTTCAACCCGCCGTCGAGCAGCCGTTGCAACAGCCGGTCGCGCACTCGCGCCAAGCCCAGCACGTCGGCCCCGGCGCTGCGGGCCATCGCCGTGGCCAGCAGCCAGACGCTGCGGACGGGCAGCTTCCCCTCGTTCGCCTCGAAGTACCGCTGCACGGCCGGCAATCGGCTCTTGAACCAGTCCGGCGGCGTCGGCCGCGCGACCACCGCCAGGGTGGCGGCCAGCGCCTGCCGCGCCTCGGCGCGGGTCGGATCGTTCTGCGCCAGCCGCTTGTCGAACTCGGCGGCCGTCACCGTCGCCGGCGCTTCGCCCGCCGCCCACGCCGCCAGCACCGACGGGTCGCCGTTGCTCCACGCCGCGTTCGCCCAGCAGACGGCGGCCTCGGCCGCATCTCCGGCCCCGGCGTTGGCCACCGCCAGTTGCGGCCACAGCGCCGCCCGCTCCGGCGCGTCGAGCGGGCCGTCCACGGCGAGGAACTCCTTCTCCAACTCGTCCCGCTTCAACTTCCACTCGTTCGGCGGCTTCGGCGGCCCGCCCGCCACTTGCGCGGAGACGACCACGGCTTGATCGGCGTCCCCGGTCGCCTTCTTCTTCGCGCCCCGGCTGGCGGTGGGGCCGTCGTCGCGGCCGCCCTTGCCTTTCCCGTCCGGCTTGTCCGCCGGCGGCTTCGGCTTCGGCGACTGGCCGTCGGCGCAGACGAACGCCTCGAACCGGAACCGGCTGGCGTCGATCCACTCCTTCAGCGGCGCGTGCGCCGTCTCGATGACGTACTCGACCCAATCTTCCAGCGGGCGGAAGGCGTTTTCGGAGAGCGTTTCGGGCACGAACTGGCCGTCCGTGCCGGGGTACAGCCAGGTGACGAGGTCGGTGTCGTCGGCCAGCAGCGACCGCACGGCGTCCCGTCGCAGTTGCGGATGCAGCCGGGTGCCGGCGGGCAGGAACAGGTTCGGCAGCTTGAAGAACGGCTTGAACCCGACGGCCGTCTTGAACTGCAACGACGGCGGGGCCAACTTCGACGGGCTGACGCGGAGGACCACCACCTTCTCGCCGGTCGGCGCGTCGGCGACGGCGAACTTCAGCCGGTTCGTCAGCCGCTCGTCGGAGTCGCGGACGAACTCGTCGAGTTGCCGCACGGCGTCGCCCTTCAGCACCCACAGCTCCGGCGCGTCGGCGGCGTTGCCGGCCACCAGTTTCAGCTTCACGTCCAGCTTGCCGGCCGCTTCGACGGGGGACCAGTCCGTCGGCGTCGTCGGCAGCTTGAACTGGAGGATGTCGTACACGTCCTGGAACGGCGCGTCGGCGACGTACTCCCACTCGCGCGGCGCGCGGATCAGCAGCAGTTGCTCGTCGGCCGGCTTGATGCCGGCGGCGGCCGGGTGCGTGTGGCCGATCTGCACCCAGACGCGCGGCGCGGCCTCGGTGTACGCGCGAACCGGCGGGCCGTCGCCGCTGCCCAGGTGATCCAGCGCGCGGAGCAGCGTGTAGTACGGCGGGCCGATGACGCGGAGCAGCACGCGGCGGTTGTTCCGGTCGTCGGCCAGGAAGCGGAAGCTCTGGCGGTCGTTGCCCAGCCGCAGCATCTCGCCGACGATGGCGGGCAAATCGGTGGCGGCCGGCAGCTCGAACAGCACCGGGGCCTGGGACGCCAGTTGTGGCGGCGCGGCGTCCTTGGTGGCGGCCAACACTTGCAGCCAACAGGAGATTTCTTCGCCCGCGCCGGGCATCGCCTTCGCGCCGGACACGCCGAGCTTGGACAACTCGCCGGTCGCCTTCTTGCCGATCTTGGCCGGCGTGTCGATGAAGACGCGGCCGTCGGCGGCCAGGTGCGCCGTCGCCGGGGCGAGCGACACGTCGGTCGGCAGCATGGTGCTGGTGACGACGAGGCGGAACGTGTCCAGGTCGGGGAAGCAGAGGATCATGGGTATTGCTGGGTGCTTGCGATATTGTCGAAGCGGTCGGGCGCGGCTCCTGAAGTCGCCGTGAAGACTC
>JAYUFU010000553.1:0-3080 GCA_043738505.1 Fimbriiglobus sp. | reverse complement strand
AGACCCAGCGGCGACGGGGGGCCGGGCGGCTCCGCCGTCGCGGGCGTCATGGAGTCCGACTTCAACGCCTTCTACTTCGGTGCCGCGGCGGTCGTCATCATGACGGCCGGGACGCTCTTCCTGATGTGGCTCGGCGAGCAGATCGACGAGTACGGCATCGGCAACGGCATCTCGCTCATCATCATGGCCGGGATCGTGGCCCGCATCCCCGAAGCGATCGGCGTGATGATCTTCATCCCCGGCACCACCGACTTCAAACCGAGCCTCACGACGCTCGGCAGCGAGACGGGGGATGTCAGCCTCGACCGGATCCTCGTGCTCGGGTTCCTGTTCATCGCCGTCGTCGTCGGCGTCATCGCCATCACGAAGGCCCAGCGCCGCATCCCGACGCAATCCGCGAAGCACATCCGCGGGCGCCGCACCTTCGGTGGCTCGCGCAACTTCCTGCCGATGAAGCTGAACGCCGCCGGCGTCATGCCCGTGATCTTCGCGAGCACCCTGCTCATCATCCCGACGTTCGCGTTCAAGATCATCTACAGCCAGTTCGAAGCCCAGTGGGCCAACGACTGGGGCGCGATCTTCGAGCGCAACTCGGGCTGGATCTACAACATCCTGTACATCCTGCTGATCTACATCTTCTGCTACTTCTGGGTGGCGATCACGTTCAACCCGAAGGAAGTATCGGACAACCTCAAGGACTACGGCAGCTTCATCCCCGGCTACCGGCCGGGTAAGACGACGGCCGATTACCTCGAGCGCGTGCTGATGCGGATCACCTACGTCGGTGCGGCGTTCCTCGCGATCATCGCGATCATCCCGACGATCGTGGCCGACCTCATGGACATCCCGCTCGTGGTCGCCGCGTTCTTCGGCGGCACGGGGCTGCTCATCGTCATCAGCGTCGCCCTCGACCTCGTGCAGAAGATCAACAGCCACCTGGTCATGCGGAATTACCAAGGGCTGACCGACGACTAGCGGTCGGCGAGCCACGTCGGCGCGAACGGATTCGAGGGCACCCACAAGGTGTGCCCCTACCAAGCAACGGATGGTAGGGGCACACCTTGTGGGTGCCCTGCTTGCCGGGCGACTTTTCCCCATCGCCTCCCCTTGCTGCCGGCCGGACGGGTCGGACAATAGTGAAGTTCGTGAAGGAACCGTGTGCGCGGCCGCGGTCGGAACAGCGAACGTCCAGGATCGGATCATGCGACTCGTACTGATCGGCGCACCGGGCAGCGGGAAGGGCACGCAGGCCGAACGGCTGGTCGAGCGGCTGGGGCTGCGGTACGTCGGCACCGGGGACATCCTCCGCGACGCCATCAAGCATCAGACGCCGATCGGGCTGGAGGCGAAGCCGCTGATCGACCAGGGGCTGCTGGTGCCGGACGCGGTGGTGAACAACCTGGTGAACGAGTTGTTCAAGGCCGAGCGGCCAGAGCGGTTCGTGATGGACGGGTATCCGCGGACGTACTCCCAGGCGATCTCGTTCGACGCGATGCTGCGCCAGCAGTACCTGAACCTCGACGCCGTCATCAACCTGACCATCGCCGACGACGAGGTGGTGCAGCGGATCACCAGCCGCCGCTGCTGCGAGAACAAGGCCTGCCTCACCTGCTTCAACCTGGCCTTCCGCCCGCCCAAGGCGGTCGGCGTGTGCGACAAGTGCGGCCATCCGCTGGTGCTGCGGGACGACGACAAGCCGGAGACCATCCGCCGCCGGCTGGTCGAGTTCCACGCGAACACCGCCGGTCTGCTCGCCCACTACCGCCGCGCCGGGCTGCTCCGCGACGTGCCCGCCACCGACGGCATGGAAACCATCTACGCCAACATTCTCCGCCAACTGCCCCAGCAGGCGTGACCCCTTCTCGGCGGCACCGGCCCCGGCCGGTGCGCTCGCCCCACCCGGTGCCATGTTCCAACGCCACAACAACCGCCCGCCGGAACTGAAATCCGCCCGCGAGATCGCCCTCATGCGGGAGGCCGGCAAGCTCGTCGCGCGGGCGCTGAAGATCTGCCGCGACATGGCCGGCGTGGGCGTGAAAACGGCCGACATCGACCGCGAGGTGGAGGCGTTCTACGCCAAGTACGATGCCACCCCGCTGTTCAAGGGCTACCCCGGCACGGTGCCGTTCCCGACCGTCACCTGCATGAGCCTGAACGAGCAGGTGGTCCACGGCATCCCGTCGGACAAGCCGCTCAAGGACGGCGACCTGCTGAAGGTGGACACCGCCTGCCGGCTGAACGGCTGGTGCGCCGACCGCGCCATCACGATTCCCATCGGCACCGTCCGCCCGGAGCGGCTGCGGCTGCTGAAGACCGCCCAGGACGTGCTGCAAATCGCCCTCGACGAGCTGCCCCGCCGCAAGTGGTGGAGCGAGGTGGCCAGCCGGATGCAGGCGTTCGCCGAGAAGTCCGGGTTCAGCATGGTGACGAACTACGTCGGCCACGGCATCGGCCGGGTGATGCACGAGAACCCGCAGGTGCCGAACTACGTCAGCCGCGACACCCGCAAGCACGACTTCCGCCTGGAGCCGGGGCTGGTGCTGGCCATCGAGCCGATGGTCAACATGTGCTCGCCGAACGTGTACACGTTGCGCGACCAGTGGACGGTGGTGACGAAGGACGGCTTGCCCAGCGTGCATGTGGAACACACCGTCGCCATCGTCGCCGGCGGCATCGTGGTGGTGACGGCTGACGAGGGGTCGTTCGACGAGGTGCCGCCCGCACCCACCCCGGCAGTGGAGCCGACGGCCGTGGTGACGGCACCGGAGTGACCGAGTTGGCCCCGCGCGGTACAATTCCCCGAACTCCCCTTCGGAGGTGCCGAACATGGCCGAACTCGAAGACACAGCGACCGGAACCGCCGACGAACAGGCCACGCCCGAACCTGTACGGGTTCGCACCGAGGACGACATCCGCAACGAGCGGCTGCGGCTGGCGGCGCGGCTCCGCTCCGGCCTGCTCTCGCCCGCCGAGGCGCTCGCCGCCCAGGGCCAACGCATCTAAATCGCCGGGTTTTCGAGGCTTTTGCGGGTCCGACCCCGATTTCGATCTAGAAATTCCAGGCGGCACCCACTGGATCC
>JAYUFU010000552.1:0-9346 GCA_043738505.1 Fimbriiglobus sp. | reverse complement strand
TCACCACAAAGGACACGAAGAGCACGAAGGAAAGAAAAGGCGAGGATTTCTTGCCTTCCCTTCGTGCTCTTCGTGTCCTTTGTGGTGAAGAATCTTCCCCAGATTGCCTGCCTGAACAGTCCTGACAAGACACCGACTCGGAGAGTCGGGCTACTCTTCAGACACTACGATACCCGAAACTCCTCCGAGGTCGCACATGCCCGCCGTCCTCACCGACCCGCCGCCGACGCTGTGGATTCTGCTCGCCCTGTTCGCGCTGGTGGCCGTCGGCCTGTGGCAGCGGTCGCGGAACCGCACGATGGGGCTGATCGCGGTCGTCGCCGTGCTGCTGCCGGTGCTGCTCTTCCTCTGTCGGTTCGCCGGCGAAAGTCCGCGCCAGGAGGCCACTCGGCGGATGAAGGCGATTGTCGCCGCGATGGACGCGCGGAACCCCGACGCCATGCTGCCGCACGTCGCCGAGGACTTCGACTACAACGGCCGCAAGAAGAAGGACATCAAGACCTCGCCGCTGTGGGATCTGCTGAAACAGTACAACGCCCGCGCCTCCGCCAGTGCTTTCGGGCAGGACGACGAGCAGCCGGACGACACCACCGTCGTCATCGGCTTCACCGCGTGGGGCACCGTGGACGGCAAGGATTACCCGATGTACGTCCGGGCCACGTTCAAGAAGGACGCGAAGGGCGAGTGGAAGGTGAAGACCCTGAAGGCGTACCAAGACCCGGTGCGGAAGGCGAACGGCCCCGAGTTCACGATTCCGGGGCTGTGATGAACCTGAACGGTGTCGAAATCGCGGACACGTTCGCCGAGGCGTTCCCGATGACCGCCGCGCGGGTGGTCGTGACGGCTGTGAGCGAACGCTGGGCGCTGACCGCCGCGACCGCCGCCACCGGGTACGCCGCCAGCGTCATCGGGTGCGACGCCGAAGCGGGCCTCGAAACCGTGTTGCCGCCGGACCAGACCCCCGATGGCCGGCCGGGGGCGGCGTTGCTGTTCTTCGCGTTCAGCCGTGATGCGTTGCAAAAGGCCGTTGTCAACCGCGTGGCGCAGTGCGTGCTGACGTGCGCGACGACGGCCGTGTTCAACGGGATGGACGGCGACCCCGGCAAGGCGATCCAGATCGGCGGGCAACTGCGATACTTCGGCGACGGCTGGCAGATCAGCAAGCTGCTCGACGGCAAGCGGTACTGGCGGGTGCCGACGATGGACGGCGAATTCCTCTGCGAAGACGTGTTCGGCACCACCAAAGGCGTGGCCGGCGGCAACCTCATCCTGCTCGGCGACACGCAGGCGAACACCCTGGCCGCGACCGAAGCCGCCGTGGTCGCGATGCGGAAGGTGCCGGGCGTGCTCCTGCCGTTCCCCGGCGGGGTGGTACGGTCGGGCAGCAAGGTCGGCAGCAAATACAAGGCGCTGAAGGCCAGCACGAACGAGGCGTACTGCCCGACGCTGCGGGGCGTGGTGAAGAGCGAGTTGCCCGACGGCGTGAACGCGGTCTACGAGATCGTCCTCGACGGCCTGACGCTGCAAGCGGTGGAAGCGGCGATGTGGGCCGGGATGCTGGCCGCGTGCGACTGCCCCGGATTGAAGCGCATCACCGCCGGCAACTACGGCGGCAAGCTCGGCCCGCACCACATCCACCTGAAGAAGCTGTGGGAGGGCCGCTGACGTGTTCACCCTCACTCGCCGCGAGTCGTCGCCGATTCCACTCGATGTGACCGGCATCCTCCCCGAAACGGTGGCGAACCTCTCCGCGCTGGAGGTGGCGAAACGGCCGGTGCTGTTCGGCAACCGCACGGTGGAACTCGGCGAGATGTTTCGCGTTTCCGATTCAACAAGACGCCCGTGGCTCGTCTTCGACGGCGACACTGCGGCGGTTCGCGGCATCGGTACGGGGATGACCGCTGGGCACATCTTCTGTGAGCAGAGAATCGGAATGCACGCCGGGGCGAGGATGAGCGGAGGCGTGCTGGCCATCGACGGGTTCGCCGATGACTGGCTTGGAGCGGAGATGCGGGACGGGGAGATCGAGGTGATTGGTTCGGCGGGAAACTGTGTCGGAGCGGCCTATCGTGGGTCGCGCCGGGGGATGACGGGTGGTTCCGTCGTCATTCACGGCCGTGCGGGGCACGAACTCGGCCTGCTCATGCGGCGGGGCACGATCACCGTCCACGGCGACACCGGCGAGTTCGCCGGCGCGAGCATGATTGCTGGCACGATTGCGGTGTGCGGCAAACTCGGCGCGAGAGCCGGAGCGGGGATGAAGCGCGGGACGATTCTGGCCCTCGGCGGGGTCGTGGAGATCAGCGCCGGGATGCGGTATTCCTGCGACTATTCGCCGACGATGTTGCCCCTTCTGGGGAAGGCCCTGAACCTGCCGGTGCCGCCGCGCGTCCGTTGTTTCCGGGGCGACGTGCTGACCGGCGGGCGGGGCGAATTGTGGGTGGCAAATGGCGGGGAAACGGGACGGTGAGGAAAAGCGTTCCGGAGTGGCCTTGAACCCGACCCGATCCGGTGCTAAAAAAGGACTCAATTACCCGGTAGTGTAACGGTAGCACAAGAGATTTTGGTTCTCTTTGTCAAGGTTCGAATCCTTGCCGGGTAACTGGAAGCTTCCCGCTTCCCGACGGACGCTTAGCTCAGTTGGCTAGAGTACTACATTGACATTGTAGGGGTCACTGGTTCGAATCCAGTAGCGTCCACTGCGCGAAAGCCCTAGCTGTGCTAGGGCTTTCGGCGTTTCCGCCGGTCAGGCCGGCGCGGGCTTCTGCGGCACGCTGCCGAGCGTCAGCACCCGGCCGACGCCGGCGGCGTACTTGGCCAACGTGGCCACCGTCGGGTTCGGCACCTTGCCCAACTCCAGCCGCGACAGCGTTTCCACCCGCAACCCGGATCGGATCGCCACCTGAGCCAGCGTCAGCCCGGCCTCCTCCCGCGCCTCTTTCAGTTCGGCCAGGCATTGGGCGAACGGCGGCACCGGGTACACCGTCACAGTCATCCCCACGTCTTCGCCTCGGAAGTGACGGCGGATGTCGTCGAGGCCCTTCTTCAGCCGCTCGAACAGCGGGGGGCGAGGTTCCTCTGCCCCCTTCGCTTTCGCTTTCCGCTTGCCCGCCGTGGCGGGCGTCCGCTTCGTCGCCGTGGTCATCACTGGCCCTCCGGTTCGGGGTTCTCCATTTCCGCTCGCAACTCGGCGAGGTCGGCCACCAGCCCCTTCAGCTCATCGGCGGACAGGTCTTGCTTGTCGGCCTTGGAATAGCCGTCCACCAACACCGCCACCGTCCGACTCAGCAGCAGGACGTACACGACGCGGAACCCGCCACTCTTGCCTCGCCCAAGCCCGGACATGCGGATTTTCCGTAGCCCGCCGCCGCCGGGGATCACGTCGCCTGCGTCGGGGTTGACCGCCAACTCACCCTTGAGGCCTTCCACCGCCGACCGCAGGCGACCCTTTCGCACCCACTTGGCGAAGTCGTCCGTCACCAGGATTTCAAACTTCGGAGCGGCGCTGGCGGACATCGGCACCTTATCCCCTCGCTGGCGGCAACTAGACTTTAACGTCTCTAGACGGGAATGTCGAGCGCGACGTGCGCTCGGTGAACCGGCGGGCCGCGTCACTTTTTCGGCGGCAGCACCTCCACCAGCCCGGCATCGATGTACTGCCCGCCGAGGGCATTCTTGGCGGACACCGCCAACGTGTTCGCGCCCTTCAGGAGTGCCTTCCGCGCGGCCGCCGAGATCGGCACTTCGGTGTACTCGGTCGTGTGACCGGGCAAACTGGCGGCGAGAACGCCGTTGAGGAACACCTCGCCGTCTTCGTCGCAATGCACCCGCAGCATGACCTCGCCGGTCGGCAGTTCCTTCAGCTCGAAACTCCGCCGCAGCCAGATCGCCTTGCCGGTCCACTCGGTGGTGATGACCCCGCCGGGCGTCCCCTTGCTGCCGAACCCGCCCTTGCCATCGGCCCACTTCGCCGCGTCGAACCCGGCCTTCTCCCACCCGTCGGCCGGCTTGTCGGCGGTGAACTTCCACACCTGCGGCTGCTTCTCGCTGGTCGGCACCAGTTCCGCCATCACCGGCGGCGGGCCGAACAGCGCCTTGTGCCACTTCGCCGTCTCCGCCACATCCACCTTGATGACCTCGCGGTCGTAGGTGAGCAGGCCGTTCACCTCGATCTCCACGTCCGTGGTCTGCGTATACACGGCCGCGCTCAACCCTTTGCCGACGAGCGGGTGCAACCGCAGCATCAGCGCGCGGTAGTTGGTCCGCAGCTCCTCGGTGGTCTTGTAAGTGCGATAGCCCCAGTTGCCGGTGTCCTTCCACAGGTGGCCTTTCAGCGGCAAGCCCAACCCGCCGAACTCGCCCAGCACCGACACGCGGTCCTTCATGACCGGGAACATGCCGGGGCCGGGGTAGGCGTGCATGTCCTTCATGTCGCCGAAGCCGCGGTCCTCCCACCCGCTCGGCCCGTTCACTGGCCGCGTCGGGTCGTACTCCTTCACCCACTTCAGCGTCGCGTTCACGTCGTGCTGGCCCCAGCCCTCGTTGAACGGCACCCAGCAGTACACGCACGGGAAGAACTTCAGGTGGTCGATCATCGCCTTCAGTTCGGCGCGGAACTGCTTCTTCTCTTCGGCGGTGAACTGGTCGTCGGCGTCCGCCTTGCCGCCGGGCGGGATGAACTGCTTCTTGTCGCGGTTGATGGCGCTTGGCATGTCCTGCCAAACCAGTAGTCCCATCGTGTCGCAGTGGTAATAATACCGGGCCGGCTCGACCTTGATGTGCTTGCGAAGCATGTTGAAGCCGAGCTTCTTCAGCACTTCGAGGTCGTACCTCATGGCCTCGTCCGACGGCGGCGTGAGCAGCCCGTCCGGCCACCAGCCCTGGTCCAGTGGCCCGACCTGGAACAGCGGCTTGCCGTTCAGCAGTAGCCGGGGCACTCCCTTCTCGTCCGGCCCAACGCCGACCGTGCGGAAGGCGAAGTACGATTCGACGGAGTCGGTTCCGATGCCCGCCCGGTTGTCGCTCTGTGTCGAGACACGCGCCGTGTACAGGTGGGGGGTTTCCGGCGACCAAAGTTGCGGCTTGTCGATCTTGACCTTCGCGGGCTTGCCGTTCGCGAATTCCCCCGTGCACCCCGTTCCCGGCTTACCCTGTTCAAAGATTTCAACCACGGTCCTCGCCGAATCCCCCTGCACTTCCGCGATCACTTCCACTTCGCCGGTTTTGATATCGGGAGTGAACCGAACCGACTTGATCCACGGTACGAACTTGCCACCCACCGGCTCCATCCACACCGTCTGCCAGATGCCCGTGACGGGCGTGTACCAGATGCTGTCCGGCTTGCTCAACTGCTTGCCGAGCGGTTGGCTGCCCTTCTCGGTCGGATCCCACACCCGCAGCGTCAACTCGCCCTTGGCGTCCTTCAGCGCGTCGGTGATGTCGAAGTGGAACGGGTCGAACCCGCCCTTGTGCGCGCCGACTTCCTTACCGTTCACGAACGCGGTGCATTCCCAGTCCACCGCGCCGAAGTGCAGCAGCACTCGCTTGCCCTTCCACGCGGTGGCGTCGATGTCCCGCCGATACCACAGCTCGTCCTTCTCGGTCGGGTGCTTGCCGACGCCACTCAGCGCGCTCTCGGCACAGAACGGCACCAGGATTTTGCCGTCCCACTTCTCCGGCCGCTTCTCCCCCTTCGGGCGGATGGCGTAGTCCCACAGGCCGTTCAGGTTGGCCCAGTCCTTCCGCACCATCTGCGGGCGGGGGTACTCGGCCCACGGCGTCTTGTCGGGCGAGATCGCCTTGCCCCACTTGGTCATGAGCGGCGCGGCGGCCGGCTTCCAGTCGGCGGCAAGGACAGGCGATGCGAGGAGGAGCAACAGCACGGAGAGGGAGCGGAGCATGGGAGAAGCCTCGGTGGTGAGGGGTTCCGG
This sequence comes from Fimbriiglobus sp., assembly GCA_043738505.1. GTDB lineage: Bacteria > Planctomycetota > Planctomycetia > Gemmatales > Gemmataceae > JALHQU01. The sequence continues at coordinate 3,416 of JAYUFU010000552.1, read as the reverse complement.
CGAACGATGGCATGATACGCGACCGGCCACCGAATGTAAAATTATGTTCACATTCCATGGCTGGCGGTGGAGGGGGCGGACAGCAGTTCGCGGAGGTACGGCGGACTGCCGGCGAAGGCCTCTTGATACGACTCGGCGAGCGGCAGCGGGACGCACCGGTTCGCGGTCAGGAACAGCGGGAAGGCCGGCAACTCGTCTCCCACAGCGAGGAAGTCGAAGTACGCCTCCACTCGCTTCTTCGACACGAACGCGGCGAACGTCAGCGGCTTGTCGGCCGGCGGTTCCACCGGCGACCGGTCGAACGCCCGCCACACCGCCGCCGACAAGTCTCGCCGGCCCGCACGGGGCGGGAACAGGTTCAGGATGGTGACGTGCAACCCGGTGGCGACGTTCCCCCGCACCTTCTCGACGAACTCCGTCCGGCTCACCTGCCGGTCCAGGTTGCTCCGCGACACCACCTCCACGAACGCCACCGGCCGGTGCCCGGAGACGTGCCGGACGACGATCCGCCGCTTCTTCAGCGGGTGTTTTTGTTCCTTCTCGGCGGTCAGGTGGGAGCCGGCCCGCACCGCCGGGAGGGTGGCGACACCGCCACCCTCCGGATCGGGCAACGGGTCGAACGACGGCTCCGAGACGTGCAGCGTCAGCACATCCGGCTGCTTGTCGTCGGCGTACTGCTCGGCGTCCGCGTAGTAGTCTGGCGGCAGCACGCCGGTATTCAGGGCCTTGCGCAATTCCCCTAGCCACGCGACGTGGAACCCGTGGAAGATGCCGGCTTTCACCCTCGTCCAGTCGTGGATCGGCATGGGGTAGCCCTCCTGTCGCAGTATTGTACAGTCACGTCCACTCACCCGTACCGCTTGCGGATGGCCGGGATGAGGTACTCGCGGAACGCCGACTCGAAGCCGTACTGCGGCGCGTGCCCCCAGTCGCGGCGGGCGGCGGAATCGTCCACGTCGGCCGGCCAACTGTCCACGATGCCCTGTCGCTTCGGGTCGAGTTTGTACCCGATGTCCGCCTTCGGGAACGCGGCCTTCACCACGGCCTCGATCTCGGCGGCGGTCGGGGCGAACGCACCGATGTTGTACACCGTGCGGGTGAGTTGTGCTTTCTTCGCCGACACCAGCCGAAGGATGGCGTCCACCGCGTCCGGCATGGCCATGAACGGGATGCGGGCGTCGGGCCGGACGAAGCACTGGTACGGCGTCCCCTGGGCGGCCGCGTGGATCATCTCCGGCGCGTAGTCGGAGGTGCCGCCGCTGGGCAGCGTGTCGGCCGAGATGAGGCCGGGGAAGCGGAGACCGCGGAAGTCCACCTTGCCGGACAGGTGTTCGGCGGCGAGCTGTTTATAATGCCGGTCGTAGTACTGGCCGAGGATTTCGCAATACAGCTTGTTGGCCCCATACATGGTGGCCGGCGTCGTGTATTGATCCTCCGGCACCTTGCCGGCGCGGGTCTTGATTTCCAGGCTCGGCAGCCCGTGCGCGGCGATGCTGGACGGGAAGAAGAAGACCACCGGCCGGCCGTGCGACTCGCCCTGAATCTGGGCGAACTCCAGCAGGTTGAGCGTCCCCTCGACGTTCACCTTGTGGGCGAACATGGGGGAGAACTCGCCGCGCGTGGACAGCAGCGCGGCCAAGTGGAACACCCGCTCGACCTCGTACCCGGCGACCATCCGCTGGAGCAGTTGCGAGTCGAGGATGTCGCCGACGAAATGCTCGTGGACCTTCGTCGCCACGTCCGTCGGCAGCGGCCGCTGGTCCAGGGTGACGATGCGGGCCGGGGTGGTGCCGTGCAGGCGGGTGATCAGCGCGTGGCCGATCTCGCCGCCGGCACCGGTGATGAGCAAGCTGGGTTGGCGCGACATGGAGTGCATTGGCGGAAGGCGGAGGGGTCGGGGTCCGCCGTTGTTGTATCGGGTGGATGGTGGCGAAAGCACCCACGGCCCTTGCGGGCCGGGTTCGCCGAGAACGCGCGCCCGATTTTCCCCATGACTTCGCTTCCGCTTCCGCGCAGAATACACCTGCGAACTTCCCCCGCCCGTTCCCTCTCCTTCCGCGAGTGCCCGTCATGCCTCGGAAACCCGCCGTCCCGTCCCGCCGGTCGTTCCTGCAAGCGACCGCGGCTGCCACCGCCGCCGGCGGGGTGCTGCTGCACGCCCGGCCGGTTCACGCCGGCGGCAACGAGGTGCTGAAGATCGGCCTGATCGGGTGCGGCGGCCGCGGGGGCGGCGCGGCGCTGAACGCCCTGACCGCCGACAAAGGCACCCGCCTCGTCGCCATGTGCGACGCCTTCGGCGACCTGCTGGACAAGAAGCACGACGAGCTGAAGGAGCAGTTCGGCGACCGCGTGGACGTGCCCAAGGAGCGGCGGCACACCGGGTTCGACGGGTACAAGCAGCTCATCGACTCGGACGTGGACGTGGTGCTGCTCGTCACGCCGCCCGGCTTCCGCCCGATCCACTACAAGTACGCGGTCGAGAAGGGCAAGCACATCTTCATGGAGAAGCCGCACGCGGTGGACGCGGCCGGCATCCGCAGCGTGCTGGAAAGCACGAAGGTCGCCAAGGCGAAGAAGCTGTGCGTGGTGTCCGGCTTCTGCTACCGGTACGACCCGCCCAAGCGCGAAGTGCTGAAGCGGATCCACGACGGGCAGATCGGCCAGGTGCAGGCGATCCACACGACGTACCTGACCGGCGACCTGTGGTTCCGCGGCAACGACCCGACGTGGACGCCGATGGATTACCAGATGCGGAACTGGTACTACTACTCGTGGATTTCGGGCGACTTCATGATCGAGCAGCACATCCACAGCATCGACAAGGCGGCGTGGGTGATGAAGGGCGAGATGCCGATCGCGGCGCAGGGCATGGGCGGCCGGCAGACCCGCACCGACGCCAAGTTCGGCAACATCTGGGACCACTTCACCGTCGTGTACGAGTACGCCAGCGGGGCGAAGGTGTTCAGCCAGTGCCGGCAGGTGGGCGGCTGCTTCGGCGACGTGAGCGACCACGTCATCGGCACCAAGGGCAGCGCGCAGCTGATGAAGCACACCGTCACCACCGACGCCGGCACCACCAAGGCGAGCGCGAAGGCGAAGCGGGGCGACATGTACCAAGTGGAACACGACGAGTTCTTCGCGCACATCCGCGCCGGCACCGTCATCAACGACGCCGAGAGCAGCGCGACGAGCAGCCTGATGGGCATCCTGGGCCGCGAGGCGGCGTACAGCGGCCAGCGGATCACCTGGGACGAGATCGCGGCGTCCAAGCAGGACCTGTCGCCGGCCAAGTACGCCTTCGGCGACAACAAGGTGATGTCGGCCCCCGTGCCGGGCAAGTACAAGTTCGTGTGATGGTGTAGCGAACTGTCAATAAAACGGAACACGGATGACACGGATCAAAGCCGGGATGAAGA
>JAYUFU010000551.1:0-9347 GCA_043738505.1 Fimbriiglobus sp. | reverse complement strand
ACCACGATGATGAGGGCCAGCATGACCGCGTACTCGACGGCCGTCGGGCCGTCTTCCCGCTTCAGGAACTCGACCACCGACTTCAGGGTCTTCTTCATGGCTCTTCTCCCATAGATAGAACAGGGGGCGGACGCGCCGGCGACGGCCGGGGTCTCGCGTGGTGGCGACACCGCACACCGATGACGAAGGGATGTAGAGCGTCCCGCCGAGCGGTGCGGGCGATTTTCCCAGTCCGCCGACCGAGAAAACCCCGCCGGGCGGAAACCCGGACAGACGGCCCCGACCCCCGCACGGGAACGCTAACAGGTGTCGGATTCCCCCACGACCCGACGGACGGCACGAACCCGATGATCCGGCCGGATGTCCCCGCCCTCGTCCTCGCCCCGATGGAGGGCGTCACCGACGCCCCCATGCGGGCCGTCCAAGGGCTGTGCGGCGCGTTCACCTTCGCCGTGTCCGAGTTCCTTCGCGTCGCCCAGCACGTGCCGCCCCGTCACGTCTTCCTCGATCACGTCCCGGAGCTGCGGACGGGCGGACGGACCCCCACCGGGCTGCCGGTCCAAGTCCAGTTGCTCGGCGGCGACGCCGGGCGGATGGCCGAGGCCGCCGGCCGCGCCTGCGAACTCGGGGCGTGGGCCGTGGACATCAACTTCGGCTGCCCGGCCCCGACCGTGAACCGGCACGACGGCGGCGCGGCGCTCCTCCGCCACCCGAAGCGCCTCCGGGAGATCGTCGGCGCGGTTCGCGCGGCCGTGCCCGCCGGGGTGCCGGTGTCGGCGAAGGTGCGACTGGGGTGGGACACCCTCGACGCCATCGACGAGAACGCCGACATGGTCGCCGAGGGCGGGGCGAGTTGGCTGACGATCCACGGCCGCACCCGCGTCGCCGGGTACGCCCCGCCGGTGTACTGGCAGCCGATCGGCCGCGTCCGCGAGCGGCTGGGCCTGCCGGTCGTCGCCAACGGCGACATCTGGACGCTGGCCGACTTCCGCCGCTGCCGGGACGAGACGGGGTGCGTCCACTACATGCTCGGCCGCGGCGCGCTCGCCGACCCGCGGCTGCCCCACCAGGTGGCGGCCGAACTCGGCCTCGGCCCCCGGATCGATGGCCCGTCCGAACGGATCGACTGGGCGGACCAACTGCGGAGCCTGATCGGGTGGACGGAACGGCTCGGCGTCGGCCGGTCGGACAAGATGCTCCGCCGTCTGAAGCAGTGGTTGAAAATGGCGGCGACGGCCGGCACCTTCGCCGGGTTCGACGCGGCGAAGCGGACGACGAGTGTCGAGGAGCTGTTCGCCGCGCTCGACCCGCCGCCCGCCGGCGTCAGTCGCACACCCACCGCATGACGGATTCCACGCCCGGCCACTCCCGCCGGGCCATCTCGCGGAAGAGCCAGTAGCAGCCGACCAAGCAGACCGCCGCCAGCGGGACCGACACGGCCGCCGGCATCGCGCCGCGCCAGAAGTGCGTCGGCTCGTCGCCCGCGACCGCGCCGTACACCCACAGCGGCCACAAGTGCAGGACGTGGTGCAGCAGGTAGACGGTCAGGGAGTACCGGCTCATCGTCCCCGCGACCGACAGCACGCCGGGGAAGCGGTCCAGGAGTCGGCGGCGGTCCACCAGGACGTGCAAGACGGCGAACGCGAGCAGCGCCAGGCCGAGGGTGCCGGTGACGTACTCGACCGAGGCCGGGAACATGGTCCAGCCCGTGAGCAGCCCCGCCGACACGGGGGTCGGCAGGTCCGCGCGGACGAGGCCGAGGCCCAGCGCCAGTAGGATCAGGCCGACGCCCGCCGTCGCGGCCGGTCGCACCGACGGCGGGGACGGGTCGTCGTCCGCCGGGTCAGGGAACACCACCGTGCCCGCGACGTACCCGGCCAGGGGGAAGACGAGCCACGGGAAGAGCGGGAAGTACCCGGTTGCGAGATACCCGACCAGGATGTCCGGCAGGGTCAGGTCGCACTCGAACGAGCCGTCCGGCCAGTGCGACGTGTAGTCCGCTTGCAGCCGCAGGAACGGGGCGAGCGTGAACGCCACGGCGCACCCGAACGCGACGAACCACCCCGGCCAGCCGCGCGCGAAGGCGAGGACGACGAGCGCCGTGCCGATCAGGGTCAGCACGTCCCAGTTGAACGTGTCCTCCGGCAGCCAGACGAAGAAGTTGAAGGCCATGCCGAGGGCGAACAGGAACAGCCCGCGGCGGACGGCCACCCGGCGGACGACCGACTCGGCCACCCCCTTCGCCTCCTGCGACCGCGCCCACAAGCGGTAGTTCACGCCCACCAGGAAGGTGAACAGCGGGGCACCGAAGTCCCCCGGCGACCAGTGCGCGCCGGACAGGTTCTCGAGGAAGTGGACGATCACCATGAGCGCGATGGCGACGGTTCGCAGCAAGTCGATGGAGGCGTGGCGCATGGGCAGCTCCCGCCGGCTCGCCGCGCGATGCGACGAGCCAAGCCCCGGCCACGGTACGCGAAGAGAAGTGTCAAGCCGGTGAGAAGGCAACTTCGGGAGGTGACCAGGGCCATTCCGTCATCCGGTGACGCAACGAGCCGCGACCACGAAGAAGCGTCCTTTCCGGGTGGAAGGACGCGCTCCTTCGCGGTCGCGGCTCTTGAAGACGCACCCTCTTCCGTCTCACGCCTCCAGCTTCCAGTTGCCGCGGTACTTGTATCCGGTCAGGGCGTTCGCCTTGTCGGCGTTCGCACCGGTGAACGTGTGCTTCGCCGGATCCCACGTCAGCTTGGTGCCCTTGCCCAGCTTCAGCGCGATCACCCCCAGGTGGCAGACGATGACCGACCCGCCGCCGACGGTCACGTTGGCGATCGGGCTGTCGCCCGTCTTCACGCAGTCGAGGAAGTTGCCCATGTGGTCGGTCGGCCGCTTCGGGTACAGCTGCGGCATGTCCTTGATCGGCTCGGACAGGATCTTCTGGTCGCTGGCCAGCAGCATCCCCCGGCTGACGAACACGGTGCCGGTCTCGCCGAAGATCATGATGCCGTTCTCGCTGCCGGAGATCTCGCCGAGTTCCTTGCTGTTCTGCTTCGGCGCGTTGCCGTCCTTGTTCACCAAGCCCTTGACCGCCGTGCCCCGGCCGTCCATGGCGATCACCTTGGTGCCGCCGGCGTAGGTGTACTGCACCTTGAACGTCGGGTGGCAGTTGTACCCGTCGCCCTTGGCGTAGGGGTCGGCGGCTTCCAGCGTCTCGATGCCGGTCGGCCCGCTGCCGTCCATGCCCAGCGCCCACTGGGCGATGTCGATGTGGTGCGCGCCCCAGTCGGTCATCTTGCCGCCGCTGTACTCGTACCACCAGCGGAACTCGTAGTGGCAGTTCGAGGTGCCGTTCTTGCCGCCCGGCTTGTACCGGTACGGCACCTTGGCGGTCGGCCCCAGCCACAGGTCCCAGTCGAGTTCCTTCGGCGGCTCCACTTCCGGCAGCGCGCCGGACTGCGGGTTGCCGCCGATGCGGCACTCGATGGTCTTGATCTTGCCCAGCCGCCCGCTGCGGACCACCTCGGCGGCGAAGCGGAACATCTGCCCCATTTCGGACCGCTGCTGGCTGCCCGTTTGCAGCACCCGCTTGGAGTCGGCGACCGCCTTCTGGATGGCCAGCGACTCGGCGATGGTGAGGGTCAGCGGCTTCTCGCAGTACACGTCCTTCTTCTGCCGCAGGGCCTCCATCACCACCAGCGCGTGCCAGTGGTCCGGGGTGGCGATGCACACCGCGTCCACGTCGGCGTTGCCGAGCAGCTCGCGGAAGTCCTTGTACCCCTTCGGCTCGTACTTGTCCTTCTTCAGCATGTCGGTGGCGGCGGCCAGGTGCCGGCTGTCCACGTCGCACACGGCCATGCAGTTGACGTGCGCGAACTTGCGGGACGCGCCGTACAGGGCGCGGTTGCGGCTGTCCGCGCTGCCGATGCCGATGTACCCGACGTTCAGCTTCCCGTCCGGCCGCGCGCGGGTCTTGCGCGTTTCCTCGTCGGCCGCGTGCACCTCGCGGGCGTACCACAGGGGCAGGCCGGCGGCCGACAGGGCGGTCAGCGACCGGCCCAGGAACCCGCGGCGGGAGAGTTGTCCGCGCTCCAACATGACGAACCTCGTTTTCGGGAGAGACGGGAAGCGGGGCGCTTCCACGCCGGCATGATACCAGCGGGGGAACCGCGGGGCGAAACGAAAACGCCCCGCCCGCGCGGCGAACGCCGATCCGGTGGTCCGCCAGGGGGCGACCGACGCCGGCACCGCCACCGTTACACGGCTTCGCCATCCACGCCCTGGCCCTCAGCCCGCGTTGACAGGAGTCCCGAAACCGCGTAGTCATTTGGGACTTCCCGCCGACCTCCGAGACCGCCGCGATGACCACGCCTCCCGCCCCCGTTCCTCTGTGCGACATCCTCGGCCAGTTCCGCACGCAGAAGGACGAGATCGAGGCCGCCGTGCTGCGGGTGCTGAACTCCGGGCAGGCGATCCTCGGGCCGGAGGTGGCGGCGTTCGAGCGGGAGGCGGCGGACTACTGCGGGGCCAAGTTCGGCCTCGGCTGCGGGTCCGGCACGGACGCCCTGCTGCTCGCGCTGCACGGGTTGGACATCGGCCCCGGCGACGAAGTCCTCCTGCCGCCGTTCACCTTCTTCGCCTCGGTCGGCTCGGTCCTCCGCGTCGGGGCGACGCCGGTGTTCGCGGACATCGACCCGACGACGTACAACATCGACCCGAAGCTGATCGAGGCGAAGATCACCACCCGGACGAAAGCGATCATGCCCGTCCACCTGTTCGGCCAGTGCGCCGACATGACGCCGATCTTCGACATCGCCAAGGAGTACAAGTTGAAGGTCGTCGAGGACGCGGCGCAGTCGTTCGGCTCGTGCTACGAGCGGACCAAGTGCGGCACCCTCGGCGACGTGAGTTGCTTCAGCTTCTACCCCAGCAAGAACCTCGGCACACTGGGCGACGCCGGCCTCGTCACCACCAACGACGAGGCCGTCCACAAGAAGATGACGGCGTACCGCAACCACGGCAGCGAGGTGAAGTACTTCCACAAGTACGTCGGCTGGAACGCCCGCATCGACGCCCTGCACGCGGCCATCCTGCGGGTGAAGCTGCCGTGGGTCGAGCGGTGGATCGACGGCCGGCGGGCGGCGGCGACGCGGTACGACGCGATGATCGAGGCCGCCGGGCTGAACGGCTTCATGATCCGCCCGACGGTCAAGCCCTACGGCCGGCACACGTTCAACCAGTACGTCGTCCGCGTGCCCGCCCCGCACCGCGACCCGCTGGTGAAGCACTTGAAGGCCGAGAGCGTCGGCTGCGAGGTGTACTACCCCCTGCCCTTGCATCTGCAAGAGTGCCTGACCGGGATGGGCCACCGCGAGGGCGACTTCCCGGCGAGCGAGCAGGCGGCGAAGGGCGTGCTGGCGCTGCCGATGTTCCCGGAGATGACCGAGGAGCAGCAGCGGCGGGTCATCGATGTCTGCGCCGGCTACGCGACGCTGGCCCAACGCAAGGTGGCGTGACCGTCACTTGTTCGCTTCCGGTCGCAGCAGCGGGAAGAGGATCACGTCGCGGATCGACTGCGAGTTCGTCAGCAGCATGACCAGCCGGTCGATGCCGATGCCGAGTCCGCCGGCGGGTGGCATGCCGTGCCGCAGGGCGCGGATGAAGTCGTCGTCCATCTTGGCCATGCTGTCCTCGGCCGACTGCCCGGCGAGCTGCTTGCGGAACGTCGCCTCCTGCGTCACCGGGTCGTTCAGTTCGGTGTAGGCGTTCGCCAGCTCCATGCCGTGGACGTACAGCTCGAACCGCTCGGCGATGCCCGGCTCGCTCGGCTTCCGCTTGGTCAGCGGACACAACTCGGCCGGGTAGTCGTACACGAACACCGGCCCGACCAGCGTGGGTTCGACGACCTCGCCGAACAGGTCGTTCACCAGCACGTCGTGTTCCTTCTCGACGTTGGTCTTGGTCTTCTCGTCCTTCAGCATGGTGTGAATCTTGAACTCGGCGGCCTTCGCCTTCACCGCCTGGGTGTCCGTCATGTCGCACCCGACGGCGGCGCGGAACAGGTCGGCGTACTTGGCCCGCTGGAACGGCGGCGCGAAGCAGACCGACTTCTCGCCCCACGGGATGGTGCGGTTCGGCGGCTGCAACTCGCCCTTGGATTCGTTGTGCGTCGGCTGGCTCCCGACGTTGATCGCGTCCACGCAGGCCACGACGAGCGCCTCCGTCAACTCCATGACGGTGAACAGGTCGCCGTAGGCGCAGTACAGCTCCAGCATGGTGAATTCGGGATTGTGCTTGTGGCTGATCCCCTCGTTGCGGAACACGCGGCCGATCTCGTACACCTTCTCGATGCCGCCGACGAGCAGCCGCTTGAGCGGCAATTCCAAGGCGATCCGCAGCACCAGGTCCAGCCCGAGGGCGTTGTGGTGCGTGTCGAACGGCCGCGCCGCCGCCCCGCCCGCCACCGCCTGCAATACCGGCGTCTCGACTTCCAGATACCCCTGTGCGTCGAGGTGGTTGCGGATCGTGCGGAGAATTTTCACGCGCTGGTGCGCGCGGCGGAGCGTGTCCGGCGTGTAGATGAGGTCGAGGTAGCGGTGCCGCAGGCGGTAGTCCACGTCGCCGAGGCCGAACACGTCCTTCGGGTGCGGCTCCAGTGACTTCGTGAGGAACGTCAGCTTGTCCACCTGAATGGTGAGTTCGCCGGTCTTGGTCCGGCCGAACTCGCCGTCCACGCCGATCAGGTCGCCCAGGTCGAGCAGGTTCAGCACCTTCCACTCGGTCTCCGTCACCTTGTTGACGCGGATCATCAGTTGGATGCGGCCGGTCTGGTCCCACAGTTCGAGGAAGTGCAGCTTGCCGCCGGTGCGGTGCCGCACCACCCGCCCGGCCGCCCGCACCCGCTGGCCCTTCGGCGCGGCGTCGTCGAACGGCTGCGGCTCCAGCGTGCGAAGCTCGGCGATGGCCGTGTGCCCGTCGAACCGCTGGCCCCACGGGTCGAGGCCGAGGGCGGCGATCTGCTTTAGCTTGTCCGCGCGGACGGCGGCGGGATCGGTGCCGTCGGCGACGGGCGGGACGGCGGGGGTGGGCTGGTCGGCCACGGGAAGCCTCGGATGAAGGATGCGTGTCTGTTCCGGCATTTTACGGACGCCCGCACTCGCCGGCGGTTCGACCGGTAAACTACTCCCTCAACCCCGGAGATACACCATGGCCGACGCGCCCGCCGACCTCGCCGAGAAGCCGCCGGAAGAGAAGAAGTCGTTCCTCGCCAAACTGGGGGCGGCGATTCCCGTGGCCCTGACCGCCATCGCCACCATTCTCGCCGGCATGAGCACCGGCGCGCTCAGCCAGAGCATGTACTGGCGGAGCGCCGCCGCGCAGGACCAGTCGAAGGCGACGAACCAGTGGTCGCTGGCCGGGTTCAAGCGGGACCGGTCGATGATGATGCAACTGGAGGCGGCCACCCTCGCCAGCCTGTCCGCGCACTCGAAGCTGCCGGACTTCTCCGCCGTCAAGCCGCCGCCGCCGAAGGAGCCGAAGAAGGGAGACGCGCCGAAGACGCCGGAGGAGGCGACCGCCGAATCGAAGGCGGCCGAGGAGGCGTATGCCAGGGGCAAGGAATGGCTGGCCGGGAAGGGGCCGCCGCGGGTCGATCCGCCGAAGATCGAGGACAGCCACTTGGACGACTTGCTGAAGGCGATCCGCGAGCGGGAGCCGGACGCGGAACTCCTGCGAAAAGCCGGACTGGTGAAGCACGCGACCATCGACAAGGCGGTGGACGACGCCGAGAAGTTCACCGAGCAGACGGACAGAGACTGGGACCCGGCGGTGAAGGCGGCGACGGCGATCAGCGACATCCCGCCGAAGGTGCCGTCGGACAGCGTGGAGTACTCGGCCAAGGCGCGGGAGGCGACCGCCGCGCAGGCGGCGCTGTTCCGGATGGAGCAGCGGCGGTATCGCGCGGAGTCGTTCCTCAACCAGGGCATCGGCTACCTGTACGACGCGCGGGTGAAGGTCTCGACGGCCGAGTCCGACCGCCACCGCAAGCGGAGCCAGAGCTTCTTCGTGGCCATGCTCGTGGCGCAGATCGGGGCGGTCATCGCGTCGCTGGGCATGAACAAAAAGAAGGGGAGCTTGTCGGCGATCGCCCTGCTGGCCGGGATGGTGGCCATCGGCTTCGGGGCCTACGTGTTCCTGACGATGTGAGCGTCTCCTCGGCACCCGGCGCGACACCCGCCGGGTTTTCCCTTTCCCGCCGGCCCCGCCGCGCGGTACTGTTTGGGTGTCCCCTCCCCGAGGTGCCCGCCATGACCGACCGCCGCCAGTTCCTCCGCACCACCGCCGTCGCCGCCGGCGCGCTGCCGCTGTTCGCCGTGCCGGCGGCCACCGCCGCCGCGCCGACCAAGAAGTCGGCCGCCGAGACCGCCGTCAAGGCGCTGTTCGACACGCTCACCGACAAGCAGAAGGCCGAGGTCTGCTTCGCCTGGGACCACACCGAGAAGGACGGCGGCCGCGGGCTGCTCCGCACGCACGTCTCGAACAACTGGCAGATCACCAAGCCGACCATCACCGGCGGGTTCTACACGAAGGCCCAGCAGACCATCGTCCACGACATCTTCAAGGGCCTCATCAACCCGGACTGGTACGAGAAGTTCCTGACGCAGCTGAAGGACGACAACGGCGGCAAGCCGTGGGGCACCTTCCAGTCGTTGGCCGTCTTCGGCGAGCCGGGGTCCGACCAGTTCGAGTGCGTCCTCACCGGCCGGCACCAGACGCTGCGGGCCGACGGCAACACCGAGAAGCACGTCGCCTTCGGCGGGCCGATCTTCTACGGCCACGCCTCCGAGGGGTTCGACGAGTCGGCCAAGCACTACGGCAACGTGTTCTGGCCGCAGGCGGTGGCCGCCAACGGCGTGTACAAGCTGCTCGACGACAAGCAGCAGAAGCAGGCGCTGGTGGCGAAGTCGCCGAAGGAGTCGGCGGTGGCGTTCCGCGGCAAGGAGATCGAGAAGGCCCCCGGCCTGGCGATCGCCGGCCTGAGCGACGACGTGAAGAAGGACCTGGCCAAGGTGCTGGAGAAGCTGATCGAGCCGTTCCGCACCGAGGACCGCGACGAGGTGATGGCGTGCCTGAAGGCGCAGGGCGGCCTCGACAAGTGCGTGCTGAGCTTCTTCGCCGACGCCGACATCGGCGAGGACAAGGTGTGGGACAACTGGCGGATGGAGGGGCCGGCGTTCGTCTGGTACTTCCGCGGCAGCCCGCACGTCCACGTCTGGGTGAACGTGGCCGACAGCCCGGACGTAAAACTGAACGCGCGCGGGTGATGAGCCGCGCGGCATGGATACCGCTCCCTTCAG
>JAYUFU010000550.1:0-25732 GCA_043738505.1 Fimbriiglobus sp. | reverse complement strand
GGAAAAGACGCCCCGCGCGGCCGCAGTGCGTTACTGCGGGTCGGCGCGGTCGAGGGACCGACCGGCTCCGGCCCGACCTCCGAACCCGCTATCTCAGCCGACGGTCGGTGATACCGGAGTGCGAGGGACCGTCACCCGGCGGCGGAGCCTGGCCCCGAGCAACCCGAGGAGGCCGACGCCGACCACGGCCAGCGACGCCGGGTCGTACTCCTCCGCGTGTCCCTTAGCCGGCCGGTCGGTCGCCCGGAGTTCGGCGAGGGTGTCGATGTCGTGGGCGGTCAGCCGGCGGTCGTCGGCCGGCCGACCTTCCGCTTCCGCCACCGGGCCGCGGCCACCCCGACCGCCACCAGCCCGGCCATCGTCACCACCGACGCCGGCTCCGGCACCGCCGCCGCTTTACCGACGATGATGTCATCGATTGCAAGCCCATCGCTGAGGACGCCGGAGTTGATGAGCCGAATCGTCGTGAACGGCGTGTCGGAAATCACTCCGAAGAAATTGACCGAACCCGAGGGGATCGTTTGGGGAGCGACGTTGAGCGTATCGATCGGGCTACCGCCGTCGAGGGAGAGGCGGATCGGTGGGGACGACCGCCCGGAGCCCAGGTAGTTGCTGAAGTCCGTCCCGTAGAAGCCGATCGCGGTCACGGGTGCCGAGAGCAGAAGGTCGAAGAAGGCCGTGCCCGCAGATGTCCCAAGCCGGTAGAAGTTCGAGCCCGAGATCGGGAAAAGTTGATGTCCACGGTGTTCGAGACGGACGCATACAGGGTGGCCGACGGGGTGCTCGTGCCCGTCACGCCGGTCGGCGGGAACGCCATCCTGATCACCCCGCCGACGAGGGGGTCGCCCTCGAAGTTCTCCACGCCGACGGTCCCGGGGGCCAGGGCGGCCACGAACGCGGCTCGGGCGGCGTCCGAGTTTGGGTGCGCCCCACCCGGACCTGCGGCCGGGTCGAAGCCGTAGAAGGTGATGACGCCGGCGGTCGCCAGCGGGCCCGAGCCGAGGGTGACGAGGACCAGGGACGAGAGCAATAGGGCGAGACGGGGTCGCATGCGAAACTCCTTGGTTGCCACTCACCCGCCAGAGCCCCGACGGAATTGACGCCGGCGGCCTTCGCGGGGCTGACGCCCGGTACGACCCGGGAGTTCCGGCCGCTAGATGTCCATTAGCGGGGGCGTCTGAGAAGGAAGACACGGTTCACGCCCGTTGTGGGATGAATCTTTTTCCGTATTTGACAAAGTGTACTGGTGTACTATACCGTCCGGGTCTCGGGAATTTCCTCTACCGGATGTGTTCCGCTTCAAATGCCAGCACCGCACGCTCAAGGTTCGGCATGTCGGCGATCAATTGGAGTCCGGACGCGATACACCAGACGATGCGGCGGTCATCCGGACTGACTCGGAAGCCGTAGCCGCCCGTGCCCCAGTTGCAGTCCGGGGCCAACTCTCCCCCTGGCAACTCGAAGAGCGGGCGAGTCGTACCGGCCGGCACAATTTGAACCGCGCGGCCATTCTGGCCGCGCCGATCAACAGCCGCGATGATCCACTTTCGATCCTCGGTCCATCGTGAGGGTGGGTGGACGCGGACGTGGGGGTGCGCGTCAGTCGGCAACTCGATCACCTGCGGCGCGTCGTCGCCAATCTGGATCAAGCGACCCGTCGGATCCAGATCCAGGCCGGGTTCGGAATCGCCAAGCCGGACGACGGGCCGGGTGAAGACGGGCTTTTCTGTCGCGGTGTCCCAAATTTCGATTCGTCGCCGATTCTTCGGGTCGCGCGGGCCGAGCCAGGCGTAGTACCGCCCATCCGGTGTCAGAATCGCTTCGAGGTAACGGCGGGTGTCCGTCGGCTGACTTTGTCGGAGGACGCGGGCCTCGGCCGGCGGGCGCTCCGGTTCGAGCCGCCGTACCACCGTTTGGAGGTTCTGGGTTCCGCCGACGAACTCCTCCCGTACCAGCAGGAAGCGATTCCCCGACTCCCACGCGAGGCGGTCGAACCCAGGCGGGTTCTCCCACCGCGCGACGGCGGCGCGAGCCGTCGTGTCCCAAATCAGAGCAGCCCCTTTCGTTCCGGGTGGGCCGCCGCAGGCGTAGGCCAGGAAGCGCCCGTCGGGGCTGAGGGCGAGACCGGCGTTCCCGGCGAAGAACTCGCCGACGGGCGCGTCGAAGTGATCCAGCATCCGCCCCGTTTCCGCCTCCCAGACGCGGATGTCCCACCGCACATCCAGTGTTGCGAGACGACGACCGTCGGCGGACCACGCCAACTGCCGTACCGGCGCGCGATGCCCAAGGAGGGGCCGGATGTGCGACGGCCCGGTGACGGACCCCAAGGCGACTTCCCGGTTCTGCGAGAGGGAAACGGTTCGACCGTCGCGGGAAAAGCCGCCTATCCCGGTCGCTCCGTTGACCAGCATCTCCCCAGAGGTGACATCCCAGACGACGCCCCGTTCACTTTGGCTCGCCGCCACAAGCGATAGGCCGCTCGGGGAAAAGTCGAGACGGTCCACCCCGAGGCTGAACGCCGCGAAGCGGTGTTCGACGACCCCGGCGGCATTCCAGGCGATCACCACTCCCTCTTTGAAGCCGGCCGCCGGAGTGCTGCCGTCCGGCTTCCAGGCCAGCGCTTGCACCTCCGTCCGCACGCCGGGAGCCACCCACTTGCGGTCGGGAACGGGTAGGCCGTCGGCAGTCAACTCGCGGACTTGGCCGGTCTTGTCGCCGACCGCCAACCGGGTGGCGTCGGGGGTGAACCGGGCCGCCGTCAGATCGCCCGCCGACACGGACAGTTTCCCCCACCCGCCGAGGCCCCAGGAAATCACGCGACCGTCGGCCCGGCAGGCGCGGATCACACCGGGGGCGAACCCGACCGCCAGCACCGGCGGGCCACCGGCGTCGAGGTCGGCCAGCTTCCGCGACACCGTTCCGTCCCACAGTTGCAGCCCGCCGGTCGCCGGGGCGAACGCCAGCACCTCCCCGTCGGGTCGGTACGCCAGCCGTGGCATCCGCTGACCAGACGGCGGGGCGGCGAGGCCTTCCGGTTTCATCGGGGCCTCACCCGGCTGGAACCGGAACGGCCCCTGCGGGGTGCCGACGGCGATCCATTTGCCGTCCGGGTGCGGCACCGCCGGCCACGCCGCGAAGTTCGACAGCGTCATGTCCAACCGCCCGTCCGACACCGGTTCGATGTCGATCCAGGCCAGGGACATGGCGTAGAGCGACCGGGCTTCCAACCGGGCCGTCTCGCGGTCGTCGTCCGGCAGGTCGCGGCTCTCGCGGTACACCTCGGCCAAGTCGGCGCGGAGCTTCGGCGTCCACCCCGCCTGTTTCGCCCGGAGCAGTTGCCACCCGCGGTCGAGGGCCGTTCGGACCGTTACCTGGGCGCGGGCTTGGGCCATCGCCGCCGCGACCGTCTCGGCAATGCGGGTCTCCTGGTTCGCCGACCGCACCCACAACCCGGACGCGGCGAGGACGGCGAGGATCACGCTTGACGCGACGACCACCGCGCGGAACGCGGGCGACCGCCGCCGCCACCACTTCCGCACGCATTCCCACAGGCCGGGACCGCGCGGCACCTTCCCGGCAAGCCACCCGCGCAGGTCGTCGGCGACGGCGGCCGCCGATGGGTAGCGGTCGGCCGGCGACTTTTCCAAACACTTCAGGCAGATGACCGCCAACCCCGGCGGGGCCGACGGGTTGACCGTCCGTGGCGGGGGCGGCGGTACCGTCATCACCCGGCGGAGCAGTTCGCCGAGCGGGGCCGGAGCGAACGGCGGCCGCCCGGTGAGCAGCCAGTAGAGGACGGTTCCCAGACCGTAGACGTCGGTGCTTTTCGTCGCGTCGTGACACTTCCCGCCGGCCTGCTCCGGGGCCATGAACAGGTACGTCCCGATCACGTCGCCGGATTTGGTGACGGCCGTCTCGTCGGCGACCAAAGCCAGCCCGAAGTCGGACAGCCGGGGGAAGCCGTTGTCGTCGATCAGCACGTTCGACGGCTTGATGTCGCGGTGGATGATGTCCTTCTGGTGCGCGGCGTGGGCGGCGTCGGCGACCTGGGCCATCAACTCCGCGATCGCGGGCGGGGCGAGCGAATTGGCCGTCGGAAACCGGCGGTCGAGCGAACCCAGCGGGAACAGGGGCATGGACAGGTACGGCCGGCCATCGGCAGTGATGCCGTTGTCGAGCAACTGGACGATATACGGGTGGATCAGCTTCGTCAGGGCCAGCACTTCGCGCTGGAACCGGGCGGGGTGGCCGCCCCGGAACACCTTCACCGCCACGACGAGCTGGCTGCGGGTAACAGTGGCCCGGTACACGTCCGCCTCGCCGCCGCTGCCGAGCGGCTCAAGTACCGTGTACCCGTCGATGACCGGCAGGTGGAAGGCGACGGCGTGCAGGGCGGCGACGGCCGTGAGCCGACGGTGCAGCTCCGCCGACGCCGCCGGGTGCGCCAGCACCACCTCCTCAAGGTCGGGGGCCTGACCCGCTTCGAGACGGGCGCGAAAGTCCTCCTCGACGGCTTGGATCTCGTCGGGGGTCATTTCCACTCCTGCAAGAGTTCGCCCAGTTCCTTGCGGGCCTCGCCCAATCGCTTGCGGACCAGGTCGATACTCAGGCCGTATTTCTCGGACAACTCGGCGTAGGTCTGCTTCTCGAAGTAAACGCCGACGATCAAGTCCCGGTCGCGCCGGTCGAGCAACTGGAGGGCGGCGGCGAGATCGAGTTGCAACTCGACGGGTGCGTGCCGGGCGGGGTCGGGCGGCGGCCCGGCGGTGGAATCGGCGGCCGCCGGAACCCTCGGGCCGGGCGGGGTCCGCTTGATCGTCTCCTCGTCCCGGATCGCGTTCGCGACCCGGTTCTTCAGGGTTTGGAGGAGGTAGCAGAGCAGTCGGGTGTAGATGTTTTCCGCAGTGCCACTGTCCCGGAGGAACGTCGGCATCTCGATCAACTTCACGATGGCATCCTGGGCGAACTCCGTCGCGCTGTGATGCGGGTAGCGGGTGTGGGTCAGTCGCTTCGCCTGGCGTTCGAGCTGCGGCCGCAAGGATTCCACCAAAGCCGTCCACGCGGCCCGGTCGCCCTTCTGAGCCATCGGGACCAACACCTCGATGTCGATGGCGGTCATCGGCCACCCTCCCTCGTTACCCACATAGACACCAACCGCGAGCGCATCGGGACCGAATTCCCCGAACGCCGGGAATTCCGGGCACGCATCGCGGACGTGGCCGGCCGAGGGGGATCAGGAGAGGACGCCTTTCACCACGGTGCCGTGGACGTCGGTCAGGCGGAAGTCGCGGCCCTGGAACTTGTAGGTCAGCCGCTCGTGGTTCAGGCCGAGCAGGTGCAGGAGGGTGGCGTTCAGGTCGTGGACGTGGACCGGGTTCTCGGCCACGTTGTAGCCGAACTCGTCGGTCTCGCCGTAGGTGGTGCCGCCCTTGACGCCGGCCCCGGCCAGCAGCACGGTGAAGCACCGCGGGTGGTGGTCCCGGCCGTAGTCGGTCGCCGTCAGCGCCCCCTGGCTGTAGATGGTGCGGCCGAACTCGCCGCCCCACACGACCAGCGTGTCCTTCAGCATGTCCCGCCGCTTCAGGTCGGCCAGCAGGGCGGCGGTGGGCCGGTCGGTGTCCTGGCACTGGCCGCGGATCGCCTTCGGCAGGCCGCCGTGGTGGTCCCACCCCATGTGGAACAGTTGCACGAACCGCACGTCCCGCTCGGCCATCCGCCGGGCGAGCAGGCAGTTGGCCGCGTAGGAGCCGGGGCGGGACACGTCCGGGCCGTAGGCGGCGAGCGTCTCCTTCGTCTCCCGGGAGAAGTCGAGCAGGTCGGGCACGCTCGTCTGCATGCGGAACGCCATCTCGTACTGCGCCGTCCGCGCCTTCGTCTCGGGGTCGTTCGACCGGTCGAACTCGTGGGCGTTCAGCGCGGCGAGGCGGTCCAGAGTCGCCCGCCGGTCGCCGCGGGCCAGGCCCGGCGGGTCGGACAGGAACAGCACCGCGTCGCCCCTGTTGCGGAACTTCACCCCCTGGTGCTGGGACGGCAGGAAGCCGGCGCTCCAGAGGCGGTCGTACAGCGGCTGGTCGTCGGGCCGGCCGCTGCCGAACGAGGTGAGGACGACGTAGGCCGGCAGGTCCTTGCACTCGCTGCCCAGGCCGTAGCTCAGCCACGCGCCGATGCTCGGCCGGCCGGGCAGCTGGTTGCCGGTTTGGACGAACGTGATCGCCGGGTCGTGGTTGATGGCCTCGGTGTGGACGGTGCGGATCATGGCGAAGTCGTCGGCGTGCGCGGCCATGCCCGGTAGCAGTTCGCCGAACCACATGCCGCTTTTGCCGTGCTGCTTGAACTTGAACGCCGACGGCGCGACCGGGAACTTGGACTGCCCGGAGGTCATCGTGGTCAGCCGCTGCCCCATGCGGATCGACGCCGGCAAGTCTTCGCCGCGCCGCTTCTCCATCGCCGGCTTGGGGTCGAACAGGTCCACCTGCGACGGCGCGCCGGACTGGAACAGGTAGATGACCCGTTTCGCCTTGGCCAGCGGCGCGGCGGCAACGGGGTTGGCCAAGGTGGCGAGCGCGGCCAGCCCCAGCCCGCCGGCCGACTGGCGGAGGAACAGGCGGCGGTTGATGCGATCTTGCAGGGCGGTCGCGGGGTTCATCGGGAGGGTTCCAGAGTGTTCTGCTCGCTCCGCGAGCGGTCTTCGTTCTGCCCGGCGAGACCGCTCGCGGAGCGAGCAGAACACTCGGGCGGAGGCCCACCGTTCACGGCCTCACGACGGCTTCGTCCAGGTTCAGGAGGATGTTGGCCGTGACCGCGCACGTCGCCAGTTCGGCCGGGTCGAGCTTCGGGTCGGGCTTGCTGTCGCCGAACGCCAGCAGCTTGGTCGCGGCGGCGGGGGTCTTGGCGAACTTCGCGCGATCCGCGACGAGGCCGTCCAGAAGCACCTTCGCCTCGGCCGCGCTCGGCTCCCGCGCCAGCACGACGCGGACGGCGAAGCGGATGCGGTCGGCGTCGGTGGTGCCGCCCTCGCGCATCATCCGCTCGCCGAGCTTCCGCGCCGCCTCGACGTAGGTGACTTCGTTCAGCAGCGACAGCGCCTGCAACGGCGTGTTCGTCCGCGACCGCTTCACCGCGCAGTACTCCCGACTCGGGGCGTCGAAGAGCAGCATCGTCGGCGGTGCGGCCGTTCGCTTCCAGACGGTGTACAGGCTGCGGCGGTACAGCCCGTCGCCGCCGTCCCGCTTGTACCCGCGCAGGTCGCCGTACCGGCTGGTCTCGTCCCACACGCCGTCGGGCATGTACGGCCGGACGCTCGGCCCGCCGAGCTTCTCGACGAGCAGCCCGGAGACGAAGAGGGCCTGATCGCGGAGGGCTTCGCCGGCCAGTCGCAGGCGCGGGGAGCGGGCCAGTAGCCGGTTGTCGGGGTCGCGTTCCAGCGCCTCGGCGGTGGTCGCGTTCGCCTGCCGGTAGGTCGCGCTCAGCACGAGGTACTTGTGGAACGCCTTCATGTCCCACTTCTTGGCCGGTTCCCCCGCGACGGCCGGCAGCACGGTCGGCGTCACGAACTCGGTGGCCAGCCAGTCGAGCAGTTCGGGGTGGCTCGGGTACTCCGCCTGCGAGCCGAGGTTCTCGGAGGTCTTCACGAGGCCGGTGCCGAAAAACCGCTCCCACGCGCGGTTCACCCACACGCGGGCGGTCAGCGGATTCTTGTCGTCCACCAGCCAGCGGGCCAGCCCGAGGCGGTTCGCCGGCGCGTCCTTCGGCATCGCCGGCAAGGAGGCGG
Source organism: Fimbriiglobus sp. (assembly GCA_043738505.1). Taxonomy (GTDB): domain Bacteria; phylum Planctomycetota; class Planctomycetia; order Gemmatales; family Gemmataceae; genus JALHQU01. The sequence continues at coordinate 17,961 of JAYUFU010000550.1, read as the reverse complement.
GCACGCCCGGCGTCACCTTCTCGCCCTTCTTGTCGTACTCGCCGCGGAGCAGCACGAAGGCGTCGCGCGGCGTCGCGGCCTCCTTCATCACCATCACCGTCGCCGACTTCTTCAGCAGTTCGTCCCGCTGAACTTTCAGCGCCGCCTCGCGCTGCACCGCGGCCTTGACCGGGCCGTCCGGGTTCGTCCGGTAGAACTTCTCCACGTCCGCCTTCTGCTCCGGCGTCCGCTTCGCCGCGTCGGTCAAGATCGCCTTCCGCAGCGATTCGGGGATCGCCGACCCCGCCAGGGTGACTTCCGCCGCCGGGAGAGAAGTCGCCGAGAGCCGGAACCGCCCGATGGAGTGCTGCCCCAGCGTGTCCTGCACGACGCGCACCGTCAGCGTGGCGTCCTTCGGCACCGTCACCGGCTTCTCCAGCAGGAACATCGCCTTGCGGTTCTCCTTCTTGGTCGGGCCGTCCACCGCCCATCCCTTGCCGGCCGACCCGCCGAGGACGAACGCGATGTCCCAGCCGTTCTGCGAGTAGTCGGCGGCGGCCCGCGCGAACTTCAGCGGCACCGGCTTGTCCAGCGTCGGCGCGGTCAGCGTCGCCTCGACCCGCGACAGCACGAAGTTGCCGTTCGGCGCGCGGCCGACGCTCTGCTCCGGCAGGCTGGCGTCCACGAACGCCTCCAGCAGCAGCCCGCCGAGGACCGATTCCGTCAGCGGCGCGACGACCTCGTAGGTCTCCTTCGCCGGCGCGGCCCCGGCCGCGAGGTACGAGCCGTCGGGCTGCTTGGTCAGCGCCGTCTTGCCGGTCGCCTTCGCCGACTTCGGTTCCAGCACTCGCCACCCGGCCACGTCCTTCGCCAGCCGCTCCCGGACGCCGGCTTCCCACGCGGCTTGCAGTTCCGGCCGCTTCGCCAGCAGCTCCGCCGTCGCCTTCGCCGCCGCGAGGATGTCGGCTTCGAGCGCCGCGACTTTGCCTTGCGAATCCGGGTCGGGCACGGAGACGGTCGGCTCGGTGTTCCGCGCGTCGCCCTGCAACGTGCCGCTCTCCTGGACCGAGTTGAAGTAGGCGAAAGCGCGGTAGAACTCCTTCTGCGTGATGGGGTCGTACTTGTGGTCGTGGCAGCGGCAGCAGTTGAAGGTGAGGCCGAGCCAGGTGCTGCCGGTCGTTTCGAGGCGGTCGATGACGGTCTCGATCCGCCACTCCTCGGCGATCAGCCCGCCCTCGCCGTTCAGCCGGTGGTTGCGGTTGAAGCCGGTCGCCACGACCTGCTCGCGGGTGGCGTTCGGCAGCAGGTCGCCGGCGAGCTGCTCGACGGTGAACCGGTCGAACGGCTTGTTCGCGTTGAACGAATCGATGACCCAGTTCCGCCACGGCCACTGGTAGCGGCTGCTGTCGGTCTGGAAGCCGTTGCTGTCGGCATAGCGGGCGAAGTCGAGCCACTGCAGCGCCATCTGTTCGCCGTACCGCGGCGACTTCAGCAGGCGGTCCACCACCTTCTCGTAGGCGGTCGGCGAGGCATCCTTCACGAAGCCCTCGACTTCGGCGAGAGTCGGCGGCAGGCCGGTCAGGTCGAGCGTCACGCGGCGGATCAGCGTCCGCTTGTCGGCTTCCGGTTGCGGCTTGAGTTTCTCGGCGGTCAGCCGGGCGCGGATGAAGGCGTCCACCGCGTGCCCGTCGGTCGGCGGCTTCGGCCGCTCCACCGGCAAGAACGCCCAGTGCCCCTGGTACTCGGCCCCGTCCGCGATCCAGCGGGTCAGGAGGTCGATTTGCGTCTTGGTGAGCTTCTTCCCGATGCGGTCGGGCGGCATGGCCGTGTCGTCGTGGGCCGCGACCCGCTTCAGCAACTCGCTCTGGTCGGGCTTGCCCGGCACGACGGCCGTCTCGCCAGATTTGGCCGGCTTCACGGCTTCCTCGCGGAGGTCCAGCCGCAGCCCCGCCTTCCGCTTGGCCGCGTCCGGCCCGTGACACTGGAAGCAGGCGTCGGAAAGAATCGGCCGGATGTCGCGGTTGAACGTGGGCTTGGAATCCGCCGGCCGCGCAGTCGCCGTCAGCGCGAGGACGGCGGCCCAGGAGACGGCGATTCGTGACAGCATGACGGGGCACTCGACGGAAGGGATGTCGCACGGCGGGTGACACCAGGCTAACCCGAAACGCCGCGACGGGCAATCCCCGTAGCGGCGCATTGATTCCTCTCGCATGACGGCGGAACGCGGGGTAGGATTTACACATCCGCCGGCCGCCCGTTGCGACTCCCGCCCTGCCCGCCTCGCCGAACCCGCCCGTTGGAGTGGCCCCGCCATGACCCGCTTCGCTCGCACGCCCGCGCGGTGGCCGGCCGTCCTCGCCCTGCTCGCCGTTTCGTCCGCCGCCTGCGCCGAAGTGATTGCCACGCCGAAGGCGGTCGCGCTCGACGGCCCCGAAGCGACGCAGCAGCTCCTCGTCCGCGATGCCGCCGGCACGGACCTCACCCGCGCGGCCAAGTACGAATCGGCGAACCCGCTCGTCGCGCGGGTGGACGCGACCGGGTTGCTCGAACCCGTCGGCGAAGGGACGGCCGAAGTCCGCATCGAACACGGCGGGCAACGAACGTCCGTGACCGTCGAAGTGAAAGGGCTGAAGGCTCCGGTTCCGGTGTCCTTCGCCGGGCAGGTGGTGCCGCTACTCACGAAGGCGGGGTGCAACTCCGGCGGCTGCCACGGCAAGGCCGAGGGGCAGAACGGGTTCCGCCTGAGCGTGTTCGGGTTCGACCCGGAGGCCGACTACCGGGCCGTCGCCGAGGAAGGGCGCGGCCGACGGCTGTTCGCTTCATCTCCGGCCAACAGCCTGCTCGTGAAGAAGGCGACCGGGCAAACCCCGCACGGCGGCGGGCGAAAAATCGCGGCCGGCAGCCTGGCGCACAAGCGGCTGGTGCGGTGGATCGCGGAAGGAGCCGCGCCGACGGTGGACGGCGAGCGGCCGGTGGCGGCGGTGGAAGTGGAGCCGAAGGAACAGACGCTGGCGCGGAGTGGCTCGCAGCAACTCCGCGTGACGGCCGTGGACGACCGGGGCCACCGACGGTGCGTGACGGCCGAAGCCGAGTTCGAGTCGAACGCGCCGGGCATCGCGGGCGCGGATCGGCGCGGGCACGTTGTGGCCGGGACCACGCCGGGCGAGGCGGCCATCCTGGTGCGGTACGCCGGGCATGTGACGGCCGCGCGGTTCACCGTGCCGAACCCCGGCGCGACGTTCCCCCGCCCGCCGGAAGCGAACGTCATCGACAAGCACGTTTGGGACAAGCTGGCCCGGCTGGGCATTCCGCCGAGCGACTTGGCCGCCGACGCGACGTTCCTGCGGCGGGCGTACCTCGACACCATCGGCACGTTGCCCACGGCGGCGGAAGCGCGGAAGTTCCTGGAAGACAAGGCCGCGAACAAGCGGGCGAAGTTGATCGACACCCTCCTCGAACGCCCCGAATACGCCGACTACTGGGCGATGCGGTGGGCGGACCTCTTGCGGGTGGACCGCGACATCCTGGCCGCGCCGGGCGCGGTGGCGATGACCCGCTGGCTGCGGACGCAGTTCGCCGCGAACCGGCCGTATGACCAGTTCGTCCGCGACATCGTGACGGCCGAAGGGAACGTCACCCGCGAGGGGCCGGCCGGGTTCTTCAAGGCGTTCGGCAAGCCGGACGAGATGAGCCGGGCGGTCAGCCAGCTCTTCCTCGGCGTGCGGATCGAGTGCGCCCAGTGCCACCACCACCCGTCCGAGAAGTGGGGCCAGGACGACTACTACGCACTGGCCGGGTTCTTCACCGGCGTCGCGCGGAAGGCGAGTCCGACCGGCGACGCCATTGTCAGCGGCACCGGGTCGGGCATGAAGCACCCGCGCACCGGGCAACTGGTGGAGGCGAAGGCCCTGGGAGCGGCGACCGCGGTCCTCACGCCCGACGGCGACCGCCGCCGCGTGCTGGCCGACTGGATGACGGCGAAAGAGAACCCGTTCCTCGCGCGGTCCATCGCCAACCGCCTCTGGGCGCACTACCTCGGCCGCGGGCTGGTCGAACCGCTCGACGACCTGCGCGCCACCAACCCGGCGTCGAACGAACCGCTCCTCGACGCGCTGGCGGCCCTGGTGCGAGAGACGAAATACGACCTGAAGGCCGTGACGCGGCTGATCCTCAACTCCCGCGCGTACCAACTCGGATCGGCGACGAAGGCGAACGCGAGCGACGAGCAGAATTTCTCGCACGTCCGCCCCCGCCCGGTGCCGGCCGAGGTGCTGCTCGACGCGATCTGTCAAACGACCGGCGTGCCGGAGAAGTTCGGCGGGTGGCCGGTCGGCGTGCGCGCCATCCAGGTGTGGGACAACCGCGTGCCGTCGTACTTCCTGACGCTGTTCGGCAAGCCGGCCCGCACCAGCGTGTGCGAGTGCGAGCGGAGCGGCGAGCCGAGCGTCGCCCAGGCCCTGCACCTGATGAACGCGCCGGAGATCGACGCCAAGATTCGGGCGAAGAAGGGCGTGGCACGGAAACTCGCCGACGCGCAACTGACATCGCCCGCCGTCATCGACGAGCTGTATCTTGGCGTGCTGGCCCGCCTGCCGACGGCGGCCGAGCGGACGGTGCTGCTGGCGCTGTTCGCGGAAGCCGGCCCCGACCGCCGCGCCGCCGTCGAAGACGCCCTCTGGACCCTGCTGAATACCAAGGAATTCGTGTTCAACCATTGAACCGAAGTGTTCTGCTCGCTCCGCGAGCGGTCTTGATTTTTGCGCGGCGGAGACCGCTCGCGGAGCGAGCAGAACACGCAAGCGGAGACCGCTCGCGGAGCGAGCAGAACACGCGAGCGGAGACCGCTCGCGGAGCGAGCAGAACACGCAAGCGAAGTCCGCCACTGACCCCGGAGACCCCGCCATGCCTCGCCCCATCACCCGCCGGCACGCGCTGCGGATCGGCTCGTCCGGGTTCCTCGTCGGACTGTCGCTGCCGACGCTCTTCCAGCTCCAGGCGACCGCCTCCGACGGCACCGAACCGAAGGCGAAGTCGTGCATCTTCCTGTTCCTGCAAGGCGGCCCCAGCACCATCGACATGTGGGACACGAAGCCGGACGCGCCGGCCGAGATCCGCGGGCCGTACAAGACGATCCAGACGAACGTGCCCGGCACGTTCGTCGGCGAACACTGCCACCGCACCGCGAAGCTGGCCGACAAGTTCACCATCCTCCGCAGCCACAGCCACACCGACAACGGCCACGTCACCGGGTCGCACTACCTGCTCACCGGCTACCGGCCGAACTTCGCCGACGGAGCCAACTCGAAGGTGCCGGTGAACGAACTCTACCCGAGCATCGGGTCGGTGGTGTCGAAGGAGCTGGGCGGCCGCGGCGGGGTGCCGCCGTACATGAACCTGCCGCACCCGCTGACCGCCGGCGGGCCGGGCTTCTACGGTGCCGAGCACGCGCCGTTCGTCATCGAGTCCGACCCGGTGCAGCCGGACTTCGAGGTGAAGGACTTGAAGCCCGACAGCCGGCTGAGCGCGTCGCGGGCCGACCGCCGGCAGCGGGCGCTGGCGGCGCTGGAGAAGGACGCCGCCCCCGTCGGCCGCGCCGGGACGATGGCCACCTACTACGACAAGGCCCGCGACCTGATCGCGTCGCCGGCCGCGCGGAAGGCGTTCGACCTGTCGGCCGAACCGGAGAAGGCGCGGGCCGCCTACGGGTACTCGTCGCTCGGCCAGTGTTCGCTCCTCGCCCGCCGGCTGGTCGAGGCCGGGTGCCGGTTCGTCGGCGTCGATCACGGCAGTTGGGACACGCACTTCTCCTGCTTCCCCAGCCTGGAAAAAGACCTGATCCCGCACGCCGACCAGGCGTTCAGCGCGCTGATCGCCGACCTGCACGACCGCGGCCTGCTGTCCAGCACGCTGGTGGTCATGATGGGCGAGATGGGCCGCACGCCGCGCATCAACGACAAGGCCGGGCGGGACCACTGGTCGCAGGCGCAGAGCGTGCTGTTCGCCGGCGGCGGCATCAAGCCGGGGCAAGTCATCGGCGCGACCGACAAGCACGGCAGCGCGCCGGTCGCCGACCCGGTGAGCGTCGAGGACATCCTGCGGACGGTCTTCCACCTGATGGGCATCGACGCCGACAAGTCGTACCTGACGCCGCTCGGCCGGCCGGTGCCGGTGGTGAACGGCGGCAAGCTCATCAAGGGGCTGCTATGACACGCCTCCCCGCTTTGCTCCTTCTCGCGTCGGCTTCGGCCGCGTTCGCGCAAGTGCCGTTGCCGCCGGGCAAGGACGGGTACGCCTACCCGCCCGGCGGGAAGGCCGGCACCACGGTGGCGGTCATCCTCGGCGGGACCGACTGGACGCCGGACACGCAAATCTTCGTCCACGACCCGCGCGTCAAGCTCTCGGTCACCTCAAAGCCCGGCCCGGTGCTGATGCCCGAACCGCCGCACTGGTTCGGCATCCAGAGCTATGCCAACGACCCCCGGCTGCCGCGCGAAGTCATCGCCCGGTTCGAGATTCCCAAGGACATGCCGCCCGGCCCCATCCACTGGAGCGCGGCGAACGCGAACGGCGGCGGCCCCGGCGGGGTGTTCGTCGTCGGCACCGGTGCCGAAGTGATGGAAGACGAGAACCGCCACGAACCGCAGGAGTTGCCCGCGCCGCCGGTGACGGTGAACGGCCGGCTCCGGCGGATCGAAGAAGTGGACCGCTACCGGTTCAAGGCGGCGAAGGCCGGCCCGATCACCTGCGAACTGATGGCCCGGCAACTCGGCGGCGACTTCCACGCGGTCATCGAAGTCCGCGACGAGGCCGGGAAGCTGGTGGCCGACATCGCCGACACCGAGGGCCGCGACCCGGTGCTGACGTTCGCCGCCGAGAAGGACCGCACCTACACCGTCAGCGTCCGGGACATCGATCACCGGGGCTACCGCAACTTCACCTATCGGCTGACGCTGCGGCCGGGGCCGCGCGTGGTGACGGCGGTTCCGCCAGCCGGCCGGCGCGGCCAGACGCGGAAGGTCGAGTTCGTCGGCGTCGGTATCGCCACCGGTCAGGGCAAACTCGAAACCGTGACCAAGGACGTGGTGTTCCCGAACGACCCGGCCCGCGACTCGTTCGGCTACACCCTGGAAACGCCGTTCGGAACGGCGCAGCCGTTCCATCTGCTGCTCGACGACGTGACGGACGGCGCGTTCACGCTGCCGGGTGCAACCACGGAGCGAATCACCAAGCGCGGCGAGCGGGTGACGCACCCCTTCGCCGGCAAGAAAGGCGAGGCGTGGGAGTTCGCCGTGCAGGACCGGCGGATCGGCTCGCCGCTCGACATTGCGCTGTCCGTCGTCGGGTCGGACGGGAAATCGGTCACTGGGAAGGACGACGTGACCGGACACGCCGACGCGCGGCTGGCGTTCACCGTGCCGGCCGACGGGCAATACAAGCTGATCGCCGCCGACACCTCCGGATGCGAGCCGGGATTGGATTCCGTGTACCGGCTCGTCGCGTCCCGGCCGCGCCCCGGCTTCCAACTGCGAACGACCGGCTTCCTGAATGTCCCCGTCGGCGGGAAGGCGGCGCTGACGATCACCATCGTCCGCGAAGGCGGGTTCAAGGAGCCGATCAAGCTCGCCGTGTCCGGGCTGCCCGACGGCGTGACCGCGCCGAAGGAGTTGACCATCCCGCCGACCGGCGACACCTTCCCCGTTCCGCTCGAATGCGCGAAGGACGCACCGGCGACGGCCACGCTCGTGACTATTACCGGCACGGCGAAGGTCGGGGACGCGACCGTCACGAAGCCCGTCCTCGGCGACCTCAAGACCGACCTCGCGCCGCGCACGCCGGACGCCAACCGCGTCCCGCAACTGCTCGTCGCCACCACGCTGAAAGCGCCGTTCAAGGTGAAGGCGGCCGAGGCCGACGGCGGGCGGCGCATCCCGCGCGGGTCCACCCACCTCGCCCCGATCCTGATCGACCGCACCGACGGCTTGGCCGGCGAAATCGTCCTCGACATGTCCGCCGCTCAGCAGCGGCACCGGCAAGGCATCCTCGGGCCGGCACTCGCGGTCCCGCCCGGCGTCAAGGCCATCGACTACCCGGTCTTCCTCCCGGAGTGGCTGGAAACCACCCGCACCTCGCGGATCGGGCTGAACGCGCTGGCGCTGGTGCCGGACGCGAAGGGGACGCCCCGCTGGGTGCAAGCCGCGATGGAAGGGCAGATCACCATGTCCATCGAGGGCGCGCTGCTGAAGGTGACGCACGACGCCGGCGAGCTGGCGGTCGAGGCCGGGCAGCCGTTCGACCTCCCACTGCGGTTGGCCCGGTCGCCCAAGTTCGCCGACGCGGTGGCGGTGGAGTTGGTCGTACCGGACGAGTTGAAAGGGTTGGTGTCCGCGAAGCCCCTGACCATCCCGTCGGACAAGCCCGCCGCGCTGTTGGCGGTCGAGACGAAGGCCGACAAGCGGCTCACCGGGACGTGGCACCTGACCGTCCGGGCGACGGGCAAGTTTCACGGCCACCCGGTGGTGAGCGAGACCGTCGTCGAAGTGGAAGTGATCCCGAAGCGGTAACGCGGATCCCGCTGGCTGAATCCAGAGACCGACCTGTCCCCACGGTGCTTCCCATGCCGCGATCCTTCCCGCCGCCGCCGCGTGCCCTGTCCCGCCGGACCTTCCTCCGCGGCGCGGGCGTGGCGATGGCCCTGCCGCTGCTCGACGCCATGCGGCCGGCGTTCGCCGCCGACAAACTCGACGTGCCCCGGCGGATGGTCGCCGTCGAGACGAACATGGGCATCCTGCCCCAGTTCTTCTTCCCGGAGAAGGCTGGCGCGGGGTACGCCCTGTCGCCGTACCTGGAGCGACTGGCGAAGTTCCGCGAGCAGTTCACCGTCTTCTCCGGCGTCAGCCACCCCGGCGTGACCGGCGCGCACGCGGCCGAGAAGTGCTTCCTCACCGGCACCCCGCACCCGGAGCGCGGCGGGTTCCGCAACGGCGTGTCGCTCGACCAGTTCGCCGCCGAGACGGTCGGCAACCGCACCCGCTACCCGACCCTCGTGCTGGGCGTGGGGAACGAGGGGCAGACCCTCAGCTACACGCGGAGCGGCGCGCCGATCCCCATCGAACGCAGCCCGCGGACGCTGTTCGAGCGGCTGTTCGTGCAGGGCAAGGCGCCCGAGGTGGAGGCGCGGATGGCCGACCTCCGCCAGGGCCGCAGCACCCTCGACTTCGTCGGCGATCAGGCGACGCGGCTGAACAAGTCGCTCGCCCCGGCCGACCGCCAGCGGCTGGACCAGTACCTCACGTCGGTGCGGGAACTGGAGCGGCGGCTGGCCAGCGCCGAGGAGTGGGAGCGGAAGCCGAAGCCGGCGGTGACGGCCGCCCCGCCGGAGGACGTGAAGGACCACCGCGAGTTCGCCAAGCAGACGCGGGTGATGTTCGACGTGATCCGCCTCGCACTCGAGACCGACTCGTCCCGGCTGGTCACGCTGTTCATCGACGCCACCGTCATCCACAACATCACGCACCACGGCAACCGGCCGGAGGTGCTGACGGAGCTGCGGACCAAGGAGGAGTCGCAGTTCGACTCGCTCGCCGGGTTCCTGACGGGCCTGACCGACGCCAAGGAGGCCGGCGACCCGCTGCTGAACCGGACGATGGTGCTGTACGGCACCTGCATGGGCAGCGCGAACAGCCACGCCAACACGAACCTGCCGGTGCTGCTCGCCGGCGGCGGGTTCAAGCACGGCAAGCACCTGGCGTTCGACCGGGAGAACAACTACCCGCTGACGAACCTGTTCGTGTCCATGCTGCAACGGCTGGGCGTCGAAGCCCGCGAATTCTCCACCGGCAAAGGCACCCTGAAAGGGCTGGAGATGCTGTGACCGCCCGGCAGATTGGGCTCGCTTCGCTTCCGCTTCTGACTGGAGTAGTTTAAGGTTTGGTGGCTGGATAGTTCGTATTCAGCGGGGCAACAGGGGCGGAGAATCAAGTGAAGCACACCGCTCAACAAGGGCTATCGGCCGAATCGCTTCGAGCTTCAGTACCGCTGCGGTATCGCCCGCTCCTCCCCGCCACGTTGTCCGACACGCGCTACACGCTACTACTGTTCCGCACTGACCGCAACGATGTGGTGCTTTCGCGGACCGTCGAGTCGGCGATGGCGGATGTGGCTGACGTGGCTGAGCCGGTGATCGCGGTGGGTGGCTGCTTCACGACTGAAGGATTGGAGTTACTTCGAGAGCGAGGGGCGATGATTCTCCAACTCTCGGAGTACTACTGGACGGACGAGTCCTACCGGGCAATCCGTGAGTCACACTGAACGTGACAGTTGTGTCCGAGAAATGCTGCCATGAACGAAACCGACATGGACGGGCTGCTGGAATCGCTGGCGGTACTGCGGCGGGCGCAGCCGTCGTTGCGCCTCGGTCAACTGATTGCGTCGCTGGCGCTGGTGGCGCGGGGCGACGCGCCGGGGGCGGTGTGGGAGGTCGAGGACGAGGAACTGGCCGGGGCAATCCGATGGCAACTCGGACAACTCGCCCCAGCCGTTGCCGAGAAGGCGGCCTGACAAGCCTCGAGCGCGCGAAAACGCTTGCACGCAAGGGGCTGGCGTACCTCTGCCGCGCCTGCCCGCTACCGCAGCCACGCCGGCAGCTCGCCTTGGGCGGGCAACTTCACCACGGTGACGCTGCTGACGTGCGGGTGGCCCTTCACGGCCGTGCTGGCCTCCTCCGGCGGGGTGCTGTCCAGGTTCAGCACGCCAATGGCCTCGCCACCGGGGGTGTGCCCGGTACGGCCGACACTCATCGCCGCGATGTTCACGTTGTGCGTGCCGAAGATGGTGCCGACGAACCCGATCAAGCCCGGCGCGTCGCGGTGCGTGAACACGAACAGGATGCCGTCCAGGTAGCTTTCCAGGCGGTACTGGCCCAGTTGCACCAGCCGCGGGTACTGGTCGCCGAACAGGGTGCCGACGGCCGTGTACGACTTCTTGTCGGTGTCGATGTCCACTTGCAGGGCGGACGCGAAGTCGCCCTTCTTCGGGCTGGCCGACTCGACGATCTCGATGCCCCGCTCGCGGGCGATCACCTCGGCGTTGACCAGGTTCACCCCCTGCGCCAGGCGGGATTCGAGCAGCCCGGCGGTGAACGCGGCGGTCAGCAGCTTCGTCTTCTTGCCGGCCAGTTCGCCCTTGAAGGTCAGCGCCGCCCGGCGGATCGGCCCTTGGGCCATTTGCGCGTGCAGCACGCCGAGGCGGTAAGCCAGATCGACGTACTGCCGCAGCGCGTCCAACTCGGCCCGGTCCATCGCCGCCATGTTGACGGCGTTCGCCACCACGCCCCGGAGCAGGAAGTCGGCCAGCAACTGCGCCGCCTCGACGGCCACGTTCTCCTGCGCCTCGACCGTGGACGCGCCGAGGTGCGGCGTGAGGACGACGTTGGGCGCGGAGAGCAGCGGGTTGTCGGCCGGCGGCGGCTCGGTGCTGAACACGTCGATGCCCGCCCCGGCGACGGTGCCGGCCTTCAGCGCCGCGGCCAGTGCCGCCTCGTCGATGATGCCGCCCCGCGCCACGTTCAGCAGCCGGGCCGACCGCTTCATCATCCCCAACTCGCGGGTGCCGATCAGCCCCTTCGTCTCGGCCGTCAGCGGCACGTGGACCGACAAGAAGTCCACCGTCGGCAGCATGGCGTCCACGCTGGCGGCGGCGTCGAAGCCGAGGTCGGCCACCTTCTCCGGGGTGACGAACGGGTCGAACGCCAGCACGCTCATGCCGATGCCGAGCGCACGCTGCGCCACCTCGCGGCCGATCCGCCCCAGGCCGATGACGCCGAGCGTCTTGCCGGCCAGTTGCACGCCGACGTACTTGCTGCGGTCCCACTTGCCCACCTTCATGGTGGCGTCGGCGAGCGGGATGTGCCGGGCCAGAGCGAACATCAACCCGATGGTGTGTTCGGCGGCGGACACGGTGTTGCCGCCGGGCGTGTTCATCACGACCACGCCCTTGCGGGTGGCGGCGGCCACGTCGATGTTGTCCACGCCGACGCCGGCGCGGGCCACGGCCCGCAGCTTGCCGGGGTCTTGCAGCAGTTCGGCGGTGATCTTGGTGGCGCTCCGCACGATGGCGGCGTCGGCGGCGCGGAGGGCGTCCCGCAGCGCGTCGCCGGTCAGGCCGGGGCGGTTATCCACTTCGATGCCGGCGGCGGTCAGCAGCTCGACGCCGGCGGCTTCCAATTTGTCGCAAATCAGCACGCGGGGCATGTCGCGTCTTCCGTGATGAAAAAAGGTCGGCGGAGAGGACACGGGTAGTTTACGGCCGGGGGGAGAAATGCAAACGACCGGGCGGGGTAGTCCCATCCGGTCGCGTGAGCCGAAAAGTACCCAGGGTCGCGCAGCGCACCCTGGGAAACCTAACCTCACTTCTTGGCGGCGATCTTCTCCGTCACCACCTTCACCGCCGCCGCCAGTTGCGTGTCGTCGTACTTCTTCGTGCCGGCGGCCCCCTTCGGGCGGATGATCTCGCTCTCCCGCAGGAACTCGGCGCAGTCGCGGAGCTGCTCGCGGGTCAGCTTCACCTCGAACCCCTTGTCCGGCTTCACGCCCCACTCCTCGTCGTCCTTGCCGCCGGTGGACAGCTTGTCGATGTTCTTGTCCGACGGCGGGAAGTACCGGGCGGTGGTGAACTTCACCTGCCCGCCGATGGCCGGCAGGAACGACAGGCTCTGCACGCTCCCCTTGCCGTAGCTCCGCTCGCCCAGGACGGTCGCCCGGTCGTGGTCTTGCAGGCACGCCGACACGATCTCCGACGCGCTGGCCGACTGGCCGTTGATCAGGACGGCGACGGGCAGGTCGACGAACGGGCCGGGGCCGGAGGCGCGGGCGGTGTTCACGCCATCGACGCGCGACCGGGTGGTGACCACCTTGCCGCCGGGCAGGAACAGCTCGCAGATCTCGATGGCGATGTTCAGCAGGCCGCCGGGGTTGAACCGCAGGTCGAACACCAGCCCCTTCAGCTTGCCCGTCTTCTGCATCGCGCGGAGGGCGGTCTCGATGTCCTGGGCGCTGTTCGGGTCGAAGCTGGTCAGCCGGATGTAAGCGAGGCCGGCGTCCTCATCCAGCCAGAACTGCCAGTCGTCCTTCGCGTCCCGCTTCACCCCGTACACCGACTCCACCCGCACCCGGCCGCGGTTCAGGGGGTAGTCCTTCGGCTTGCCGTCCCGCTCCACCGTCAGGACGATCGGCACCCCCGGCTTGCCGAGGATGATCTTGATGGCGTCGTCCGTCTTCATCCCCTTGGTGCTGAACTCGCGGACGTCCTCGCTCTTCAGCGGCAGGCCGTTCGGGTCGGAGTCCCGCTTGATGCCGACGATCAGGTCGCCGGCCTGGATGCCGGCCTTGTACGCCGGGCTGTTCTTGATGGGCGACACCACCAGGATGCCGTCCTTCACCATGTCGCGGCGGATCTGGATGCCGACGCCGCTGAACTCGCCCTTGAACTGGCTCTCCAGCCGCTTCAGCGTCTCCTTGTCCCAGAACGTCGTGTACGGGTCGTTCAGGCTGTCCAGCATCATCAGGATGGACAGGTTGGCGTCCTTGTCCTCGTCCAGGTCTTCCCGCTTGCCGAGGCGGGCGCGGGCGTCGGCCAGGGCGGCCCGCATGTCGTCGCGGGTCCACTCCTTGGACTTCTTCAGGTTCGCTTCCACTTCGGTCGGCAGCGCCTCGTTCAGCCGGTGGTACAGGCCGCGGATGGCGGCCGCCCCCAGGTCGGCGGCGGCGACCTTCTTGACGTACCGGGCCTCGACGGTGGCCGCCACGCTCGTCACGTGCTTGGCGTAGTCGGCGGCGTCGGCGGCGGTCATCAGCACGGCGTCCTTCAGCACCTTCCGCTCGGCGGCGAAGTCGGCCGGGGCGAGGGTGCCGTCCACCACCGCCTGGTACTTCTTCCGCAGCTCCTGCGCGTTCTTCAGCTTCGGCATGCGGGACAGCAGCGCCGTCCCTTCCGTCAGTTCGTCCTTGCCGACCTTGCCGTTCACTTCCAGCTCGGTCAGGCCCTTCACCCGCTTGGCCACGGCGGCCGTCGCCGCCGGGTTCCGGGTGAGCGCGAAGTGCGACACCTTCTGGCCGAAGATGATCGACACGCCCTCGCGGTCCTTCTGCACCTTGCCGAGCTTCCGCGCCTCGTCCACCATCGTCTTGTCGATGTACTTGCCCAGTTCGTCCACCGTCACCAGGCCGTCCGGCTCGTACCCCTCGGTGTCGGCGGCACCGGCCAGCGCGGCGCGGAGGGTCTTGCCGAACAGGCTGCTGTCGCCGACGGTGATGGCCTCGGCGTCCGGCACGTTCGACAGGATCAGCAGCTTGTCGTGCGGCGGCTCCTCCTTGTCCTCGCTGCCGGCGATGGCCTTGAACACGTCGGCCAGCGTCGGCTCGATGATCGTCTCCTTGCCGGCGTCGTACCCCTTGAAGTCCACGTCCAGGAACACGGCCAGGTGCACGTCCTTCTCCCGCGCGCCCTTGAGCGCGACTTGCAGGTCGCTGCCGAGGACGGCCGTCTTGCCCCGCTCCTTGAACGTGCTGTCGGCGGCGAACAGCGCGGTGGAGTCGCCGGCCGAGGTGCCCCGGCCGAAGTAGGCGATGACCACCACGTCGCCCTTGCCGGAGTCGGCGACGGCGGCGGTGGCGGCCTTGACGATGGCCTCGCGGGTGGCCGCCTTGCCGGTCAGCAGCTTGGCGCGGTCGGCCGTCACGTCGAAGTACTTCTTGTCCGTCAGCAGGTCGTACAGCGCCTTGGCGTCGGCCTCGGCGGTGGCGCGGGGTTTGATGGCGGGGTCGGCGGTCTCCCCGACGCCGACCACCAGGACGTAGGCCCCCTTCGGCGGGGCGTCCTTCGGCAGCTCGTCGGCCGCGCGGGCCGACGGGGCCAGGGCGGCGACGAGCGCCAGCCCGAGAATCGACGATCGCATGAGTCCCATCCTTCGTGTTGCTGGACCGGCCGTGCAGCGCGGCCGGGCGGCCCGCCGCGGCACGATTGCCGCCGGCGCGCCCGCCGGCGGGAAGCGCCCCGCCGGTGTTGTATTGTCGGCGGGCGGTTCCACCGGCGTCAACGGCATTCTACCCGTCCTAACGGGCGAGAAGGAACATCTCCGACCCGACAGACTTGCTCGGCGTGCCGCGGATTCTTCACCGCGGAGCGGTGGCGGACAGTAGCCAGGGGTGAAACCCCTGGTGCCACGTTCCGCCACCCCTCCGGGGTGGGTTCACTTTTCGTCCCGGACCAGGGGTGTCGCTCGCTCCGCTCGCTCACCCCTGGCTACAGTCCGCCACGCCTCCGGCGTGAAATCCGACTGCCTTCCCCGTGGTCCCGGCTCGCCCGCCTACTTCTCGATTCCCCGCTTCAGCGAGTACAGCACGGCGGCCGCCGCCAGCCGCTTGGCGCTCTCCGGATTGTGGCCGAGGCAGTCGGTGGACTTGTGGTTCTCCAGCGCGCAGCCGATGTCGTATTGGCTGTAGATGACCACCCAGCGGCCGTCGAGTTTGACGCCTTCCAGCTTCGGCGGCAGTTCCTCGAACCCGCCGTCGTTGCCGGCGGCGGCGGCGGCCGCCTTCTCGCGCCGCTTCACCGTCTTGATGGCCACCCCGCCGTTCAGCTTCTCGGAATAGAGCGGATCGTCCGTCGGAATCGGCACCAGCTTCAGCTTCTCCGCCGCGAACATCTTCTCGATCATGGCGCGGAAGGCGGTGTCGAACTTCTCGCTGCCGCAACAGGCGTCGGCCAGCAGCAGCCCGCGCATCTGGAGGTTCAGCTTCACGTTGTCGATCTCGGTCGGGTGCCAGTCGAACGCCTTCTTGCCGTGCATGTACAGGAACTTGTAGTTGCTCAACTCGTCCGCCGACGGGTTCACCTCCTGCATCCCCAGCACCACGTCCAGCCGGGCCACGTCGCGGACGTAGCCCATCAGGTTCCGCATGGCGGCCGGGGCCGGCGGCGTCTCGCCGTCCAGTTTGAGCTGCGCCGGTTTGAGGAACCCCTTCGGCGGGGCTTTCCCCTCGCCCGCGTTGCCCTCGATCTTCCGCGTCGTCAGCCGCTGCTTCGGCGGCTCCATCCCGGTGGCATAGGCGACGACGTTCGCCCCCAGTCGGAACGCCTGCTCGCCCCGGCTCTTCGCCTCCCGCGCGCCGGCGGCGGGCATGTACTTGGCCTCCTCCCAATAGCCGGCCAGCGGCTCCGGGCTGAACACCAGCACCGTCCGGCAGCCGCGGGTCATGCCTTCCAGCTTCTTGAACTCGTTCGGCGGGACGGCGAAGTGCGCCCGCCAGACGGCGTGTTCCGGCGGCAGCGGCTTCAAGTCGCTGTTCGGGAACAGTTCGGCGACCAGCTCGCGGAAGCCGGCGGCGAACTCCGGCGACCCGCAGCACGCCTCGGCCACCACGAACCCGCCCTCCTCGACGTACTTCTTGAACAGCTCCTTCTGGAGGGCGGTCAGTCGCGGGGCGGCGTGCCCGTTCAGGTACAGGATCGGCGACTGCGTCAGCACCCCCACCTCGTCGAGCACGTCCTGGGCCTTGGGCAGGTCCACCCGGCGGGGGTCGTACACCTGCCAGCCGAGGGGCATGCCCTTGAACAGTTCGCGGCCGGCGAACTCGGTCAGGTGGCGGGCGTCGTTGTGCTTGCGGTTCCACCCGGTGACGCCCGGAATCGCGTCGATCTCCTTCAGCGCGCCGCCGTCCCGCTTGTGGTCGCCGTAGGCCAACTTGGAGATCAGCACCGGGCTGCGGCCCTTCGACAGGAAGAGGAGCGCGAAGCTGGTGCCCACCGTCTGGATGCCGTCGATCGTGATTTGCCCCTTCACCCCCCGGCTCCAGTACCCGTCGCGGTTCTGCGCCTCCACCAGCCACTCGCACCCCTTGCGGTACCAGTCGATCGCCCCAAGGAACCGCTGACCGGACAGCCGCCCGACCCGCTCGATGCCGTAGGTGTTGTAAAAGGCCGACTTGCTCTCGGTCGCCCCTTCGAAGGCGAAGTTCTTGCCGAGCCAGTTGAGGCCGCGGCGGATCGGCTCGTTCGACGGGTACCGGCCGCAGTTGGCGGCGACGCCGGTGGTCGGGTCGAACTGGTGGTCGTTGGCGTCCAGCCCCATACCGGCGATGACCAAGCCGGACACCCCGGCGGCGGTCATGGTGAAGCTGGCCGAGGTGCCGCCGTCGGCCGGCTCCAGGTACCGCCACCAGCCGGTGTCCGTTCGCGCTTCCGACACCTGCGCCTTCAGGTAGAACGCCTGGATTTCCTTCCACATGCCGTCCGGGATGGTGGCCCCGGCCTGCTTGCCGGCGTACAGGCCGAGCAGCGCGTACTGGGTGTTCGAGGCGTCCGGCCGCTCGCTCGGGTCGCGCGGGTAGGCCCAGCCGATCAGCGCCTTGGTGTTGTCTCGGCGGGCGGTGTCGAGCAGCCACTTCACGTTCTTCTGGATGCGGGGGATGTCCTGCGCCTGCCGCGCCTCGGCCAGCGCCATCGTGACGAGGGCGACGACGTAGGTCCGCTTCGGGTCGAGGTTGCGGAGGTACTCGAGGGCGGCGGACACGTCCTTGTCGTCCGCCTTCAGCCCGCAGTTCAGCAGCGCGAGGGTGGCCAGCCCCGTCGCCCCGCCGCGCATGTCGGCGACCAGATCGAGGACGTACCCGTCCCACATGTTCTTGCCGTCGCGGTTGACGCGGAGGTACTGCACGCCCTTGTCGATGGCCTTGTTCACGTCGGCGACCAGCTTCTGCTCGGCGGTCGGCTGCGCCGGGGGCTGCGCGGCCGCGCCGCCGCCGACGGCCAGGACCAGCAGCGACGGCAGGACGAACCGGACCATGCGACACCCTCGCGGGAACGGCGACGGAAGAGACGGGGGAATTGTACCGCGAACGGGCCGCGCCGGGCGAGGTCGGTAGCCGCAAATGTTTCAGGCGAACCCGGCCCGCAAGGGCCGCGGGTGGCGGCAACAATCACCCGCGG
>JAYUFU010000549.1:0-9369 GCA_043738505.1 Fimbriiglobus sp. | reverse complement strand
CGACGACAACCGCCTTGTCGTCGCCGCGACCGAAGGGAGCGCCGAACCTTCGGGCGATGTGCTTGGAAACCGCCCGCATCGTGTTCGCGCTGGCGGCCGCGCGGCTGGCGTGGCCGTGGCTGGCGGGGTGCGTCCGCCAGCGGTACAGCACGTCCGGGATGTGCGTCACCCGGTCGCACAGCGCCAGCACCCGCAGCACCAGATCGACATCGTGCGAGGTCGAAAGCGTCTCGTCGAAGCCGTGAACGGCTTCGAGCAAGTCCCGCCGGATCGCCACCGGATGCACGAAGTACGGGTGGCACAAGTAGAAGTCGTGGCTGAACGCCGGGCGAACGCGGATCGTCAGCACCTCGTTCAGGTCCGGCCCGGTCAGCGCCTCGTCGGCGTACAGCAGCCCCGGCCGCTTCTCGGACAGGATCGCTTCCGCGAAGCGGTGCAGGCAGTGCGGTTCGAGGGCGTCGTCGTGATCCAGGACGAGGACGTATTCGCCGGTCGCCGCCGCGAGGCCGGCGTTCGACGCGGCGCTCACGCCCCGGTTCGTTTCCAGGTGAACGACGCGGATGCGGCTGTCGAGTTTCGCCAAGGTGTCCAGTAGCGGGCGGACGGGCGCGGCCGGCGAGCCGTCGTTCACCAGCACCAGTTGCCAGCGCGGGTACGTTTGCGCGCGGACGCTTTCCACCACCTGGCGCAACCAGTCTTCGCGGGTGTTGTAGACGGGTACGACAACGGTGAACGTGGGCGCGTCGGCGGGCCAAGGTGTGTCGGCGAATCGCTTCAGCAACTCCGCGGTCGGGCGGTACGTGTTCAGCCAGTCGGTGGGGTTGCGCGGCAGCGTCCGCCAGACCCGCTCGCGGAGCGACTCCCACACCGCGCCGAAGCCGCGCGTGTGCCAGCGTTCGAGAACGCCGGTGACTTTCCGCGACAGGTTCCACAGCAAGCGGACGAGCATGGGCGAAGGTTACGGACGGCGGCGGAGTCGGAAAGGGAAGCGACCTCACCCGGCCCGCTTGAGTTGTGCCGACCCGGCCAGGAACTCGACGCCGGCGGCGGCCACGCACTCCGACCCCAGGCCGATGAGCCGGGCGAGGAAGTCCTCGACGAAACCCGCGTCCGGGTGGCGGTCGGCGTCGAACCCGCCGAGTAGGTCGAACGTGTCGCGGCGGACGAGCAAGCCGGCCAGCTTGCCGGCGGTGGTGGCCAGCGTGCCGACAACGGCACCCACGGTCGGTTGATCCAGCCGGGCGACCAGCCGCGTCAGCCAGTCCGGGTGCAGCGGGCACAACCCGGCGTCGAGGAACAACAGTAGCGGTTCGCCCCGCACGGCGGCGGCCTGATTCAGCGCCTCGGCCGGCGGCACGTCCAGCACGAGGTAGACCGTTCGCGGGGTGTACGAGGTGTCGGCCCGCACCGCGCGGACGGTCGCGGACGCGGCCGCGGCGGACCCGCGAATCAGCACGGCGACGGCGGGGGTGGGCATGGCGAACTCACTCCGCAGGGGGGCTCGGCCGGCGGTCGAGGCGGACCCACGGCCAGCCGTCGGGCACGATGCCGGCCAGCCGCTGGTACGCAGGCTTCAGTCGCGTCGGCAGCAGCCGGGCGAAGCTGGACCGCCGGCTCTCGCCGACGTACACCTGATCGCCGGCCGCTACCGTCAGGTTCGTCCGCCCGTCGCCGTCCAGCACGACCGCTTCCAGGTCCACCCGGTACAGCTCGGCCGCGACCCCGGCGGCCACGTTCGGGCGGAGGACGGTCACGTCGCGCGGGTCGAAGCAGCCCGGCTTCATGGCCCCGGTGCGGTGCAGGAATTCGAGGACCGTTTCCGGCCCGCGAAACGCCACGGCGCGGTGCCGGTTCAACTCCGGCCCGTACAGGTCCACCGTCCCGGCGCGGGGGTCGGCCACCGTCACCGTCACGCCTGCCGGCTCGATGCCGAACGCCGTCGCCACGGCCGCGCGGGCCGCGACCACGGTGATCCCTTCGACCGCCACCTTCTCGCGCGGCCCGACCGCCAGCCGGCCGTCCACGCCGACCGACGCCAAGCAATCCCACTGCGGTTTGTCCGCGAACCGCACCTCCAGCACGTCCGGGCAGGCGATGCGGTAGGCCGGCGTGGCCGCATCGGCATGAGCGGGCGGGCGGGCGAAGGCGACCACGCGGCGCGGGTCGGGGTGCGCGAGCGCGGTCGCGTCCGTCGGCGGCGGCATCGCGGGCCACCGGCCGTGGGCGCACCCGGCCAGCGCGAGCAGGGCCAGGG
Organism: Fimbriiglobus sp.; assembly: GCA_043738505.1. GTDB lineage: Bacteria > Planctomycetota > Planctomycetia > Gemmatales > Gemmataceae > JALHQU01. The sequence continues at coordinate 7,115 of JAYUFU010000549.1, read as the reverse complement.
GAACGGTGTAGGCGGGTCGGCTCACATCGCATTGAATCGACCGACCGACGGGGGGAAGTTCAGCGAATGTGCCGGCTGGGGCGGCGAGTGTCTGGCAAAAGATTCTGGCACCCAGGGTGCGCTGCGCGACCCTGGGAAAACGAGCGAGTTCATGCCGCCAGAAACTTTTGCCAGACCGGTGCGTCCACGCCCTTCCCGGCACCGACCGCCCTTATCTTCCCGTCCGCCGCCGCGCACAATAGCGGCACTCCCGACTCCGAGGCCGCCCCGTGTCCCGCACCGCCACCCCGCCCGGCCCGCCGCCCGGCCCCGGCTTCCGGTCCCGCCTGCTCCGCCCGAACCGCTGGCGGCTGTGGGTGCAGTTCGCCCTGCTCGGCGCGTTCGTCCTCGTCATCCCCATCATGGTGTCCAGCTCGCTGCTGCTCCATGCCGGGAGGACGGTGCTGATCGAACACGAGATCATCGACCTGTCGGACGAGAGCAACCTGCGGGTGAACGACTTCCGCGAGGACATGGCATACCTGGCCCGCGACGTGAAGCAGCTGGTGGACCGGTTCGGCGGGCGGGCGATGGCGGAGGCAGCCGTCCTCGATGGGTTGCAGTTGCCCGACCGACCGCCGGCGACCGACGCCGACCCGGCGGCCGTGCGGGACGTGCGGCGGAAGCACCTGTACGGCACCGTCGTCGGCGTGTTCTCGTTTCCCACCGGGAAACCGGACGTGGCCGTTCTGCCGGCGGATTCGGCGGCCCGGACGCACGCCCTCCGCGCCGCCCTGGCCGACGTGGACGCGCGGCTGGCCCGCACGCCGGCCGTGGACCGCTCCGGCCTGCACCTGCAACCGGCCGACGCCGGCACGCCGTCGCGGTGCCTACTCGCCATCGCGGATCGGGCGGCCGGCGGCACCACGTTCGCCGTCGTCATCGACTTCGACCGGTACATCACCCGGCGGCAGGCCGTGTCGCCCCGGCACCTGTACCTCGTCACCGATCCGGCCGGGCAACTGCTCATCCGCCCGCATCAGGTGACGGTCGCCGAGCGGACGGCCGTCGCCGAGGTCTGCCCGTGGACGTATCCGACCGACGGCGGCAAGCCGTGGTTCGACCCGCTGCCGACGGAGGACGCGCGGAAGCGGCGGCTGGCGAAGGCGGTGGCCGGCGGCGGCGCGCGGCTGACGGCCGTGCCGGTGCCGGCGCTCGAGTTCCAGTACCGCAAGGGGTATTTCGGCGACGACCTCGACCTGACCAAAACCCTGGGCGACGCGGCGAAACCGGCGTCGGCCGAGCTGAACGCGCTGCTGGCCGCCGAGACCGCCGCCGACCCCCGGCTGCGGTGCGGCGAGGTGTCGGCGCAGTACGGGTACGTCGAGCTGTCGCACCCGGACGCCGAGCGGCTGCTCGCCGTCAGCGGGGTGGTGGACGGGTGGTGGAAGCGGCACGGCACCGGGGCCGTGCGGTGGACGCGGCCGCTGGCGTGCAAGACGTTCCAGGGGCAACTGGTGCCGCTGCGGGTGGACCTGAACGACGTGGACGAGCCCGGCTGGCTGATCGTGGCGTCGGCCGTCGAGGAGCTGCGCGAGGACATCGACGACCGCTTCGACCGCGTGTACACCCGGTGGGTGCTGCCGACGCTGGCCGTCGCCCTGCTGCTCGGCGTGGCGGTGGTGGTGACGCTGACGCACAGCCTGCGGCGGCTGGCGAAGGCGGCCCGCAAGCTGAGCCGCGGCGAGGACGTGCGGCTGCCGCTGGGCGGCTCCCGCGAGGTGAGCGACCTGGCGCTGACGCTGGACGAGATGGTCGGCCGCGTCCGCGAGCGGGACCGCGAACTGTCCGACCGCGCCGCCCGCTACCAGACTATCCTCCGCGCCGCCGGCGAGGGCGTGGTGGTGGCCGACGCCAGCGGCCGCATCGAGGAGGCGAACAAGGCGGCCGGGAAGATGTTCGGGGTGCCAGCCGAGGCCCTACTGGGCCGCACCGTGTCGTCGCTGCTGGACGACCCCGACGCCATGCCGAACCCGGCCGAATCGACCCGCGACGAATCGCTGCCGGCCGGTCAGTCGATGGACGGGCTGCGCGGCCGGCGGCACGACGGCACCACTTTCTGGCTGGAAGTGAACCTGAAGCCGGTGACGCTGCCGGATCGGGTGGTGATCGTCTGCGTGTTCCGGGACGTGACGCGGCGGAAGGCCGACGCCGAGCGGATCACGCGGATGAACGAGGAGCTGGAGACGCGGGTGCGGGTGCGGACGGCGGAACTGGAAGAGGCCAACGGCAAACTGGAGGTGGCCGTGCGGGACGCCGAGGCGGCGGTGCGGGCGAAGGACTCGTTCGTCGCCAACATGAGCCACGAGTTGCGCCAGCCGCTGCACATCATCATCGGCTTCACCGAGGCGCTGAAGGAGGAGGCGGCCGACGCCGGGAACGAGGCCACCGTCCCCGACCTGGACAAAATCCTGTCGGCCGCCAAGCACCTGCTCGACCTGATCAACGACATCCTCGACATGGCCAAGATTTCGGCCGGCAAGATGGAGTTGAGCGTGTCCACGTTCCCGCTGGCGAAGCTGGTGGCCGACGTGGCGGCGCTGGTCGGCCCGCTGGCGGAGGCGAACGGCAACCGGTTCGCGGTGACGGCCGACCCGGCCCTGGGGGCGCTGACCGCCGACGAGCGGCGGGTCAAGCAGATCCTGCTCAACCTGCTCAGTAATGCCTTCAAGTTCACCAAGTCGGGAACGGTGCGGTTCGGCGTCGAGCGGCTGACCGAAGGCGGCCGCGAGTGGGTGCGGTTCCGCGTCGCCGACAGCGGCAAGGGGATGACGACCGAGCAAGTCGGCCGGCTGTTCCAGCGGTTCTACCAGGCGGACTCGTCCACGACGCGGGGGGCCGGCGGCACCGGCCTGGGGCTGGCCATCACCCAGAGTTTCAACGACCTGATGGGCGGCGAGCCGATACGCGTGACGAGCACGGTCGGGTACGGGTCGGAGTTCGTCGTCACCCTGCCGGCGGCGGTCGAGGCGACCCCGCAGACGCTGCCGCCCGACGTGCCGACGCCGCCGGAGGGCACCGAGTCCGCCGCCGGCCGCACCGTGCTGGTCATCGACGACGACCCGGCCGTGCGGGAACTGATGCGGCGGTTCCTGGGTAAGGAGGGGTTCGCGGTGGTGGAGGCGGGCACCGGCGACGACGGCTTCGCCCTGGCCCGCGAGGTGCGGCCGTGCGTGATCACGCTGGACGTGATGATGCCCGGCTCGGACGGCTGGGCGGTGCTGGCCCGGCTCAAGGCCGACCCGGCCACCGCCGACATCCCGGTGGTCATGCTGACCATCGTGGACGACCGCGGCCGGGGCTACTCGCTGGGCGCGGCCGACTACCTGACCAAGCCGATCGACTGGAACCGGCTGGGCGCGATCCTGCGGAAGTACCTGTCGCGCGGCCGCGGCGACACCGTGCTGGTGGTGGACGACGACGCCGACAACCGGGGTGTCATTCGCCGCTACCTGGACCGCGAGGGGTGGACAATCGCCGAGGCGGCGGACGGCGAGGAGGGGCTGCGGCGGTTCGCCGAGAGTCCGCCGGCGGTCATCCTGCTCGACCTGATGATGCCGGTGCTGGACGGGTTCGGCTTCCTGGACGAGCTGGCCAAGCGGTTCCCCGGCCACCGCGTGCCGGTGGTCATCCTGACGGCGAAGGAGCTGACGCCGGACGACTTCGACCGGCTGAACGGCCGCGTCGCCCGCATCCTGGAGAAGGGCGACCTGGCCAGCCTGGAGAACCTGCTCGCCGTCGTCCGCCGGTCGGCGCGATCGGCGGGGTGATGGCGGCGGAGCGGGTCGGCGGATAGAATGGCACTACCACACGGGGGGCGACCATGTCCGAGCTGCTGCTGACCGCGATCCGCCAGAGTTCGCCGGAGGAGAAGCGCCTCGCGTTCGCGGAGCTGGCCAAGGAGTTGTTCCGCGCGAACCGGGACGGTCCCATCGCCATCCAGGATGGGCAAAGCCGTACCGTCTGCTACGAGATCGATGCGTCCGAACAGCCGTTCCCGAAGCTGTCCGACGCCGAGGACGCCGAACTCCGCCGCCGCGCCGAGACGCGCGGCCCGACGCTGACGACGGAAGATTTCATCGGGGAGTTGGACCGCGGCGTTCTCGCGGCGTCTCTTCACGCCGGAGGCGTGGCGGACTGTAGCCAGGGGTGAGCGAACGAAGTGAGCGACACCCCTGGTCTCCCAACAAATCCCACGCACCCCGGCGGGGTGCCGGACTCCCCGAACGCGATCCGCCACCCCCTCCGGGGTGGATGTCATCACCAACTCCGACCAGGGGTGTCGTCCGCTCCGCGGACTCACCCCTGGCTACGTTCCGCCACGCCTCCGGCGTGAAGGCCCAGACCGTCGGGGTTCCGAGTCCACCGGCCGGCTCTCGGCCGCATCCCTATCCTGACGGGTGCCCCCACACCGCCGACTACCGTGACATGACGCCACCCGCCCCCGCCGCCGCGATCCCGCCGTCGAACAAGACCGCCCTGTTCGTCGTCTTCTTCGTCGTGTTCATCGACCTGCTCGGCTTCGGCATCGTGCTGCCGCTGCTGCCCCGGCTGGCCGTCGAGTACATGGGCGGGTTCAGCGACACCGAGAAAGGCCTGACCATCGGCCTGCTGTTCTCGTCGTTCTCGCTCATGCAGTTCGTCTTCTCGCCCATCTGGGGCCGCTGGTCGGACCGCGTCGGCCGCCGGCCGGTCATCATCATCAGCCTGATCGGGTCGGTCGTCTGCTACGCCCTGTTCGGGTTCGCCTGCACTCTACCGGAAGCCTCGGCCACGCTCGCGCTGGTGCTGCTGTTCGTCAGCCGCACGGGGGCGGGCATCGCCGGGGGCAGCGTCAGCACCGCCAGCGCGATCATCGCCGACAGCACCGCGCCGGAGAAGCGGTCGCACGGCATGGCCCTGATCGGCGTGGCGTTCGGCATCGGGTTCACGTTCGGCCCGCTCATCGCCCTCGCCGGGCTAATCTGGCTGCCGACCGACCCGACGAACCCGACGCACGTCTCGCAGGAGTGGCTGTGGGTGCCGGGCGGTATCGCGTCGCTGCTCTCACTCGTCGCCCTCGTCATCGCCGTGCGGAAGCTGCCGGAGACGCTCAAGCCGGGCAACGCGGCGCACGCCGGCCGGGGCGGGTTCAGCCTGAGCCGCGCGGCCGAGGTGCTGAAGCTGCCGGCCGTCGGGCCGCTCGTCCTGATTTACTTCCTGGCCATCTTCGCGTTCGCCAACTTCGAGGCCACGCTCGCGCTTTACACCGAGAAGGTGATGCGGTTCGACGACAAGGCGAACTTCCTCGTGTTCGCCGGCGTCGGGCTGGTGCTGATGATCGCGCAGGGCGGGTTCTACCGGCGGTACGCCAAGAAGAAGGTGAAGGAGGAGCGGCTGGCCACGGTCGGGCTGGTGTTCATGTTCGTCGGCCTCGGCGGGTTGGCGGCCATCGCGTTCGCCGGGTACGCGGCGGGCTTCTCGGCCGACACGGTCGGCGGGCTGGCGGGCCTCTTCTACTTCAGCACGGCCGTGGCGGTGTTCGGGTTCGCGTTCGTCAACCCGTCGGTCACGGCGCTGGTGTCGCGGAACGCCGACCCGTCCCGGCAGGGGGAAATCCTGGGGGTGAACCAGTCGTTCGCGGCGCTCGGCCGCATCCTCGGACCATTGTGCGGCAGCGTCGTGTTTTACCAGCACCCGTCGCGGGCGCTGCCGTTCCTGGTCGCCGGCGGGGTGCTGGTGGGGGTGCTGTTCCTGCTCATCGGGTACGCGAAGAATAAGCCGGCCGTCACCGAAGGGAGTGTCACGCCTTGAAAACGACATGCACCGGCCGAAAGGCCGGTGCGCGGGGGTGGCGACCGGATCGCCGCGGGGGTCAAACCAGCACGTTGTCGTCGTCGTAGTACGCGTCCGCGTCCTTCACCGGCCGGCTCGGCGGTTCCTGGAGCCGCCACTTGGCCCCGTTCCGGACGACCTCGCCGTCGTAGGTCAGGTGGGCACCATCGGACCCGTCCCACACGTCGAACACGCACTTGCCGGACGACGGGAATCTGAGGGTGGTCTTGATGGAGTACCGCGTCGTCGTCTGCACGGCGCGCGCCACGACCACGAACGACACCTCCAACTCCCCGTCCACGTCCATGGCCTTCGCCCCCTTCACGCCCATGCACTGCGGGTCCGTCCGCGTGTACAAGTACTTGGCCACGCACAGGGCGAACCACATGTGGGCGGCGTCGCGGAGCGTCGGCAGGAACGGCCCGCCCATCCGGTCGCGCACCTGGTCCGCCCTCTCGCGGGAGTAGTAGCTCCCGATGAACTTCAGCACCGAGTTCACCTGCCAGAGGATCGACTGCGCCTCCGCCGCCCGCTTCTTGTCGTTCACGGCAGCCCCTCTCGTGAATGCGGATGACCGAACGCAAGTAGTATTGCGGACGCCGGGGTCGGGGCACAAGTCGGGCGGGGCGTAAAAAAGCGAACACCGGCCAGGGGGCCGGTGTTCGCGGGTGGTCGGGTCGTCGCCGGCAAGTTACTTGCTCGGGGTGATCTTGCTGACGCTCTTGACGATGCTGTCGATGTCGGCGTCGGTGATCTTGCCCTTCTCGAAGGCCATGTTCACCTTGCTCGTCCGCTCGGTGTACAGGACGACGGTCAGGTCGGCGTCCTTGGCCACGTTGTAGCCCTTCGGGCCGGCCGGGTTGTCGACGGCGAGGACGACGTTCTTCAGCTTCAGCTTGTCGCTCAGCTCCTTCAGCTTGTCGGCCATCTTGTCGTCGTCGCTGAGGAACACGACGTACGCGCCCATCTCGCACTTGCTGTTGGCGGCGGTCGCCTCTTCCAGCTTGGAGATCAGCTTCGCGGTGGCCGGGCAGTCGGCGGAGCGGGCGAACACCATGGCGACCGGGTTGTCGCCGTTCTTGCAGTACAGGCAGGCCTTCTTGCCGGCGCTCTCGCCGTTCACGTTCAGCGGGTGGAACGGGCCGGCCAACTTCTCGCCGGCTTGCGGGCCGGACTTGATCTCGGCGGCGACGGCGAACCCGCCCAGGACGGCCACCAGGGAGGCGGCGAACAGCTTGCGGACCATGCGTGAAACCCTCTGC
>JAYUFU010000548.1:0-9373 GCA_043738505.1 Fimbriiglobus sp. | reverse complement strand
TTGGAACCTGGAACTTGGAACCTGGAACTTGATTATGCCCCGCACCCTCATCGTCACCGACGCCTGGCACCCGCTGGTGAACGGCGTCGTCCGCACGCTGGACACCACCACCCGCACGCTCCGGGAGTTGGGGCACGCCGTCGAGGTGCTGGAACCGTCGGCGTTCTCGCAGGTCGGCGTGCCGTTCTACCCGGAGATCCGCGTCTGCTTCCCGTGGCCGCACCGCGTCTTCGACCGCATCCGGACGTTCGACCCCGACCACGTCCACATCTCCACCGAAGGCCCGCTCGGCCTGCTCGCCCGGCGGTTCTGCGTGGCGCACGGCTGGCGGTTCAGCACGTCGTACCACACCAAGTTCCCGGAGTACCTGAAGACGCTGGCGCGCGTGCCACTCGGCTGGACGTACCGCTTCCTCCGCTGGTTCCACAACGGCGGGTCGTCGCTGATGGTGGCCACGCCGAGCCTGGAAGCGGAGTTGAAAAGTCGCGGGTTCACCGCCCCGATTCGCCGCTGGTCGCGCGGGGTGGACCTGGGCACGTTCCGCCCGCGCGCCCGCGCCGACCTCGGCTTCCCCCGCCCGGTGCTGCTGTACGTCGGCCGCGTGTCGGCGGAGAAGGGGATCGAGGAGTTCCTGAAGCTGGACACGCCCGGCACGAAGGTGGTGGTCGGCGACGGTCCCGCGCGAGCGGACCTGGAGCGGCGGTATCCGGCGGTGAAGTTCCTCGGCTACCGCAAGGGCGAGGCGCTGGGCGAGTGCTACGCGGCGGCGGACCTGTTCGTCTTTCCCAGCCGCACCGACACGTTCGGGCTGGTGGTCATCGAGGCGCTCGCGTCCGGGCTGCCGGTCGCGGCGTTCCCGGCCACCGGCCCCATCGACATCCTCACGCGGCCCGAACTCGGCTGCACCGACGACGACCTCGGCGCGGCGATCCGCACGGCCCTCCAGTTCGGCGACCGCGCCGCCTGCGCCGCCGACGGCGCGAGCTACACCTGGGCGCACAGCACCGGGCAATTCGCGGGCAATCTGGTGGCGGCGCGAAATCTCTGATCGAATGTCACCTACTGACTTTGCCCCGCCGGTTCCCACCCGATAAAGTGACGTGGACTTTGCGAGGGTGGGCCGTGACGCCAGAACAGCAAATGGAACAGTTCAGCCGCGCGTACGTTTCGGCGGCGGCGGCCGCCGCGCGGGTGATCGTTTGCACGCCGGAAGTCGATGCGGATAGTATCGACATCGGATTCATGATCCGGAGCGTCGCCGCCGGCCGCAATCGCCTCGCTTGGAAGCCCAGCTCAAATGCTGTTCACTGACCCTCAAGCAGAACAAGCCCAAGACGGCCCGAAGGTACTCCCTCAAGGCCAAGAACTACAACGAGTTGGTTGGAAACCACTACGTCCCTCGGATTCTGATCGTCGTCCTCGCGCCGCCGTTGCCGACGGACTGGTTGTCACACTCGGCCGACGAGTTGGTCCTGCGAAAGTGCGGGTATTGGGCGTCACTCCGTTCGCAGTCGGAACGGGACAACGAGTCCTCCGTGAACATCGACTTGCCGAACGACCAACTCTTCACACCCGACGCGCTGTCGTCTTTGCTCGCGGGAGGGACTGGAAAATGAACGCCCGAGTCCGTGATCGCGGCGTCTTCGCCGCCCTGAATCCCGGCGACTTGGCCGCGTACCTCTCGTCGAGCGGGTGGCGCAAGGCCGACGGCCCGGCGGGTCCGTCGTCGAAGTGGCTGAGCGAGTTCGAGGGCGAACCGGTCGAACTGCTGCTGCCGATGGACCGTCAGTACAAGGACTACCTCCAACGGATGGCGGAGACGATCCCACTGATCGCGGCTGTGGAGAGAAGGTCGGAACTGGAAGTCCTCAACGACCTGCAAACCGCAGGGACCGACATCGTGCGCATTCGGTATCGATACGCGACGGCGCGAGACGGGACGGTTCCACTGGATCGCGCGGAGGCCTTCGTGAGGAACGCGCGCGAGATGCTCCTCGCCGGGGCGTGTGCGGCCGCGTCCGGGATCAAGCGGAAATACTACGCCAGTTCGAAGCCCCAACAGGCGAAGGACTACCTCCAGACGCTTCAACTCGGCCAGAGCGAGCGCGGCAGCTACGTCATGACCGTCCTTTCCCCGGTCGCCCCGCTCCTCCAGCCGAGTCTCTTCAGCACGGTCCACCATCACGACCCGGATCCGCCGTTCGAGCGGCGCGTCGTCCTTCAACTCCGCGACGCGCTGATCGCGCTACGGAGGGCCGCCGACGAGGCGATGACATCGAACAGTATGACTGCCTTCGACGAGGCCGTGGAACAGGGCGTCAGCGCCAACTTGTGCGAAGCGATCGCAACGATGGGCGTGGCGAACCCGCAACCGGGCGACGAGTTGGGGGTGGGATTCAGTTGGGCTCGTTCCCGACCTGTGGAACCGGCAACCGAGCGGGAGATCGTCTTCCCCTGCGACCGTTTTCGTTTCATCGCCGAGGCCGCCCGCTTGTACAAGGCCGAGGACGCGCCGAAGGACGTGGAAATTCGCGGCGTCATCGTCCAACTGAAGACCGACAAGCCGAAGGGCCCGCTGGTCGGGCCGGTGATCGTCTGGACTGTCATCGATGGGAAACCCCGCAAGGTTCAAATCACCTTGACGGAGGAGTGGCATAAGCAGGCGGCGAAAGCCTACGAGTCCCGCGCCGAAGTCACCTGCCGTGGGGAGATGGCGCGGGTCGGGAACAACTTGGTCCTCGCCAACCCGCGTGGGTTCGCCGTCGTCGATGCCGAAGGTGAGGGCTGATCCGCCTTCGGCCGTCCTCGGAATCCGTAACATTCGCACGGTCGTCCGGCGTACAATCCCGCCGTCGCCCGTCGTTCCCCGGAGACCCGCCATGATTCGCCGCCTGTTGCTCCTGGCCCCTGTCGTCGCGGTGGCCGCGTGCCTCGTGCTGCTGCCCGCGTGCGGCAAGAAGGCCCCGCCCGTCGCTCCCGGTGGCGATCCCAACGTCCCGGCTCCCGGCGCGCCGTCGGGCGTGGCCTCGGACTACGTCGTCTTCGCCCACCTGAACGCGAAGGACGTGATCGGCGGCGCACAGTTCGCGGCAATCAAGAAGTCGTTCGGCCCCGGCGACGCGGAGAAGATGTGGGAGCTGGCCGAGAAGCAGGCGGTCGCGGCCATCGGCGTCCAACCGGGCGACCTGGCGTCGCTGACCGTGTTCGTGACCGAGTTCGCCGGCCAGGGGCCGCCCAAGTTCGTCGCCATCCTCGCGGCCGACAAGGCGTTCGACAAGGCGGCTCTGCTGAAGACGTTGGAGGTGCGGAAATCCGAGCCGGACGGCCGCGGGTTCTACACCGGCGGGCCGGGGCTGATCCACTTCGCCGACGAGAAGACGGCCGTCGCCCTGCACCCGGACCTGGCCGACCGCTACCTGGCCGGGTACGCGAAGGATCGGAGCGGCTGGCCGGTCACCGCCGACTTGATGAAGGCGGCCCAGGGGCACTCCGTGTACGCCCAGGTGAACGTGGAGAAGATCCCGACGGCCATGCGGAGCGGCCGCGAGATGCAGCAGTTCGCCCCGCTGCTGGCCGCGAAGGTCGCCACGCTGACGCTCGACCTGAAAGGAAAGACGCTGGCCCTGAACGTCCGCGGGTCGTTCCCGGACGCGGACGCCGCCGGCAAGGCCAAGGAGACGATGATGCAGGGCGTCGGGCTGGCCGCCTTCACGCTGATGGGGGCGGGCGACGAGTCCCAGATGGGCGCGATGGCCCCGGCGCTGACGGAGGCCAAGCGGGCGATCCAGGACGTGAAGATCGACGTCGCCGGGTCCGACCTGACCCTCGCCGCCAGCTACACGGCCGACTTCGACTTCGCCGCCCTCGCCGTCGAGGCCGCCAAGAAAGTGAAGGGGGCGGCCGAGCGGATGGTGTCGAGCAACAACCTGAAGCAGATCGGCCTCGCCCTGCACTCGATCCACGATGCCCAGGGCGCGATGCCGGTCCACGGCGTCGGCAAGAACGGGGCGATGCTGAAGGCGGGCGACAAGCCGCTCCTGAGCTGGCGGGTGGCCATCCTGCCGTACCTCGAGCAGGACACTCTGTACAAGCAATTCAAACTCGATGAGCCGTGGGACAGCGACCACAACAAGAAGCTGATCGACAAGATGCCGAAGACCTTCGCGCCGCCCGTCGGGAAGTCGGCCAAGCCGGGGCACACGCACTACCAGATGGCCGTCGGGCCGAACGCGATGGAGCCGAGGGGCTGGACCCTGGTGGGCATCACCGACGGCACGTCGAACACGCTGGCCGTGGCGGAAGCGGCGCAACCGGTGATTTGGACCAAGCCCGACGACATCATGCTGCCGGGCAAGGACATCCCGAAAGACCTGAAGAAGAAGTTCGGCGGGCTGTTTCCCGGCGGGTTCAACGCGCTGCTGTGGGACGGGTCGGTGCGGTTCATCCGGGACACGGTCAGCGATACGACCCTCGCGGCCATGCTCACGCCGGCCGGTGGCGAGGTCATCCGCGACGAGTGAGGCGGTCGGGGCGGGAGTTCGCGCTTCCGCCCCATCCCGCTTGAGGCGGGTCGCCTTCGGCCGTACAATCTCTCCGTGCCAGCCGACACCGCTACTCCCGCTGATCCCGCCGGCCGGCCGCCGCGGACGCTCATCGTCGGCCCCTGGCCGTCCGCCCCGGTCGTCGGGTCGCCGACGGAGCCGGGGGCGCTGGCCGTGTGCGTGCCGGACGCCGCCGCCGCCCTGGACGCCCTGCACGCCGAACCGTTCGCCGCCGTCGTCGCCGACCCGACCGTCCTCACTTCCGCCCTCGACGCCGGCCGCCGCGACGCCCTCATCCTGACTTACGCCGAGAAAGGCCTCGCCACGCTCGACCCGTCCGGGGTGGTGACGTGGTGCAACGCGGTGCTGATGGTGTGGTGCGCGGCCGACCCGGTCGGGCAGCCGCTGCTGGCCGCGCTGGGGTCGGGGACGGTGGCCAGCGACGCCGCCGACCCGTTCGCCGTCGCCCGCGGCGGGGAGCCGGCGGCGGTGCGGCTGCACCGCCACGGCCGCGCCGGGCCGGAGTACATCGACCTGCGGATTCAGCCGGTGAAGGCGGCCGGCGGGGCCGTCACGCAGCTGCTGGCGATGGCCCGCGACGTGACCGCCGAGGTGGAGCAGCAGAAGAAGCTGGACGCCCTGCACCAGGCCGGCCGCGACCTGGCCGACCTGGACGTGAGCCAGCTGTCGGTGATGGCCGAGGTCGAGCGGGTGGCCCTGCTGAAGTACAACCTGCGGCGGTACATCCACGACCTGCTGCACTACGACACCATCGAGGTGCGGCTGCTGGACAAGGGGACGGGCGAGCTGAAGCCGCTGCTGGAAGACGGCATGACGGCGGAGGCGGCCGCGCGGCGGCTGTTCGCCAGCCCGGAGAAGAACGGCGTCACCGGGTTCGTGGCGTTCACCGGCACCAGCTACCTGTGCCGGGACACGGCCGACGACCCGCACTACATCCTGGGGGCGACCGGCGCGCGGAGTTCGCTGACGGTGCCGCTGGTGTACGCCGACGAGGTGGTCGGCACGCTGAACGTGGAAAGCCCGCTGGCGAACGGGTTCGGGGCCGACGACCTCCAGTTCACCGAGCTGTTCAGCAAGGAGATCGCCCACGCCCTGCACACGCTCGACCTGCTGTCCGCGCAGCAGAGCTGCGCCGCGTCGCAGAGCGTCGAGGCCGTCAGCCGCGAGATCGCCCTGCCGGTGGACGACGTGCTGGCCAGCGCGGCGATCCTGCTGAAGCGGTTCGGCGGGTTCGACCCGGAGGTGGTCGGCCACCTGCGGCGGATCGTGTCGAACGCCCGGCAGGTGAAGGACAGCGTGCGGCGGGTGGGCCGGCAGGTGACGCCGACCGGCCCGCAGCCGCCCCTGCCGCTGCACGCCCGGCGGGTGCTGGTGATCGACCAGGACGAGCGGATGCGGCGGTCGGCGCACCTGCTGCTGGAGCGGCTGGGGGCCGAGGCCGAGACGGTCGGCACGGCCGCCGAGGGGCTGGCGCTGCTGGCCGACGCCGGGTACGACGCCGTGCTGACGGAGGTGCGGCCGGCCGACCTGGGCGGGTACGACACCTACTGCCGCATCCGCGACGCCCGTCCCGGCATCCGCATCGCCATGACCACCGGGTTCGGGTACGACGCCGCCCACTCGCTGGTGAAGGCCCGACAGGACGGGCTGCGGCACGTCCTGTTCAAGCCGTTCAAGGACGACCAGGTGGTGCGGGCGGTGCTGGGCGTGCCGGTCGGGGCGGCGGGGGTGGCGACCGGCGGGACGCTGCCGGGAAACTACCTGGGGTGATACTCACCCACAATCGGAGAGCCACCGTGCCTTCCCAACCGACAACCGAGACCGTTCCCATGAACTCCGTGACCTTCACCCAGACGCTGTCCTTGTACCGCCGGCGGCGGCCGTTCCACCCGTTCGCGATCGCCCTGCAAAACGGCGACCGCTTCGAAGTCGATCACGCGGACGCGCTGGTGATCCGCGACGGGACCGCCGTTTATCTGGCACCGGGCGGCATCCCGGTCGCGTTCGATCACGAAGCGCTCGTCCAGATCACCGCCGACTTGAAGCCGCAGACGGACGAGTAACGCCGACGCGGCGCGCGTTGGCCGGAGTCGGCGGCGGGAAGTATGCTGCCCTTCCCGACCCCGCCGCCCACGCGACCGCCGAGCCGCCCCCCATGTCCACTGCCGTCCCCGCCGCCCCGCCCGACCGGTTCGCCGTCCGCCTCGCCGGCGTCGGGGCGGTGGTCTTCCTGGCGAACTTCGGGCTGCTCGTCCTGCAACTGGTGGCCGGCCGGCTGCTGTCGCCGTTCATCGGCTCGTCGCTGGAGACGTGGACGGCCGTCATCGCCACCTTCCTGAGCGGCATCGCGCTGGGCAACTTCCTCGGCGGGCGGGTGGCCGAGCGGCCGCCGACGGTCGGCAAGCTGGCGGTGGTGCTGCTGGCCGGCGTCGCCGCCACCCTGTGGGTGGCCGCCCTGCCGATGCTGCTGGCGGAGTTCGGCTGGCACGCGCGGCTCGGCCTGACCGCCCGCATCCCGGTGCTGGCCTTCGCCCTCTGCCTACCGGTGGCCACGGTCCTCAGCCTGCTGACGCCGCTGGCCATCCGCTTCGGCGTGCCGGACGTGGCCCGCACCGGCCGCGTGGCCGGCACGGTGTTCGCCCTGAGCAGCCTGGGCTGTCTGGTCGGCAACTACCTGACCGGATTCGTGCTGGTCCCGGCCATGCCGGTGAATGACATCGTGTACGCGGTGGCCGGGTTGCTCGCCGTCACCGGCTTGGCCGCGCTCGCCCTGGGTGGCGGCGCGACCGCTGAAGGCCCGACGCCCCAGGCGAGCGCCGCCCGCCCGCCGGGTCGGCCGGCGCTGCCCCTGGCGGCCGGGTTCGTGGTCGTGTTCCTGTGCAGCTTCGCCGGCATGTGCCTGGAGCTGGCCGCCAGCCGCATCATCGCCCTGCAACTGGGCGTGTCGCTGTTCACCTGGACCGGGGTCATCGGGGTGATGCTGGCCGGGACGTGTCTGGGCAACTGGATCGGCGGCAAGGTGGCCGACCGCGCGCACCGGGGCGGCCACCCCGACCGGCCGCTGACGGTGCTGGCCGGCTGCCTGCTGGCGGCGGCCGTGCTGTCGGTGCTGGTGCTGGTCGTCCTGGCGGTGGCGAGCAACCAGCCGCTCGGCTCGCTGGGCGTGATCGGGTCGGTGCTGGCGCTCACGTTCGTGCTGTTCTTCCTGCCGATGACGCTGCTCGGCACCATCTCCCCGCAGGTCATCCGCCTGTGCGTGTGGGACGTGCCGTCGGCCGGGCAGACGGCCGGCCGCATCTACGCCGTCAGCACGGCCGGGGCCATCGCCGGCACGTTCGCCGCCGGGTACCTGCTGATCGCCGCGCTGGGCATGAAGGGCACCGTGCTGCTCGTCGCCGCCCTGCCGTGCGTCGCCGCCGCCACCCTCGTCCGCGTCTGGAAGCAGCCGGCCATGCTGTACGCCATGAGCGTCGTCGGCGGGGCCTTGCTGGGCGGCACGGTGTTGCTGTTCCGCGGGCAGGACGACACGGTCGTGGAGACCAACTACTACACCATCCGGGTGGGCTTCGAGCTGCGGCCGCGGGGGCTGCCGGACCCGCTGGCGGCGGCCGTCGGCGGCATGCCGGCCGTCGAGAAGGACACCCTGGGCACCCTCTCGCTCGACAAGCTGATCCACTCGGAGGTGAACCTGAACGACCCGACGTTCTTCAAGTACCGGCACGAGCAGGTGCAACTGGAGGCGGTGTACGCGGCGGCCGCCCGCAAGGAGACGCAGCGGGTGCTGGTCATCGGCGGCGGCGGGTACACCCTCCCCCGCGCCGTCCGCACCCTGGTGCCGACGGCCGCCGTGGACGTGGTCGAGATCGACCCCGGCGTGACGCGGGTCGCCTACAAACTGCTCGGCCTGAAGAGGGAGCTGGGCATCCGGTCGATCCACCGGGACGGCCGCCAGTTCGTCGCCGAGGACGCCGCGGCGGACAGCTACGACGTGGTGTCGCTGGACGCGGTGAACGACTACTCGGTGCCCGGCCACCTGCTGACCAGGGAGTGCAACGACGCGGTCAAGCGGACGCTGGCGGCGGACGGCGTGTACCTGGTGACGGTCATCGACCTGGTGACGGACGGCAAGCTGTGGAAGGCCGCCTTCCACACGCTGCGGCAGTCGTTCAAGCACGTCTACTTCACGCTGCCGGCGGGCGACGTGAAGTGGGCCCGCTTGTCGGCCGACGCGCGGGCCATCGCCGCCAAGCGGCTCGGCTACGAGGCCGACATCGATTCCGTGACGGACGCCGACGCCGTGTACGCCATGTCCCGGCACGTCGTCGTCCTGTACGCCTCGGACACGCCGCTCGACACCGCCGCCCTGGGCAAGCTGGTCAAGTCCCGCACCGGCGTCGCCGCCGACACCTACGTATTGCCCGACGCTCTGGTCGCCGAGCTGCTGGCCCGCGAGAAGGAGTTGGTCCTGACCGACCAGTATTGCCCGGTGGACAACCTGATGGCCACCGTCTTCCTGCGGAGCGACCGGTAACGGGGGAGGGGATGAGAGTACCGAGCCACCGGTTTCTTGGGAGGGCGAGGCTCCCGCCGAGCCGCCAAACACTGTCCACATCTTCGGCGCGCCGAAATCCCGCCGGGCGGACGTATGCTCTTCACGCCGGAGGCGTGGCGGACTGTAGCCAGGGGTGAAACCCCTGGTCGGCCGTGTCCCCTTGAATTCCTCGCATTCCGGAGGGATGCCGGACGATCCGCCACCCCTCCGGGGTGGGTTCCCATTTGCATCCAACCAGGGGTGTCGCTCGCTTCGCTCG
>JAYUFU010000547.1:0-9379 GCA_043738505.1 Fimbriiglobus sp. | reverse complement strand
TCCGCTCCCTCCGGGTGCGGTCTTGGGTGAGAACCGCACCCGGAGGGTGCGGACTACCCTGGGGTCACTGGATGAGCGTCACCTGCACGCCGGACTGCATGATCCGCTCGAGGGTGGACTTCATGTTGTTGATGCGGGTGCCGTAGTCGCCGGTGATGACGCTGGTGGTCGGCAGGGTGGCGGAGGCGTTCCACGGCACCGTGTTGCCCAACTGCCCGGTGCGGGTGAGGAACTTGACGGCGTCCTGGGCCTGCGTCGACGACAGGCTGGCGTAGGTGCCGTTGTACCCGGTGAAGATGTCGCCGAACGCGATCGGGTAGACGCGGGCCGGGGTGTTGACGGTGGAGTGCCCGCCGTTGCTGCTGCCGGACTCCAGGGTGCAGATCTGCTTGACGACGGCCAGGGCGGCGTTGGCCGCGGTGGCGTTGTTCACGAACGTGCTGTCCAGGGTGACGCCGTTCCGCGTCTCGCCGGCCCAGGTGACGGCCGACCCGGAGTTCGAGTAGAAGGTGTTGTATCCGGTGCCGGCGACGCTCCAGGCGGGGGTGCCGTTGGGCACCCCGTCGGTCTCGAAGATGAGGATCTTGGCCGCCCCGCGGCGGGCCTTGGTCGGGTAGTCGGTGCCGGACAGCGAGGCGGAACTGGACAGCAGGTTGTACCCGACGGCCATACCGGTGTTCGCGTCGGTGCCGCCGTCGGCGTTCGGGATGTTCCCGACCAGGGTGTTGCTCAGGGCGGCGTTGTACGGCCGCAGCTCGTTCGACACGGTGTTGATGAGCGGGGTGCCGCCGGTCAGCAGGGAGTTCGGGTAGAACAGCGAGTTCTTCAGCTTGCTCCAGTCCTGGCCGATGCTGGCGCGGGGGGTGGAGAAGTTGAAGTTGGCGAAGTACCCCATCCCGCACCAGTCGTTCGGGTGGTTGACGCGGATGTCCTCCAGGGCCGAGTTGACGGCCGCCTTCAGTTGCCAGGTCTGCGCCTCCCGCAGGGTGCCGGCCCCCCAGAAGTAGCTGTTGTCCCGGCAGTACAGGTACATGAGCAGGGTCTGCGGGCCGAACCACAGGTGCGCCCGCGGGCGGCTCGGGTTGTCCGAGTAGTTCATGGCCGCCGCCGGGTCGGTCGTCGGCACCACCGCCGCCAGCCCGTGCGTGTACCCGGTGGTGGTCCGCCCCGTCGCCACGGCCCCCCCCTCCGGCCAGGCGGCGTACTCGACGCCGGCCAGGTCGTATTCCGGGTTGAACGAGTTGATGCCGAGGACGAAGTCGATGTACCCCTTCCAGAACGCCTGGTTCAAGTCGGCCCCGTTGGTGACGACGCTCGGGATGCTGTCGTAGTACAGGATGCGGCCGGCGCGGAGGTTCGGCGGCAGGGTCTGCGGGCCGGACTTGAGCCACGCCAGCACGGCCGGGTAGTTCACCTGGAACCCGCTCGTGTTCAGCATGGCGTTCCCGGCGTTCTGCAACAGGACGGAGTTGACGTTCTCCGTGGTGAACTGGGTGCCGGTACTCGTCAGGAAGAACCGCTTCCGCCAGTCGGCGATCCAGTTGCCGTTCGTGTCCTGCACCGGGTTGGTGCTGCTGATGCTCTCCGGCTGGATGCCCAGCCCCAGGGGCAGGCCGAGGGTGTTCCCCCACCGCGGGTCGGGCGGCCAGACGGCGAACGTCTTGCCCCAGTACCCCGGCCCCATGCTGAACCCCTTGAACCGGTTGGCGGCGGCCACCCGCTTCGGGCGGAACGGGTTCGCCGTGGTGAACCCGACCGGCTTCGAGTGGACCCAGGTGCCCAGGTCGATGTTCCAGTCCCACCGCGGGTCCCACGTCGCGCCGCGGTTGGCCACGTAGTCGGCCACGTCCAGGTCGTACCCGTACCGCTCCCAGGCGGCGTCCCGGAAGGTGCTCCAGTCGGTCGCGTAGTCGTTCGAGTTCGGCGACAGGTTCAGGGCGGCGCGGGTCGTGGTGCCGCTGCCGCTGGCGGTGTTCGTCCGGCTCGGCGGGTAGTAGTTGTAGGCGGTCGCCCAGTTCAGGAAGTCGATCGGGTTGACGGCCGCCCCGTCGGCGTTCGCGGCGTCCCAGCTGGTGGCGGCGGTGCGGACCACCCCGCCCTTGCGGGGGAACCGGTCGCCCGTGTACGTCACCCCGCTGGTGCCGTCGTTCGCCTGCGTGTCGAAGAAGTCCGGGGCCGGCGTCGGCCCCTTCGTGTTGGTGGTGTCGAGCGGGTCGTACCCGGTCCAGTCGAACGTCCGCTGCTGCCACGTCCCCTGGCTCGTCGTCGAGTTGATGGCCGGTTTGAACGTCGCGTACTTGTACGGGTTGCCCTGATCGACGATGCTCAAGCCGGTGTTCGGGGTGTCCGTCGGGGTCGCCTGGAACCAGCGGTGGAAGGCGTTCCACATGCTGCCGGTGGCGACGGCGGGGGTGCCGGGGGTGGCGACGTTCGCCGGGTTGAAGCGGAAGTCGAACATCATCGGCGGGCCGCCGTTGCTCTCCGCCGTGTGGTTGTTCGGCGAGTAGATGTACCCGTCCGTGGCGATGAACGAGGCCGTCCGCTGCATCGGGTTGGGGCGGCCGGACGGGAGGGCCGCGGCGGTCACGGTGGTCACGCTCCCGGCCGGGATGGCGACCGACGTGCTGTACCCCTGGTAACGGCTGTAGTGGCCGAACTTCGGCCAGTTGGCGTCCGGGTTGAGCAGTCCCCGCACCACGCCGGTCGAGGTGCCCCACCGGGTGTCCCAGTGGGACACGCTGCCGAACAGCATGGACGTGGAGAAGTCCAGGATGAGGGCGATGTCGCGGGGGCGGTGGACGGCGACGGCGACGGCCCCGGTCGGCATCTTGGTGATGCCGAAGATGCGGGCGAAGAAGGTCGGCTGGTCGGCCGCCAGCGTCACCCGCACGGCCGTCCACGAGTCGGACGCCGCCTTGCTCCCGGTGAACGACGCCACGAACTTCTGGGTGCTGGTGTCGTAGGTGTACGTGCCGATGTCCACCGCCGAGATGTTGGTCGCGTCGAACGGGGCGTTCATCAGCGTGTTGCCGGTCACCGTCCCCCGCGCCTGGGTGTCGGCGGCGGCCGCGTTGTTGTTGGTCGAGGTCGTCGCGTTGTTCAGCTGCCGCGCCCCGGCCAGGGAGGCGGCGTCGGCCGCGTTCTGGCACTGGGTGCGGGTGACGGCCAGCATGCCCAGGTCCACCGCCAGGGCGATGAACCCGAACAGCCCGGTCACGCACAGCGCCATCACCGGCACGATGGTGCCCGGCCGGCGCGTCTGGTCGGTTCGCATGGGAGGTGCCCTTGGGTGGTGCGGTCAGCCTTCGCTGCTGGCGGCGGCGGCGATGTTCAGCGGGACGACGTTCGACCCGCCGGTGTAGAAGAACACGAAGCCGGGCAGGATCGGCTTGAAGTTGCCGTTGATCCGCACGGCGATCCGCTCGGTGAAGGTGGCCTGGTTCCACGACGGCGACCCGCTCTTGGTGACGATCACCGGCGGGTCGGCGTACAGCTGCGCGTTGTCGCACGGGAACACCGACAGGGACGGGCTGTCGATCAGGTCGTACGCCCCGCCCATCTCGTTCTTGACGAACTGCTGGACGCTCACCAGCGTGCCGGACGCGACGGTGTCGAAGTTGGTCGGCTGGGACACGTTCACGCTGGCGTACCGCGCGCCGCTGCGGGCGGCGTTGGTGCCGACGTGCAGCAGCATGATGAACCGCGAGTACTCGAAGATGCCCATCAGGAACAGCAGGAAGGCGCTCAGCACGAGCGCCGTCTCGGGCAGGGTGGTGCCGCCGCGGCGGCGGCGGGGCGGATCGGGGCGGCGCATCGGTCACTCTCCGGTGGGCGGGGACGGGTCACCAAGTCGGCAGGTTCGAGTTGATCGTGAACGGGTCGTCCACCATGATCTCCCAGTTGACCGTGTAGGCCACGCTGGACGGCTTCACCAGCCCGAGGGCCGACCACAGGCACTTGTTCAGGGCCGCCTGGTTCAGCGTCACCGTCACCGAGAACTGCTGCCCCTTCACCCCCTGGTACGGGTCGGTCAGGGCGGTGTTCCCGCTGGTGAAGGCGAACGCCACCGTCACGTCCGCCCACACCAGCTGGGACAGCCCGGCCCCGGACAGGTACTGCATCGCCGCCGCCTTCACGTTCGGGATGTACGCGGGGTTCGCCGGCCCGAAGGACGCCATGATCTGCGTCGAGCTGCCGGTCGAGTTGATGGTGTTCGCCTGGGCCGCCAGCCGCGCCCCCTCGCGGGCGCTGGCGGCCACGATCTGCTGCACCTGCACGACCCGCCCCATCTCCCACAGGCCGATCATCATCGGCACCAGCACGAACGTCAGCACGGCGGCGAACTCGACGGCGGCAGTGCCGGGGCGGCGGCGACTCGGCGGGGGCGAACGGCGGCGCATCTCACGCCCTCACGGCGGCGGGGTCGGGACGGGTGGCTGCCCGAACCGTAGGACACGCGGCCGCCGGGTGCCGGCGGATTTCGCCCGCCCGGTCCGCCCGCGCGCCGGGATTTCCCGCGCCGTGTAAACCCCCGCCTCCGGCCGATTCGCGTACTACAGTGAACGGCCGCCCCCTACCCGGCCCCGAGTCGCATGGGCAAGCCCCGCACCCTCACCGACGCCGTCGGCCTGGTCCGCCAGAGCCGCCTCCTGGACGACACCGCCCTCGGCGGGGTGGCCGCCCGCGCCCGCGCCGGCGACCTCCGCGGGCTGACGCCCGACGCCCTCTTCGGCCGCCTCGCCGGGGACGGCACGCTCACCCCGTTCCAGGCGCGGCAACTGGCCGCCGGCCGGTGGCGGGGGCTGGTGCTGCACAACTACAAGTTGCTCGCCCGGCTGGGGGCCGGCGGCATGGGGCAGGTGTTCCTCGGCGAGCACGTCGGGCTGGGCCGGCGGGTGGCGGTGAAGGTGCTGGCGCAAGACCTGGCCGACAACCCGACGGCCCGCGCGCGGCTGGTGCGGGAGGCCCGCGCCGCCGCCGCCCTCGACCACCCGAACATCGTCCGCGTGTTCGACATCGACGCCGACGCCACCCCGCCGTACCTGGTCATGGAGTACGTGGACGGGGTCAGCCTCCAGGCGGCGGTGGCCGCCGCCGGCACCTTCCGCGCGGAGGCGGCCGTGCTGGTCGCCCGCCAGGTGGCGGCCGGCCTCCAGCACGCCGCCGAGAACGGCCTCGTCCACCGCGACGTGAAGCCGGCCAACCTGCTGCTCGACCGCCGCGGCGGGGTGCGCATCCTCGACCTGGGCATCGTCCGCGCGGACTTCGACGACGGCCTGACGACGAGCGACGAGGCCGGCCGGCGGATCCTCGGCACGGTGGACTACCTGGCCCCGGAGCAGGCCGTGGACAGCTCAGCGGTGGACTGCCGGGCGGACGTGTACGGCCTCGGCGCGACCCTCTACTTCCTGCTCGCCGGCCGCCCGCCGTTCACCGAGGGCACACCGGCCGCCCGCCTCCTCCGCAAGCAGCAGGTCGATCCGGAGCCGATCCATCGCCACCGCCCGGACGTGCCCGCCGAGCTGTCGGCCGTGATCGCCACGATGACCGCCCGCCGGCCGCAGGACCGGTTCCCGACGCCGGCAGCGGCGGCCGACGCCCTGGCCCCGTTCGCGGTGCCGACGGCGGGGTTCCCGGACGACGTGTTCGCGGCGGTGGCGCGCGAGCGGAAGCACCGGCGGAACGAGGAGGCCGGCGTGGCGACCCCGCCTGGCCCCGACCTGGTGCAGTCGTCGGTCCTGCCCATCTTCGTCGCCGACGCGCCGACCGTCGCCACTCGCACCCCGCTGCCGCTCGCCCCGGTGTCCGTCACCCGCCCCCGACTGAACTCCCCCTCCTCGCGCCGCCTCGGCACGCGGCCACAGCGCGACCGGCGGGGGAACGCCCTCTTGTGGGCGTCGCTGGCGGTGGCGGCGACTGCGGCGGTGCTGCTGGCTCTGGCCTGGGCAGTCGTCCTCGGCTGACGCCGGGCCGTCACCGGAACAGCATCCCGGCTCGCCATTGGGAGACGACGTGTTTTTTCAGCCCGACGGCCTGTCTCCTACAGTTCAGTGCGCAGCCCTCGCTAATCCCGCACGAGTTCGCGCTCGTGTGCTCTGCTCGCTCCGCGAGCGGTCTTGGGTTTGCACTCGAAGATTGCTCGCGGAGCGAGCAGAGCACTTCCTCCCCTCGACGAGGGGAGGTGGGTTGGCCGCTCCGCCCGGCCGATTCCTCGGGTCGCGTCGAATGGATCAATCCACCCCGCTCGCGGTACAGTTGGATGGAAACAGGGGGCTTACGCTCCACCCGCTCGCCTGAAACGCTATCATACGCCGCGACCGCCCCGGCGTAGTCGCCGTGCAGTAGCAACAGCGCGGGCCACCTTCGGGGCCAGGTACCGGCCCGGCGTCGAACATCGACCGCCCCAGCCCCATCGGGCGGTGACGGAACTTGACAGTAATGACTTGCGAAGGGTCAATGCCCCCGCTACCCTGCACGGAGATGCCACGCATTCCGTGCAGGGTAGCGGGGGCGTTGTTGTAAAACGCCGTGCGGCATATTCCCATGTTCGGCTGAGGAGGACAGACCCATGTGGCTATCGCGGCTGGGATTGTTGTCACTCGTCTTCCTCGTAGGGTGCAGTCCTGCCTCTGCCCCACGACAGACAGCGACCGGCGGTGCGGATACCACCCAGTCAACCGTGACCAACCGGGGCGAGAGCGATGCGCCGGGAAAGACTGTTACGGAGACCAAACCCGCCCGCAAGGGTGGCGAAAAGAAACCAGATGAGCGTCCGCCATTTGACGACAAGGAGATGATTCGCCCGGTTGTCGAGCTTCGTGGCTACTCGATTGACGATTCCCGCAAACTGCCGAATTGCCTGACGGTGTTCAAGGAATGCGCTGCTGTCCCGTTCGAGGGGAAAACGTCGGAGCAGTACAAGGACGCGGTCCTGCGGGTAGCCCAAAGACCTTGTCGCGTGGTTCTCAAGCTGGTCGATGTTCCGGCAGACTACGACTATGCCGAGTTCGAACTCCTTACAGACGAAGGCGAACCCGCTTTGGCTGCACTGAAACAAGGCGGAGACCTCGGCAACTACACGAAGCATCTGCGGGCTCCGTTCCCGATCAACAACGTGAAAAAGGCGAAGGGTCTCGACTCGAAGCGCCTCGGAGTCGGTGACCGAGTGGTCTTGGTAGGCTTGGGGTACGTCGTTCCTGCTTCACCGTGGGGCGCTGCCAGCCCTCGCCACGGTATGCCACGGGGTGACGAACGTCAGGTGATGATCCGTGCGTTTGGGAAACCAAATAAGTATCACCCAAACGACTACGAGTTCTCCTTCATGGTTCGCAACTGGTACATCGCATCGCAGTAATGATGAAGGGGTGGAGGAGACCGAATTACCGGTCACCCAGAGCCACGGCCCGGCACTACTGCTCCTGAGGCCGCTTCCAATCCCCGTCACGGTCCGGTGGTTGCCAGCCGTCCGTGCCGACGAAGACGCTGACATCCATCCCGAGCCCACGGGCCAGGGAACAGATCGTTTGCCACAGCGGGTTGGTCCGCGTCCCCTGCTCAAGCTGGCGGACAGTACCAACGTCGAGATCGGACTTCTCCGCGAGCTGTTCCTGGGTCAGCTTCGATTGGTCGCGGAGCTTCTTTAGCCGCGCGGCGAACGGTTCATCGGCTACCCATCGGTCGTCGATCCATGAGCTGCGCATGACCGCCATAGTTACATGATCGTGGTATCGGTTGGAGGGCGCGGGGGAATCGACGGGCAGCACACCGCTGGCGGTCAACTCGCGGTGAAGCCGCTCGTAAAGGCTGACCTTGCTCATCGGGTCGTACTGGCGTCGCCCCCACGGGCCTTGAATCAGCCACTCGCCCTTTTGACGCTTGACCGTGGTTGGTCGGAGAATCTGGGAACCCATTGCTTGATCTCGCTGACAGGACCGGGAACTACATCACCTGTGGCAGAAGTATATCAGTCGTGGTAGATGTGTGTCAAGTGAAGTAGCCCAGCAAACCGGCGGTCTCGCGGCGCGTTGACGGGCGCTCGGTAGCGCGGGAGACTCGCTTCGAGAGAGGTCGGTCACGCGGCGATGTGTGGGGAGGGAGCGCCGAACTAGGCGCAGCAGCAGCAGCAGCAGCAGCAGCAGCAGCAGCAGCAGCAGCCGGCGGGGGATGATTCGTTTATCCTGACCACAGCTCTCGCAGCCCCGCCGCTCCTGAGCTGGGTCGTTCAGCCATCAAGGTCACATCCATGCCGCAGCGGGTTCTGGTCACCGGGTCGGCGGGGCGGTTGGGTCGTGCGGCCGTAGCCGCGCTGGTCGCCGCCGGGCACACCGTCGTCGGGTTCGACCGCCGGCCGACGCCGGGGTTGCCGGATTCGTCCTGCGTCGTCGGCTCCATTTTGGACGACACCCTTCTGCGAACGGCCATCGCCGGCGCGGACTGTCTCATCCACCTCGCGGCCACACCGGATGACGCCGTGTTCCCGCGCCGGCCGGCTCCGGACGACGGTGACAACTTCGAGAGCGAACTGCTGCCGAACAACATCCTCGCCGGCTACCGGGTGATAGAAGCGGCGCGGAAGGCCGGCGTGCGGAAAGTGATCCTCGCCAGCACCGGGCAGGTGATCGACGGCCACCTGGACGCGAACAACGTTCCGGTCACGGCGTCTGCGGCGGTTCGGCCGAGGTACCTGTACGCCTGCACGAAGGTGTTTCTGGAAGCGGTCGGGCGGGTGTACGCCGAGAACCACGGGATGACGGTGATCGCCGTCCGCCTCGGCTGGTGCCCGCGCGACGCGGATCAGGTGGCGCAGCTCCGGGCGCAGACGGACGACCAGGACGTGTACCTCAGCCCCGGCGACGCCGGACGGTTCTTCGCCGCCGCCGTGGGGGCCGGGAAACTGCCGCCGTTCGCCGTGGTGTACGTGACGAGCCGACCGGTGCGGCATCTGCTGTACGATCTGGAACCGGCCCGGACGCTGGTCGGCTTCGAACCGCAAGACGTGTGGCCGACCGGCGCGGAGGAGTTGTAAAGCGACAGGAAAAGCGCCGGTTTGGTCTGGAAACTCGCCACCCAGCCCCTAAGATTTTCATCGGTGAGGGGCGGTGTGGCGAACCTTTCGGGGTGCCGCGATCTCCCTTCACACAATCACCAGGGCCGGTAGCTCAGCTGGTAGAGCAGCAGACTTTTAATCTGCGGGTCGTGGGTTCGACCCCCACCCGGCTCACTTCCCGAAGTGACGACTGACGACGCAAGCCCGGAGCAGGGTCCGCTCCGGGCTTGCGCCGTTTTTCATTCCGGCTCATGCGGATGTTGCGGCGTTCCTGTTCGCCCGCCGCGCCAGCAAGGGGCCAACCACTTCGGCGGTTGGCCCCTTGCTGGCGCG
>JAYUFU010000546.1:0-9391 GCA_043738505.1 Fimbriiglobus sp. | reverse complement strand
GGCATTGGCGGGAAGGTGATCTGCCGGCGTCCATCGGGGTCGGCTACAACATAGACTTCACGGAGGAGGCGGTCACGGCGGACCTCACGGACGACGCGCGGCGGGCCATCCTGCTCGCCGCCACCCTGCTCACCGGGCACGAGCGGCGGCGGTTCCAGGCCGAGATGGCGAACACGTACTGCGGCGGGTCCGCCCGCCTCGCCGAGACGACCGTCGGCTGGGGACGCGACGCCGTCCACACCGGACTCCACGAACTCCGCTCCGGCATCCGCTGCGGCGAGGACTTCGCGTCCCGCGGGCGGCCGACCGCCGAGGAGAAGCACCCGGCGCTGGAGGAGCACATCCGCCGGCGGGTCGGTCCGCACGCCCAGGCCGACCCCAAGTTCCAGACCGCCTTCGCCTTCACCCGCATCACCGCCCAGGCCGTCCGCGAGGCGTTGCGGGCCATCCCGGAACTGGCCGGGGCGGTGCCGACCCGCCAGACCGTCGGCGACATCCTCAACCGCCTCGGGTACAAACGGCGGCGGGTGCAGAAGGCGCGGCCGCAAAAAAAGTGCCCCAGACCGACGCCATCTTCGCCCACGTCCGGGACGCCCGAGTCGAGTCCGCCGCCGACCCGGACACGCTGAGGATCTCCGTCGATACCAAGGCGAACGTGAAGGTCGGCGACTTCTCCCGCGGCGGCGAGGCTCGCTGCGGTGAGGCCGTCGAAGCCCTCGACCACGACATGCGGCCGGAGGCCCTCCCGGTGCCGTTCGGCGTCCTGGAGGTGAACGGCGGGGCGGTGCCGATCCACCAGCCGCGGTTCCCGTTCGGCCACTCGCAGGAGACGGGCGACTTCCTGGCCGACGGCCTCGACCGGTGGTGGCGGGAGCGGAAACAGGTCCACCCCGGCGTCAAACGGCGGCACGTCGAGTTGGACAACGGCCCCGAGGCGGCCGGCTCGCGGACGCAATTCCTGAAGCGGGTGGTCGAGTTCGTGGACCGACACCGGGTGACAGTCGAGTTGGTGTACCTGCCGCCGTACCACGGCAAGTACAACCCGGTCGAGCGGTGCTGGGGGATTCTGGAGCGGCACTGGAACGGGGCGTTGCTCTCGACCGTGGCGGACGTGCTGCGGTGGGCCGGCACGATGACGTGGCGGGGGGTGCGGCCGCTCATCCGGGAGACGACGGCCGTGTACGAGCGGGGCGTGCGGCGGACGAAGGCGGCGTTCCGCCCCATCGCCGAACGACTCACCCGCTCCCTCACACTACCCAAGTGGAGCGTCACCATCCGACCCCAGGAGCCGGGAGGTTAATTCCCCGCCGATGCCTTCCCGCGCTTGACGACGTGCTTGGGGCCGCGGACGGAGGCCGCCGGGTTCATCGCGAGAACCTGGCCGGTGACGAACCAGTCGAAGAGCATTCGGACCGCCGCGAGGTGCTGCTTGACGGTCGGCGGCGACCCCGGATGCCGTTCGATGTAGGCCGCGACGTGGATCGGCTCGATGTCGTGCAGTTCGAGCCGGTAGGTCTGACACCACGCGAAGAACGAACCGACCGCGCGGGCGTAGGCCATCCGCGTGTTCTCGTTCCGGATGGTCGCGGTGAAGAACTCCAGGAACCGCTTGCGGGCGTGGCCACCGGCCCGGTCGATGACCGCCGGCACTTTCCCGGACGCATACCACTCGACCGACCGCCGATCCGGTCCCAACACTGACACCGCGTCGTCACCCATACGCCGCACCATAACGTCCTTGATGGTGCGGCGTCAACGGGCTGTCTTTCCCGGTCATTTCCGCAAGCACTTGGCCAGGAGTAGTAGCACGATCAGCAGGGCCGGATCGGGCGCGTGGCAGGCGAAGCCCAGGATCCCGAGCGCCAGGCTGTAGCAAACGAACATCATGGTCGGTCTCTCCCAAATGGAGAGGCCCGGTGGTGCGGCGGGCCTGAAGGAAAACCGTTGTCAGTCGTCGTCCGGCAGGAGCACGGTCGTGGCGGACCGGTCGGCCTCGGTGAGCACCCAGAAGGTGGTCCCGGTGGCCGACTGGCAAACCGACAGCAACCGCTCCCCGGACCGCACGGCGTCGTCGTTCGCGGCCCGGTCGTCGGGCGTCACGTCGCCCCAGTCCCCAGGGCCAACGCATCTAAATGACGGCGTTTCCTCGGAGAAGCTTCTCCAGGTACGCGGTGTTCGAGGCGGCGCGGAACGCCTTGCGGGGCTTGCGGATCTTGGCGGTGCGCGTTTCAGCATGCCGATCGCGGCCCGCCGCACCACCCCCAGGTTGGCCGCCGCGTTGCGGTCGGCGAAGTGCTCGACGAGCGGGCGGGCCATGCGGGCGTCCTCGAGGAAACCCCCACCCGACCCGCCCGCCCGAAACCGCGCCAGACCAAGGACTTTCGATGCGCTGGCCCTGCCCCAGTCCCCGACCGCGTGCCGGCGGAGCGCGGCGACGATGTCGGGTTGCGACACCGCGCCGAGCGCCGCGGGCGTCGCCACGGTCCGGCCGAGGGGCACGTTCACCGAATCCGAAGGGGTCATGCGGTTCCTCCGGGGGTTACTTCTCGGACGCGGCCGGGTTCTCGTAGATCCAGACCATCGCCAGGTCGGCAACCTTGCCCACGAGCGGCAGGTCCTCGCGGCCGAAACTGGCCGAGTCCTTCCACTTGTCGGCCTTGTCCTTGTACAGCCGGCTGATCTGCACGTTGTAGCGGGGGCCGTTGTCCGTCTCGTTGAGCCAGACGGCGGCGCGGATGCGGCCGAGGCGGATCTCGTGGGTAGGCAATTTGCCCTGGTATCGCTTGAAGCTTATGCGCGAACTGACGGAGCCAGCATTGCGTCCCTACCACTACAGCGCGGGTTGCGGCCTGACCGATAGTACGGGCATCGGGAGGGACCCCCATGACGGATGAGCAAATCGCCGCCCTCGGGCCGGCGTTCGCGGCGGAATTGCGGCGGTACCGGCACGGCTTCGGCCGGGACCGCACGGCCCGCCACTTCGACAACTACTGCCGCGGCCTGCTGTCCGACGCGCCGCGCAAGAGCGTCGGGCCGGTCGCCCTGGCGTCGGGCACGGCCGTCCGCACCCTCCAGGAGTTCCTCGTCGCCGCCAACTGGGACCACGTCGCCGCGCGGGACCGGTTGCAGCGGCGGTTGGCCGACGCCGTGGCCGAACTCCCGCCCGACCCGCTCGGCGTGGTGGGCGTCATCGACGAGACGAGTTGAGTCAAGAAGGGGGACCGGACGCCGGGCGTGCGGCGGCAGTACCTGGGGTGCGCGGGCAAGATCGACAGCGGGATCGTCACCGTCCACATCGGCGTCGCGAAGGGCCACTTCCAAGCCCTGCCGGACGCCGAGTCGTACCTGCCCCAATCGTGGGCGGCGGACCGCGAGCGGTGCCGCGAGGCGGGCATCCCGGACGACGTGCGGTATCGCTCCGAGTGCCGGATCGCCCTCGATCAGTTGATCCGCCTGCGAACCAACGGGGTCACGTTCGACTGGCTGACGTTCGACGAGGGGTACGGCAGCAAGGTCCCATTCCCGTGGGTGCTCGGGTTGGTGAACCAGAAGTTCGTGGCCGAAGTGCCGACGAATTTCGGCGTCCGGAACGGTCCCGACGGCCCGTCCCGGCGGGCCGACGCGCACCGACCGGGAGTCCGCACCGGGCGGTGGCGGCGGTACCGCATCGGGCGGAAGACGCGGGCCGACCGGGTGTGGCGGGCGCGGCGCGCGCGGGTGTGGGCGGCGCGGCGGTGGCACGCCCTCGTCACCGCCGTGAACGAGGCGACGGGCGAGGTGACGTACTTCGTCACCAACGCGGTGGGCGAACCGCTCGGGCGGATCCTGGCGGTGGCGTTCCGGCGGGCGACGGTCGAGCACGCCTTCCGCATCGCCAAGACGGAAGCCGGGCGGACGCACTTCGAGGGGCGGAAGTACGTGGGACTGGTGCGGCACCTGATCCTGACGCTGGTGGTCCTCGGATTCGTCGCCGTTCACACGGAACGACTGCGGGGGGAAAAACCCGCAGGTCACCCAGGAGCAGGTGTGCCGGGCGTTGAACGCGCGGTGCCGGGGGCTGTTCCGCCGGCGACGCCGGACGGCCGACCGGCCCCACGTCGGCGAGGTCATCCGGTACCACCAGCGGCGGAACGAGCAGGCGACGCGATCCCACGAGAAACGGCCGCACGAGTGCGTGATCGAAAACTGAAGCTGCGCTGTGGTGCTAGGCAGTGGCGGGGTTCGTGAATTTACCTCAACCCGTTCAGAGGCCGCAATGTCAGCAACAGAAAAAACTACGATCGACACCGTTCGAGCCATCTTGGGCGCGATGGAAGGGATGACGATTTGCCACGACCCGTCGAGTTCGGCGGCTTCAGACGGCACGTTCCTCCCGACCCGGCCGGGGTTGCACCCGGAGTTGTCGACCTATCTCGCGCGGGAGTATCCGAGCGGTCTGTTCCGCCACCAAGCCGCCGCGCTCGACCTGCTGATGGAGGGCCGCAATACCGTCGTCGCGACCCGCACCTCGTCGGGCAAGTCGCTCATCTACTCCGTGCCAGTTCTCGACCGCCTCCTCGTCGAACCGGATTCGACCTCGCTGTTCCTATTCCCGCAGAAGGCGCTGGCGAACGATCAACTCCAACGATTGATCGCGACCGTCGGGCAAATCCCCACGTTGAGCCGCCGGCGGGCCGTCAACCCGCAACTGATTTCGCGGTACGACGGGGCGACGCCCACGGACGACCGCCCGTCGATCCGGGATCGCGGACAGGTGATCCTCACCAACCCGGACATGCTGCACTACTCGATTCTGGCATACCCGAAGAACTGGGCGCGGTTCCTGTCCCGGCTTCGGCACGTGATCGTGGACGAATGCCACGAGTATCGGGGCATCTTCGGGACGAACGTGAGCTACCTGTTCCGCCGCCTCCGGGCGCTGTGCCGGCGGCACGGCTCGAACCCGACCTTCGTCGCCACGTCCGCCACCGTGCAATCGCCGCAGGACCACATGCGGCGGTTGACCGGGCTGCCGTTCGCGTGCGTCGGAGCGGACGTGGACGGGAGTCGGCAAGGGGAGCGGAAACTGTGGATGGTGAAGCCGGAGGAACACCCCTACGACGCCGGACGCAAGTTGACGCTGGCGCTCGCGGACGCCAACTTGACAGTCCTGACGTTCTGCATGAGCCGGGCGGCGGCGGAACGGATGATGGCTCGCGCCGGGCGGGAGAACAAGGACGACGAAAGCCCCTACGTCCGCGTCTACCGCGCGGGCCTGACGCCAGTGGAGCGGGAGGAGATCGAACGGGGCCTGCGGACGCGGGAGGTCCGCGCCGTGTTCACCACGAGCGCGCTGGAATTGGGGATCGACATCGGGGCCGTGGACGTGGTGGTGTGCGTCGGGTTGCCGCCGACGATGATGAGCCTGTGGCAGCGGGCGGGCCGCGCCGGCCGCGCGGGGAAGCAGGGCGCGGTGATCCTGATCCCCGGACAAACGCCGATCGACGCCTACCACGCCTCTCATCCCGAACGGCTACTCGGACGGGACCACGAACCGCTCGTCCTGAACCTGTCGAACCAGCGGGTGATGCACGCCCACTACGCCTGTGCGGTGAAGGAAGCCGGCGACGAGGGGAAGATCGACACCGACACGTTGGGCGAGGAGTTGGCCGGCGTGAAGGCCCGCCGCGACGCGGGCGAATTGCTGGACGAGGTGTTTTACCTCACCGACCCGCATCGCGGCGTTCGCGTGCGGGGGACGGGCGACGAGGCGTACAAACTCGTCTGCGACAAGGAGGAGATCGGCGACATCGACCCGTTCCACCTGCTCCGCGAGGCTCCCCGCAACGGCATCTACTCGCACGGCGGGCAGCGGTATCGCGTCCAGGACGTGATCCAGAAGGAGAAGGTGGTGAAGCTGGCCCGCGAGTTCAGCCCGCACTTCACCACGTCGGCCGTCCGCACCTCGATCCGCGTCCGCCGAATGCCGCACATTCGCCGGCACGGTCGCGTCGTCGTCGCCCGCGCGACGCTGGACGTGAACGACTACCTGCTCGGCGTGACGGAGAAGCACCTGAACGGGGAGGTGGTGCGGAACCACCTCGGCGGGGGGATGCCGAGCAGCTGGCTCCCGACGGAAGGCAGCGTGCTCCAGTTGGAGAAGGCACTGTGGGGCGAAGTCGTCGCGCGGCTGACGGAACCGGTCGCGAAGGCCGCGATGGAAACCGTCGCGCGGCTGTTCGGGAGCCTGTTCCCCACCGTCACGGGGCCGTGCGACGCGACCGACTACTCCGCCGCCGCCGACGTGCCCAAGGACGGGTTGCCGGCCGTGTACTTGTACGACGCGGTGCCCTACGGGATCGGCCTGACCGAGCAGGCGTGCGACCGGATGGCGGATCTCGTGGACCGCGTGGCCGAGCGGGTCCGCATTTGCCCGTGCGACACCGACGAGGGGTGTTTCCAGTGCGTCCGCAACCCGCAGGCCGAGATCGCGGCGAGCAAGACGGCGGCGCTCACCCTGCTCGATGCCATCCGAGCGGAACTGGCGATCCCGGCCGTGTTCGTCCAGTCGCCCGCCGCGCCCCCGGCGGTCGAAGCCGGCGTCTGTCCCGATTGTCAAGCCCCGCGCACCGCGAAGGCGAAGTTCTGTGGCGACTGCGGTGCCAAACTGGAGGCGGTGCCATGACCCCCGACTCGCCACCCGCCTGGCTCCGCGCGCGATACCCGACGGCCCGCATCCACGGCCGGCTCGTCAAGCGTTCGGACGAGACCCCACTGGGTTTGGCCCGCATCGACGCCGCAACGGCGGGCGAGTTGGGACGGGATCACGTCGGCTGGTTCGTCGGCCGGTATCCCGGCAGCTCGCAAGCCGCCAGACAGTTCGCACGCTTGGCCGCGATGCCAGAAGGAGGCGTCTGGATCGTCGTCCCGCAATCGAAGGACTTGTCCGCCCAACTCTGGCTGGGGTGGCCGCATTCGACACGTCCCGCCACCTCGCCCACGCCGTGGTGGCAGTCCGGCAGGATGTGGATCGCACCGCCGGAATCCCTCCGCACGATTCTTCCGGCCGTGCGGCAGGACACGCTCGGCGTCGCCGGCATACTCGTCCTCGACCCGGAGTGTCACCTCCACCGCTCGCGGGGCGGGACGCTGTCCAACGGCCGACAGATGTTCAACGACCGTCCTCAGCACATCGTGAACTTTCGCACCGCATTGGCGGCCGAAGACTGGCAGCCGCCGCTGCTCCTACTCACCGCGCGGCAGGCGTCGGCGTTCGTCTCCGAGGATGTGGCCCGCGCGTACTGCCTGGAGGCGTTCCGATTCATCTCTGGCGATTCGTTCGCCTGTTGGGAGGAATCCATCGAACCCGAGGTCGTCCTCCCGGCCGAGACCGCTTCTCGCTCCGCGTAACATGGCGCGGGTCCGGAGGATACGGAGGTGGTGCCAGTGTACGCCGTCGGGTGAGGTGGTGACACCATCGGGGGCGAGCGCCGCGCGCCGGAGTCTTCCCCGGAGTGCGCGCGTTCGCGGCGACGTGGTCGGACGGCGGAAAGAGTTGCCGACGGTGCCGGCCGCGAAGGAGGACGGCGGGCCGAATGTGGTGAGCGGCGCGAAACCGCTCACCGACCGGAAGACGAATGCGACACACCGCCGGTCGGGGTCAGTGGCACACGACCACGGGTTCGTCCGCCACCTCGAAGCGGCCGAAGAAGGCGACGCCGTCCGCCACCGGTTCCACCCACCCGCAGTACACGGCACGGCTCGGGGCGATGCGAACCGCCTCCCGGCAGACGGCATCCAGGCTCGCACCGCTGGCGATCACCCGGCCGTCGCGAAGGGCGACGTAGTCGCCGCCGTGTTCGACGCGGAGCTGCGGCAGCAGGCGGTGGAAGGCGTCGATCTCCAGCCCCTCGACGGGGTCGCTGGGGTGAAACGTCTGGACAGTCCCTGTCGTCATGGCGGCTCCCTCCGGGTGTGCGGTGACGGGAGTTTACCCGGACGCGCGACCCGGATGCGAGGCCAACTGGAAACGGCATGTTCTCTTTGAAATAGCAAGGGTTTCCGTCATTTCGATATGCTGGTAGCGGGAAGAATTCGGCCAATTCCTCCGCAGGACACTCCCGATGGACGACCGCGAAGCGCTGATCGCCGGCATCGCCGCCGACCCGGACGACGACCTCCGCCGGCTGGTGTTCGCCGACTGGCTCGACGACCACGGCGAGCCGGAGCGCGCGGAGTTCGTGCGGTTGCAAGTGGAGTTACAGCGGATCGAAGACCGGGAGGAACGACTGGTTGCCATCGCCCGTGCCAACGAGCTGTTCCGCGAACACGGCCGGCGGTGGTTCGCCCCGTTCCTGTCTGCTCTCGATCCGGTCGGCCCGAAGAGCGACTACCGCCTCGACACCCGCGATGACCAGTGCCAAACCGACATCGACGGGGACTGGTGGGAAGGGCCGCCGGCGTCTTCGGGGGAACGGGACACGGAGGAACGGGCGTTCGTCTCCCGCGTGTCCGTCGAACGTGGCTTTGCCGCTCAAGTGAACGTGACGCTGTCGGCCCTGCCGGCAGGTTACGCGGTCGCCACCGCCCTCCGACGGGAACCCGTCACGACCCTCTCGGCGAGCCTGTCGTTCGACGGGCGGGAGTGGGAACGGTTCACGTCGCCCGAACTCGCGCGGGTGAGTGCGATGTATGTGTACGGGTCCGACGAGAGCGAGTGGCGGACGGTGTTCGCGGACCCGAACCTGGGCGCGGTTGGCTGGCTCGGGGTCCACATGGACCGCCACTTCGACGAACCGGATGTTCCGCTGTCGCCTGCCATCGTCCGCGAGTTCCACAACTCCCGGTTGGGCCGACAGGTCACATCCCTCGACGTGGTCGTCGATGATAGCGGCCTTCGCGCGCTGGCCGAAGCCGGGGAACTGGCCCTCGAATCGCTATTCCTCATCCCCCCGTGGCAGTGCGACTGGGCCGACGGCGCGGCGGCGTTCCTCAACTCGCCGGTCGCGCGCGCCCTGAAGACGCTGCACTACGGCTGGGGGTCGGTCGGCGACACCTCGCTGATCGCCTTCGGCCGCGGCACGGAACTCCGCCGCCTCGAACACTTGCAAATCAGCCTCAACGAGGTGAGCGAGCGCGGCCTGCGTGCGCTGGCCGAAGCGGAGGTGATGACGCGGTTGGAATACCTGGAGGTGAACTTCAGCGACTGGCAGCGCCCGCCCACGGACGACACGCTGCGGGGGTTGTTGCACCTCCCGGACTCGAACCGGAACCTTCAGGTGAGCCTGCTATTCCAGAGCGCACGCGAGGTGCCGGCGTTCCTCCGCGAGAAGTTCGGGGATCGGCTGACGTGAACGGAGGAAGGCGAACGGCGCGACGTGAGTCCGCCGGTGGTTTTTCAGAACCGGCGGAG
>JAYUFU010000545.1:0-9398 GCA_043738505.1 Fimbriiglobus sp. | reverse complement strand
GCGTCTCGTGCTGGCTCCGAGACCGGCTGCTGGGGATGACGATGCAGAGGCTCGGGGCGTCGATGATGACGCGGAACGCGGCGTTCGATGTCGGCCCGTTGCCGCCGGCGTGACCCGATTCCGATTCCCGCAAGTTCGCCTCACGCGGCCGTTCGTCGGGCAGGAAGGAGCCGCCTTCCACCTCACCCGAAGGATCGCCGCCATGACCGCCCGCATCGCCACTGTCCTCGCTTCGCTGGCCTTCGCCGTCCCCGCCGTCGCCCAGGAGCGGGTCGGCACCAGCCGGGCCGACGCCGCGAACCTGACCGGCGCGTTCGTCCTGCACAACCCGACCGACGTGGCCCTGAAGTACCAAGTCCGCTGGGGCAACGGCGAGTGGGCGCACTACACGCTCGCTCCGAACCACCGCCGCACGCACTCGCACCCGCTGTCGGCGCGCGGGACGGCCCCGGCCCCGCAGGTGCGGTTCGACAGCGTCGGCGGCGACCACCGGACGACCTACCACACCCACGAGGTGGCGTTCGGCCGCGTCGGGTATGCCGGCTTCGGGCCGGTCGGCTACGTGAACGACGCCATCGAGTACGACTTCCGCTTCGCCCGCGACGGCAAGCACCTGGACGTGTTCCGCCGGTAAGGCAGTCGCGGGAAGGTGATCGACCGGCACGGAACCAACCAAGTCGCCCGACTCGGGAAAGCCGGGCGACTTCAAGAAGCTCCTCCGCGACGGGGGCGGTGTTCAGAGAGCGGTCGATGGCCTGCGCCCGAAATTCGGACAGGCGATTTGTGACAATCTCTCCACTTTCATTTGACAAACCCAAAAACGGAACGCATAACCACTTGTGTACATTATACCGTTCCGGAGTGTCGCCGTCCGAAGAAATCACTGCCTTCTCTTCCCTTCGTGCTCTTTGTGTCCTTGGTGGTTCCTTCCCCTCTTCAATCTCTGAGCAGCCCTGCACGACCCCGACCGCCGCGCCATGCTCGACGACACCGAGTGACGGCCGAGTCGTCACTTTGGGCGCTCGGCGCGCGACCCGGCAAGCCGGCGCGATTGTCCGGAAGAATTCGATCCGAGAAACCTTGCGGACGGCGACGGCGAACCGCCGAAGTAAACCGACGGGCCTCGAACCGCGACTGACGCCGGAGCGGACTGGCCGTTCCCGACTCCGGGAGGACGTTGGCATGTACCGAATGTGGCTTGCGACAGCGGTGGTGGCAGTGGCGACCGGGGCGCGGGGCGACGACGTGAACTGGCAGCCGGCCGCGCCGGCTCCGCTTCCCGCCGCGAGTCCGCCCGTGCCGGTCGTGGTGCCGGTGGCCGCGCCGCCCGATTCGACGCAGTGGACCCCGGCCGCGCCGCCGCCGTCCACGCCCCCGCTGCCGGTCGCGCCGATCCCGGTGAAGCCGGTCGTCGAAGTGCCGGAGTTCCGCGCCATCGCCCCGCCGCCACCGCCGGTATCGCCGCCGCGACAGTCGGACTTCCCGCCGCCCGCCGCGCTGCCGCTGAGCGTGCCGCCGCGCGAACTCCTGCCGCCGCAGTTGCCCACGCTCGCCATCCCCGAGTTGGCGATCGCCGACGACAAGACGGAAACCGTTCCCCCGCCGCGACCGAAGGTCGCGCCGAAGTCGGAACCGCTACCGCCGCCGCGCCCGGTGCCGCCCGACGCCGCGAAGCCGGTGGCCGAACCGCCGCCCGCCGCGTGGCTCGTGAACCCGGCCGCCGCCTGCCTGCCGGACACGCGGCCCGTGCTGGAACCGGCCCCGAACCTGCCCGGCAACACGCTGGGCGGCGTGCCGGTGCGGGGCAAGACGTTCGGCAGCCCGCCCATCCGCCTGTCGCGGGACTACGCCTTCCGCGACGCATTCGGGTTCGACCTGGCCAAGGTGAAGACGGGGCCGGAGTTGGCCGAGATGTCCGCGCCGGTGTCGGACGGCGGCCCCACGGCGGACGACTTCTTCGTCGAGACCGAGTACCTGCTGTGGTGGGCCAACCGCCCGCGCATCCCACTGCTGGCGACCACCAGCGACGGCACCGGGCAGGGGTTCGTCGGCCAGCCGGGGACGCGGCCGCTGTTCGGGCCGGGCACGTTCGGCCCGTCCCTCCGCGACGGCTTCCGGATCCGCGCCGGCGGCTGGCTGGACGACTGCAACGGCCGCGGCATCGACGCCAGCTTCTTCTTCCTCGGCCGCCGCAGCGAGAGCCGGTCGTTCGACGGCCTGCCGACGCTGACGCGGCCGTTCTTCGCGCCCAACTTCAACGGCGAGTTCGGCGAGGTGGTGGCGCTGCCGAACCTGTCCACCGGCTCGCTGCGGGTGGAGACGGACAGCTTCCTGTGGGGCGCGGACGTGAACTACCGCCACGCGCTCTGCCGCACCTGCGACCGGACGACGGCCTGGTTCGCCGGCTACCGCCACCTGAACCTGAGCGAGTCGCTGACGATCACCGAGAACATCACCGCGACCGGCCCACTCGCCTCGGACCCCGTGGGCACGCGGGTGGTGGTGCAAGACCAGTTCCGCACGCACAACCGCTTCCACGGCGGGCAAGTCGGCTGGCTGTCGCAGCGGCGGTTCGGGCGGTGGGAACTGGACCTGCGGGCCAGCGTCGCCCTGGGGGTGAACGTGCAGACCCTGGACATCGACGGGTTCCAGCAGCGGACGCGGCCGGGGCAGGCGACCGAAGGCTTCCGCGGCGGGCTGCTGGCGACGGGGCCGAACCTGGGCCGGTTCGACTCGACGCGGTTCAGCGTGGTGCCGGAGGCGACGGCGACGCTGGGCTACGCGGTGACGCCGAACGTCCGCCTGACGGCCGGGTACAACTTCCTGTACTGGAGCAACGTGATTCGCCCCGGCGACCAGATCGACCGGGTGGTGGACGTGACGCTGGTGCCGAACTCGCCGGCCGGCGTCCCCGCCAGCGGCCAGAACCGGCCGCTGCCGCTGTTCCGCCAGTCGGACTTCTGGACGCAGGGGCTGACGCTGGGGGCACAGCTGCGGTGGTGAGGCGACGGGGCATCTCGTCCCAGGCGAAGATTGACGCTTGCACGGGGTCAACCCTCCGGGTACCCTGCCGGGAGTGCTGGGAAAATGCCCAGCACTCCCGGCAGGATACCCGGAGGGTTGTGACCACTCCAACCGCCGGAGAATCCCATGTTAGGCGGCAAGAGGGCGCAGCGATGGACGAAGCCGAGCCGCGGCGCTACCCAGAGCCGAAGCAGCGTGACCTCACTGACGAAGAGAAAGTGCAACTTCGAGAGCGGATCGAGCGGGGCGACGACGACATCTACACCTTGGCCGCCGAGTTCGGGTGCAGCTCGTCGCAAGTTGCGGGCATCAAGGTGGCCCTGCACCGCTGAGGTCGCTGACGCCTAACAAGGCGCTGCAGGGGACCGGCGGCCTCACAGGTTGTTCCCAAGTTTAAGCTCGTTGGTGGCCGCCGGCCCCTGAGCTGTGTCGTTCGGCGGCGGAGAGGAGAGACCATGCGTCGGCAGATAGCGTACTCAGTCGTGCTTGGCTTGTTGATGGTCGCGAGCGGATGCAACTCGGCACCGTCGTCGCCGCCGGCGAGTTACGCGAGCTTTACAGCGGGCACGGGCCAGTGGGTGATCGCCGTCCCAGGCATCGATCCGACCCAAGCCGAGGCCGTCCGGGCGGCGGTTGACGGGGTGCCTGGGGTTGAGTCGGGATCGGCCCTGGTCAGCCCCGGAGGCCAGTACGTTGCGTTCAAGACGACCGCATCGACGAGTGACGGGCAAGCGCACGGGGCGGTGAGGGACGAGGTCACGAAAATGCTCCAGAAGTTGGGCCTGAAGCCGGGCGAA
The DNA here is from genome assembly GCA_043738505.1 of Fimbriiglobus sp. Classification (GTDB taxonomy): domain Bacteria; phylum Planctomycetota; class Planctomycetia; order Gemmatales; family Gemmataceae; genus JALHQU01. The sequence goes on along the minus strand of JAYUFU010000545.1, from coordinate 5,577 downwards.
TCGAAGACCCGCCTGTGGTAATGCGCCCCATAGCCGGATGCGGAATCGGGCACGGGATGGGTCGGCGGTCTGGCGGGTCGGCGAGCCCCCGAGCCGCCCCAGGAACTTCCCCCGGTGACGGTTGACTGTCGGCGACTCTTCGTCCCCGCTTTTGCCGCACGGCGGTGATGTCGCCACCCGTCTGCCGATCCCCGCCTCGACTCGCCCCGTCACCACCGGCCGACCGACTCACGCCGGCGCGGGCACCGCCTCCGCTTCCGGCGGCGTCGCGGTATTTGAAGTACCAGCACTTCGACGGCTTCAAGTACCCGCGGCCGCCGGCGGTCAATTTGCACAACACGGATCGGCCGCGGTCCTTCAGGCGGACGTGGGGCTTGCCCTCGTGCGGGATCACTTCGGCGTCGGGCGGAAGCGGGCGAGTACTGAACACCTTGAACGGCTTCGGCATGAGGCACCTTCCGAGAGCGGCACGGTCGGCGGGGGCGGTTCTCAGGTCGCACCCCACCGACCGGCCAAAGGTGGAAGAAGTATACCCGGCGACACCGGAATATCGCCAACTCGGTTCCGCCTTTGCTTTCCAAACGATTCGGGTGCGGATTTTCCGCACCCGAATCGCAACCGCGCTCGCCCCTCGTATTCGGTTCACACGTCGGCGCGCCCCGCCGCGCGTGGTTGCGGTGGATAGCAATCACGGTCTGGGGCGTCGCGCACAATCCGCGCATTACGCGGAATGGGCGTCGGGACGGCCGGAACCGGAATTGTGCGGATTGTGCGCATTCCGCGCGGCGGGGTCGAACGCGCGCGGGTTCACCTCGTACACCGGCGACGCCTTGCGGCCGGGGCCGGATCGCCGGGACGGGTCCGGCTTCGGGCGGATGAGGGCGTGTCGTTCGAGCAGTTCGAGGACGGGTTCGATCTCGTCCACCGTCTCGAACGTGCCCCGGCACCCGTTGAAGGCATCCCGCTTGGTGAAGTCGGTGGTCTGGTACGGTCGGCGGTCGCCGAGCCAGCGGAGCAGCTTGCGGGCGCTGGCCACGGCCACGGATTCCCCCATCAGCCCGAACGCGGCCAGCGCGTGCGGGATGGCGTACTCGCGGCACAGTAGCACGGCACGGCGGACGACGCCGGCGGAGATGGGCGTCCCCATCCACGAATTCCCCGACGCGATGCCGTCGGCGACGTGCAGGTTGCCGCACAGCCGCACGCACAGCCCGTTCAACTTGTTCCCCCACCCGCCCCAGGTGGCGAGCGGCTCACCGGGTCGGAGTTGCGGCTCCCGCCACGTCTCGAACGCCTCCAACTCCGCCTGCGCGTCGGCGGTCAGCTTCAGGTCGTGCGGAGTCTCCGCTTCGGCGTCCAGGTATTCCACCAGCCACAGTTGCAGGAGCGCGGATTCGTATCCCGCGCGGACGGCTTCGGGGATCGGGTCCGACCGCACCTTGCGGTAGCCGACAGCCGACGCGGGCAGGCTGAAGAACCAGCGGGCCAGGAACCCCCGGCCGCGCAGCTCCGGCGTCGCGCCCAGGCCTTCCAGCACGCACGGTTGCGGCGAGTACGCGCACGTCGGCGCCGGCCGGTCCACCGAATCCCGCCCGCGCCCGATCCGCCCGGAGCGGAGATCGTCGCCGGCGTGCGCCTTTAGGAACACGTCCATGTTCGGCTTGTCGGAGTACCGGTCGATGTTCTCCAGCGTGCGGGCCTCCGGGCTGGCCGCGAGCAGCCGCCCGTGCTGCTTCACCAGTTCCAGCGCCAGCATCTCCGGCGTGTCGTCGTCCACGCGAAGGATCGGCATCGCCGGGACCGCGACGGCGAGCAGGTCCGCCCGCGCCGCCTTCAGTGCCTCCTGCAATTGCGCCCGCTCGCCGGCGTCTTCCACTTTGGCGATCTTCGCTTCGAGGTAGTCCACCCGCTTCTGCTTCACCCGCAACTCGCTCTCGGCCTCTTTCACGCGCGGCTCCGCCTCCTTCCGCAACTCGGCTTCGATGACCTTGACGGGCGCGAACACCGCCCCGAACGTCTGACTTTTTCGCTCGCCCGGCGGCAGGCAGCACATGACGAACAGGTTCGTCGGCTCGGCGGTCCACCCCGGCCGGGGCGACACCGTCACCTTCCGCGCGACGCCGGCGGCGGCCGCGCCGAGGATGAGCATCGCGGCCAAGTCCGCCGGCACCTGCTTCTCCTCGGCCAGCGCCACTGCGTACTCGCGCATCCGCGGCGACAGCACGGCGACCGGGAACGGCGGCGGGTCGAACGCCGGGGTCAGCGGGATCGGGTCCGGCCACTCGGCGGAGTTGGGCGGAGCGTCGTTGGTGTTGGTGGTGCCGGCGCGGGTCGCGTCGTGGAAGTCGGTTCGGCCGTCGAGCGCGGTGCGGATCGTCCGCTCGCCGTAGGTGGTCGCCCCGTGCCGCTCGCCCCACTTCGGCCGCATCAGCCCGGACTGGCGGAACAGGCCGTCGATGCGGGCCGGGTCGGGGCCGGTCCAGAACGCCAGCAGCGAACACAAGGCGAGGTCGGCGGCGCTGTCGTCGTCGCCGTGGCCGGACGTGTCCCCGGCCCAGAGCCGCCGGAACTTGTCGCCGTTCTTGGCGGCCGTCGCCTTGCGGATCAGTTCCTCATCCGGGAGCGCGGACCCGGCCGCGCCGGGCGCGCGGGGCGGGGGCGGAACGTCGTCCGGCTTGCGGCACTCGCCGGCCAGTTCGTCGAGCGCGGCCTGGATGTCCGCGATGGCGGTAATGTCGCCCACCCTCGCGCCGGTGATCGTGAAGTAACGGGTCGCGGAATAGACTTCGACTTCTCCGGTTGACACTTTCCAGCGGTGCCGGTCGCCGTGCCACACGCCGAGGCCGAACAGCTTGACGCCGGTGCCGGACGGCGACAACTCGGTGTAAGTGCCGAACCGTTTCACGATGGCGTCGGCCCACTCGCTCAACTCGCCGGTGTCCGGGTCGATGGCGTCGTCCAGGTCCACCCCGGCGAACCCGCCGCCGAGCATGACTCCGATGCCGTCATACCGCGTCGGGTGGTACGTCGCCTTCACCTTCTCGAACGTGGTCCAGGTGTCGGCGTCGTTCGGCTTGGCGGCCTTGCCGGTGATCCGGCAAGGCACCTTGCGCCACCCGCCCCTGCCGTCGGCGTTGCCCTTCCAGATCAACCGCCACAGCACCCAGCGGACGGCGGCGCGGAGCATCTCCGGGATGGCATCCCAGACGGGCGGCGGGATGGTCGGCTTGCGGGCGGGGTCGGCGTAGAAGTCGGTCTTGCCGGCGCGTACACTGGCCATGACGTGTTCCTCCGGTGACGGCCGTGCGTCACCCGCGCGGGCCGGACCTTTTCGCAGAAGGTCCGGCCCGCTTGCGTTGGCGGGCGGGTGACGGCGCGTCGGGTTGTGGGGGGACGTGCGGGAAACCCGCACGCCTGGTCAGCGGCGGGCGGAGCGGATGCGCTCCCAAGTGGCTCGGTCGGGCGTGCCGGCGGCCAGCCACGCGCGAATCTCGTCCACGATCCACAGCACGCGGGCACCGATCCTCACCGGCTTCGGCAGCTTGCCGGCGGCGTCGAAGCTGCGGACGGTGCGGAGTCCGATGTCGAGCAGTTTCGCCAGCCGTTTGGCATCAACGGTGATGGGCGGGTCCGCTGGTATGGCCGGCGGGTCGGGAGCAACGGGCCCAAAGGGGAGAACGTCAGCTTGCACGAGACACCCCCTTCGCCGGTTCGGGGCTGGAGAGTTCGTCGCCGAAGATGATCCGGACGCCGAGGGCGTCCAGGCGGCGGCGGGTCAACCGCTCCAACGGGCGGTCCTTGCTCCGCCGGGCGGAGAACAGCACGGCGAGTAGGTACAGCGGACTGGCCGTCAGGTCGGGGGGCGGAAGTGTCGTCGGCATGGTCGCGGCTCACTCACGGGTCGGGCGTCCCATCGCGCCTTTCACCGATTGCGAGCCGTCACGCGGAATTGTTGTGACGGCCTTTGTTTTCCAGTCGATTCGCGCCGAAATCCCGTCATGACGGGTCGTGACGGCGCTTGTGACGGCGGATTTCCTCCGCTTCCTCGTCTTCCTGTTCTTCGATGAGTGCGGCGAGTTCGTCCGGCGCTTGGCAGTCCCCCGGCACCACCGCGAGCATGGCGTCGGTGAGCGGGATTTCCCGCTTGCCCGGCTTCTTGTCCGCGTCCCGGCGCACGCGAAATGCCTGCCAAGCGGCCGTCTTACTGACCGTGCCCGTACTCACACCGACGGCTTTGGCGACGGCGTCCCGCGTGACTCCCGCCGGGTTCTCGGCGGCGTGCTTCGTCAACCAATCCCTCACAAGGGCTTCCGCTTCCGATTTCGATACCCCCTTTCGGCGGGGCCGGGCTTTCGTCACCCCTTCGACTACTTGCTGTTCATTGACAGGCGCGGACAACTGGCGGTTGGGCGCGGTGGCGGGCGGCGCGTCGTCTCCCAGAACTCTCCCGGCCCGCCAGCGGGCGAACAGCGCGTCACCGGCTTTCAGGTGCGGCACCGGTCCTTTCGGAGTGGCGATGCCGGGCAGATACCTCCCGTCCGCCCCCTTCGTGGGCTGCCCCGCATCCGCCGCCGCCTTCATCGCCGAGAGGCAAATGGAAGCGTGCGGCGAGAGCGACACCACGGACGCCAACCGCAGTTCGACCAACCGCCGTGCGGCCCATCGGAAATCGTTCCCGCTCAGGTGGCTCGGCGGTGGCGGATCGGCCTTCAGCAGCCCGGCGACCAGGAAGTAGTACGTCGTCGCCCATTCCCCGTCGCTCGTCCGTTTCGAGGATCGACTGATCCGCTCGGCGATGGTCATGGCCGCTTCCTCGATGCGCGCCGCCGGCGGTTCCGGGCCGATCGGGTCGTACTTCGCGGGAACCGCGAAGATAGCGTCGGGCGCTGGCTCTCGGTCCTCAACGGCTTCGGCCGGTTCCGCCAGTGGTTCCCCCACCGGGGCCAATGCGAGTTCCTCAGCGCACCAGTTCATGAGCCGTTCGACTTCGGCCCGCACCTCGTGGACGTTCAACCCCTTCGTGCGGGCCGGGCGAGGCGGGAACGGCCGCGTGCCGGCCCCGACCGTGCCAAGTTCCAAAGGGCGGTGAAGTCCTTCGTTCGGTCCAGCCCGACGCCACGGCCGTTCAGCACCGTGTCCCCTTCCGGTGTGTGTTGGAGGTGGCCTTCGAAATGGTCGAGGTTCGTGAGGTATCGCCGGCACAGCCCGTGCAATCACCCGAACGACCACCCGGCCTTACTTCGCGTCAGCACGACATCGGTGGCGCACCTGCGCAGTTCGAATAGGATTGTAGTGGAATAGCCGTTCTCGTCTTGGTGCGCTACGTTGGCGATGCCGCTCCGGAGTTCGCCCGTGCTCACCGCCGACGCCATCGCCCGCTTCCCGGCCGTCTTCCCCAGCCTGTTCGGCGTCACCGCCGCCGAGTTCGAGACGCTGTTCGCCGACTACGAGGCGGCCCGCGACCGCCGCCGCGCCGCTTCCCGCACCACCCGCCGCGGCACCCCGCGGGTCCGCGCCGTCGGCGGCGGCGACACGCCCAAACTGGACGACCGCACCCAACTCATGCTGGCCCTGTTC
>JAYUFU010000544.1:0-3098 GCA_043738505.1 Fimbriiglobus sp. | reverse complement strand
CCAGGCCTCACGGCCTGGGCTGGTGGAATCGGCCTTTCAGGCCGAAAACGATGGACGGCCCGACCCATACGGACCCCACACACCGCGAGGCCGTCATGTCCATTTTCGATTTCGGTGTCAAACAACGAGTGCAGCGGATTCGGAACGGCGTTGACGCGCTCGGCGTATATTTGAAGTCCGAGCGTCAGTCGTGCGGTTCGGTGGGAGCCCGAGCGGACACCGACTACCTGCTCGAAGAGATTCGCCTTCAACTGCTCGCTCTGCTCGACGAAACGCCCATCGTTCACCCTCCAGCGACTACAGTCGCTTGTGCGGTCTCGAAGGACGCCATCAGTGAAAACCTTTGAGTGTGCCCCAGGATACGCATGAGCCTCTCCGTCCCCGAAGCCGACCTGCCGTCCGCCCTCGACGCCCAACAGGCGGTGGAGGCGGCGTACGCGCACGAACTGGCCGAGATCGCCGGCCACCTCGTCCGCGGCCTGCCCACCCTCGTCGAGTGCGACAAGGAGCTGGCCCCGTACTTGTTCATGAACGTGCGGTCGCGGCTGCGGGACCGCAACCTGCGGTGCATCTACCTGGACGGCCGGCCGCGCGAGGGCGACCAGCCGGGCGGCCCCATGCCCGTCGGGCTGATCGGCACCATGATCGCCCAGTTGCGGGAAGCGGTGCGCGGCGCGGTGGATCGCCGCGTCGTCGTGCTGCCGCACCTGGACCTGCTGACGACCAGCCAGGGCGGGCTGACCGGCGAAGCCCGCGAGGTCATCCCGCTGCTGTACGAGAACCCGGAACTCGTCTGGCTCGGGTTCAAGGACCCGTCGTTCCCGCTGCCGAAGGTCATCGAGAACCTGTTCCCGCACCGCATGAGCATCCTCGGCATCGCCCGCGACCGGCTGCGCAACCTCGTCACGCAGCGCGAGGCCCGCAAGTTCGGCCGCACCTTCAACCCGTGGCAGCTCTACAAGTTCGTCTCCGGGGTGAACGCGGTTCGCCTTCGCCGGCTGCTGTCCACCCTGGAGGGCGAGGACTACCCGGCCGACCCGAAGCAGGCGTACCGCCAACTCCGCGCTGCCACCGTCAGCGGGGCGCTGGAAATCCCGGACATCGACCTGGACAAGGACATCGGCGGGTACGAGAAGACGAAGAAGCAACTGCGGCAGGAAATCCTCGACGTGCTGACCAAGCGGGACAACGCCAGCAATCCCGACGACGTGGCCCGGCTGGAGGAACTGCTGCCCAAGGGGATGATCTTCTGGGGGCCGCCCGGCACCGGGAAGACGTACTTCGCCAAGGCCATCGCCACCGCCATCGGCGCGGCCATCACCATCGTGTCGGGGCCGGAGTTGAAGTCGAAGTGGGTCGGGGAGAGCGAGGAAAATCTCCGCATGGTGTTCCACAAGGCGCGGCAGAGCGCGCCGGCCATCATCGTGTTCGACGAACTGGACTCGTTCGCCACCCGCCGGGGCACCTTCACCGGGTCCGGCGTCGAACACAGCATGGTCAACCAGCTGCTGACGGAGATGGACGGGTTCCACAAGGAGGAACTGGTGTTCATCGTCGGCACGACCAACTTCGTGGAGAGCCTCGACCCCGCGCTCTTGCGGCCGGGGCGGTTCGAGTTCCACCTGCACATTCCGTATCCGGACGACGCCGACCGCAAGGAAATCCTGAAGATCTACGACGCCAAGATGAAGCTCCAGATGAGCGAGGAGGCGTTCGCGCACGCCGTCCGCCGGACGGGCGAGTCGTTCATGACGAACACCGGCACGCCGTTCAGCGGCGACCACCTGAACGCCCTGTGCCGCAGCGTCGCCCGCATCCGCTTGCGCGACAACATCGACGGCCCGACCACCCCGAAGGAGGTCGAGCGCGGGTTCAACGAGTACGAGGAGAAGGTGGACCTGTCCGAGAAGGACAGCTTCCTCGTGGCCACCCACGAGGCCGGGCACTTCGTCGTGTCGCTGTTCTGCCCGCACCACCCGGCCCCGGAGCGGGTGACGATCCAGTCCGAGATGCCGTGGGCACCGTTCTACACCGGGTACAAGCGGGACGACAAACGCAAGGTCGGGTACAGCCGGATGGAACTGCTCGACCGCCTGTGCGTGCTGTACGGCGGCATCGAGGCCGAGCGGCTTCTGATGGGCGACGTGTCCACCGGGGCGAGCGGGTTCGGCAGCCCGTCGGGCGACCTGTTCCGCGGCACGCAGCTCGCCCGGATGCTCGTCGAGGTGTGCGGCATGAGCGGCATGGCCGCGCCGCTGCGGGTGTACCACGACGCCGAGGGCGAGCGGGACGTTCACTCCGGCGCGGTGGCCGAGGCCATCGACCGGCAGGTGAACACGTTCATCGCCGAGGCCCAGCACCGCGCCGCGAAGCTGCTCGCCGACCACAAGGCGGACTTGATCGCGCTCCGCGATGAGCTGCTGGCGGACAAGACCATCGAGCCGGATCGGGTGGCGACCATCATCGCCGACGTGCGGGCGAAGTACGCGGCCGAGTTCGCCGCCGCCGACACCGCAACGGCCTCGCCGCCGACGCCGGACGTGTCGCCGGAGGAGGCCACCCCGCTGGACAAACCCGCGACCGAAGCCAAGCCGAAGAAGCAGAAGTGAGAGAGGAAGAGGACATCATATAAGAGGAACACGGATGACACGGATCAAAGCAGGGATAAAGATGATCAGAATGAATGAAATTTTGTTCTGATCCCGGCTTTGATCCTGCCTTCCATCCGTGTCATCCGTGTTCCTCTTCCTTGAACTCTTGAAGAGAATCAGCGAACCACCTGAAAGGATCACCGATATGGCCGAAATGCTCATCATCCTCCGCCGCGACCCGCAGACGGGGAAGCAGAACATCGTCGTCAAGCTGGACAGCGACCCGGACTCGCTGCCCATCGAACACGAGCAGTTGCACAAGCGGCTGGTCGAGAAGCTGATCGGCAAGGGGCTGAAGCCGGAAGACCTGGGCGAGGTCATCATCGACCGCGAGGGCGAGGTGCATCCGGTGAACCCGACCAGCACCCCGACCGAGGGCGAGCGGCAGAAGACGGCGGCACACGGGAAGTGAGTGGCGGGCGCGGCTCCTGAAGTCGCCGCGAAGAG
>JAYUFU010000543.1:0-9403 GCA_043738505.1 Fimbriiglobus sp. | reverse complement strand
CCCTTGCTCGCGCGGCGGGCTAACAAAGCAAGACAGACTCACGCGACCAGCGTGTCCTTCTCGGCGTCCAGTTCCCGCTGGACGATGGCCATCGGCTCCCACACCTCGTCGAGCGCCGTCTTGAACACGTCGCCGATGAGGAGATCCGTGATGTGTCGCTTCATGTGGGGGTACCGCGACACGAACCGGCCGAAGCTGAACCCCTCGTAGTAGGCGTACACCAGTTTCCGCACGCGGTCCATGCCGGCGACGTAGTCCGCCGCCCACGCGCCCAGCTTGGCCCCGCTCAGGTCGTTCGACTTCAGCCCGTCGATCACCGCGTCGGCGGCCATCGACCCGGAGCGGAAGGCCAGTTGCAAGCCGCTGGAGTAGATCGGATCGAGGAAGCCGAAGGCGTCGCCGACCAGCACCCACCCGTCGCCGGCGGCGCGACTGGCGCGGTAGCTGAAGTCCTTCGTGGTGCGGTACTCGGCCACCCGCTCGGACCCTTCCAGGCGGCTCTTCACCGCCGGGCAGTTCTCCACCTCCCGCCAGAAGATCTGTTCCAGGGTGCTGTCGTCGGCGAAGATGTAGTCCAGGTCGGCGACGACGCCGACGCTGATGACGTCCTCGTGCTGCGGGATGTACCAGAACCAGCCCTTCTTCTGGGCCAGCTGCAGCACCAGCGTCGCGCCCTCGTCCAGCTTGCCCGGCTCGCGCTTGGCTCCCTTGAAGTAGCTCCACACGGTCGCCTTCCGCAGCTTCGGGTCGCTCTTGCGGAGCTTCAAGCGGTTGGCGATGACCGAACTCTGCCCGGTGGCATCGACGACGACGCGGGGCGCGACCGTCTCCTCGGTGCCGTCCTTCGCCCGCACCGTCACGCCGGTCTGGCGGTCGCCGTCGAACGTCACGTCCATCACCCGCGTCTCCTCGCGGACATCGACGCCGTGTTCGCGGGCGTTCTGGAGCAGCAGGTAGTCGAACTCGCTCCGCAGCACCTGCCACGTCTGGCTGCACTCGTGCGGGTTGTTCTCGAAGAAGTAGAACGGCTGGCTTTCCTTACCGGTGTCGGTGACGAACTGGACCGAGTACTTGTTGACGAACTGGGACGCCTTCATCTTGTCCAGCATGCCGAGCCGCCGCAGCACCCAGTAGGTGTCGGGCATGAACGACTCGCCGATGTGGAACCGCGGGTGCTTTTCTCGCTCGTACAAGCGGACGGAGTGGCCGGCCTGGGCCAAGAGGGTGGCGGCGGTGCTGCCGGCCGGGCCGCCGCCGAGGACCACGACTTCCGGGGACGCGGACATGGGGAGAACCTCTCCGGGTGGGAATCGACTGCACATATACCGTATGCCCGACCGGGGGTTAACAGGAAACCGCAGGGAGTCGGAGCGGGCGGACGCCCTCTTTTCGTGCCGTCCGGGGCGAACTTCCTCCCCTTTGGTGTCTCTATCCCGTCATGAGCCACACCGCACGCCCGCCCGACCACGCCGACCGCCTCGCCCGCGCCCGCCTGTCCTTGGACGGGCTGTCCGTCGGCGACGCCTTCGGCGAGCAGTTTTTCCTCCCCGCCAACCGGCAGTATTTCGACGACGCCGAGCCGCCGCTGCCACCCGGCCCGTGGTGCTACACCGACGACACCGCAATGGCCCTCGGCATCCTCGACGTGCTGACGGAACTCGGCACCATCGACCAGGATCGGCTCGCCAAGCGGTTCGGCGCGCGGTTTCTGCTAAACCGCTCGCGCGGGTACGGCCCCGGCGCGATCCGCCTCCTGATGTCGATTTCCGCCGGTGGCGACTGGCGGTTGGAGTCGAAGGCGCTGTTCAGCGGGTCGGGCAGCTTCGGCAACGGCACGGCCATGCGGATCGCCCCGCTCGGCGCGTACTTCGCCGACGACATCGGCCGTGCCGCCGCGGAAGGGGCGAAGGCCAGCGAGGTGACGCACCGCCACCCGGACGGCCTCGCCGGCGGCATCGCGCTGGCCGTCGCGGCGGCGTTCACCTGGGCGAACCGGCATCGGGCGACGGAGCCGGCGTTCCGCGCCGACTTCTTCGACGCCGTGCTGACGCACACGCCCGCCACCGAAACCCGCGACCGCATCGAACAGGCCCGCGTCATCGAGCCGACGATGAGCAGCGTGTCGGCCGCGCACCTGCTGGGCAACGGCAGCCGCGTGAGCTGCCAGGACACGGTGCCGTTCTGCCTGTGGCAGATCGCCAAGTACATCGGCGACTACAAGGCCGCGCTCTGGGAGACGATCCGGCAGGGCGGCGACATCGACACGACGGCGGCCATCGTCGGCGGGGTGGTGGTGCTGGCCACCGGGCGGGAGGGGATTCCGGCCGACTGGCTGGCGCGGCGGGAGGAGTTGAAGTGACGGACGGCGTTGGTGGTCGCGCGGCCCCGTGCGGGGTACACAATTCACCGTGTGCCGGCGGTCACCGGTCCTGCAACCCATCCCCTCCTCCCGGTCGGGAGCATACGGAGAGAATTGGGCATGCGCTACTTCACGGCGACCCTCGGGGCCGCCTTCATCTTCTCCGCCGTCTTCGCCCTCGCACTGCTGTTTACCAATTGGCCGATTGCCATTGCCGTCCTCCAGCGGGACGGACTCGTCGGCCTCCTTCAGGCGAACGTCCCGGCCGTGCTACTGGCCTCGCTCTGTGCCGCGCTGTCATTCTCCGGCACTCTCCGCTACCACCGGGCATACGCACGGGGTCCGGGCTAGCTCGTTGCATTCGATACCAGCAACGACTCGACCCGCATCGCTTGCGACACGGGTCAGGGGGCGTTTCGTGGCTCACTCACTTCTTCGGCTCGGCCGCCGGCGGGGGGATGGTGCCGCCGCCCCCGCCGCCCCCGAACCCGTGCGGGTTGAACGCCGGAGCCGGTTCGCCGAACAGGTCGCGGTTGATCTCCTTTTGCAGCTTGGCGGCGTTCTCCGGGGTGGTCAGGTAATACACGTTGTCCATCACCACCGGCCGCATCTCGCACGAGTCGCCCAGCACTTTCAGCACCGTGTACAGACGGGTGTCGTTGAAGTTGGCGGTGATCTTCTCGCCGACCTTCTCCTTCACGCGGGCGTCCACCACGATGTTCGCCCCGGTCATCTCCCGCAACTCCTCCAGCACGTCGGCGAACGCCTTGTTCTTGACCCGCAGCGTCACCGGCTCGCCGTAGATGTTCTCGGCGATCTGATCCTGCGGGATCATCACCTGAATTTCGCCGTTGCTGGACGCGCCAGGCACGGTGGCCGGGCGGAACTCCGGGACGATCAGCACCTGATTGCCCCGGATGCGGTACGACAGGCGGAGGCCGGTCCCCGCCGGCCCCTCGCCGGGGCTATCGGCGAGTTGCGCGAGGGCTTCGCGGAGCAGGTCGCTCGCGGTGAGTTTGGCGACCTCCGGCAGGACGATCTTCTTCTTCTGGAGTTCGCGGAGGGTTTCCACCGGCACTCCCCGGCGGACGAACGCGGCGGTGTCGAAGCGGGCGGTCAGCTTCTGCGTCTTCTCGAAGAATTGGATCACCTCGCCGATGGTCATCTCGGCCCCGCTGGGGACGGTCAACTCCTTGCCCATGGCCGCCTGCACGTCGTCGGCGGTGCGGGGCGCGTCGCCCGTCACCAGTTCGGCCGGCTTCGCCTCCGGCGGCTTCGGCTCGGCCTTGGCCTTCGGTTGGGCTTGCGCCTTGGGCGGGTCGCCGTCCTGGGCGGCGGCGGTGTACACGCCCCACCCGGCCCCGCCGAGCAGGCCGGCGGTCAGTACGGCGGCGAGGAGCCAGCGGGTCGTCGTTGTCGCGGTCATGGTCGTCACTCCGTCCACGAGGGAGGAAAGGGGTTCGAGGCCGGCGGGCGTGACCCCGGCGGCGTAGCTGAGGGCGTTCGACACGAGGTCGTCGGCGAGGGCCACTACCCGGCCGGCGGCGGCGGCGGTGTCGGCGCACAGGGTCGTTTCGACGGCGGCTACGGCGGCGACCGCGATGCCCCGGCGGGCCAGGCGGTCGCGGAGTTTCTGTCGGGCGGCGTTCAGCCGGGAATCCACGGTGCCGATGGGGATGCCCAGCAGCTTCGCCGCGTCCGCGTTCGTCCGGCCTTCCACCAGACAGGCCACCGCCACGGCGCGGAGCTTGTCGGACAGGCCGGCCACGGCGTCGTCCAGTGCCGTCTTCAGGTCGCCGAGGTCGGGGTCGTCGGTCATGGCCGCGCTCGGTTCGGCGGTGAGCGGTTGGGTCCGGTGGCGGGCGGCCTTGCCGGCCTGTTTGAGGGACAGCAAATACGCCACCCGGTACAGCCAGCCCGCGACCGACTCGCGGTTGGCGATGCGGCCGGCGTCCCGCGCCAGGGCGAAGAACGTCGCCTGGAAGGCGTCCTCGGCGTCGGCGGACTGGATGCTCCGCCGGCGGCACACGGCCAGCACCATCGGGCCGTGACGCCGCACCAGCGCGGCGAACGCGCCGTCGTCGCGGGTGGCGACGAACCGGGACAGCAAATCGGCGTCCGCTTCTCCGACCGCCTCGGTCGGCGGGCGGAAGAAGGCGGCCACCCCGGCCGGCATCAGACTGGGCATGTCGGTCTCCGCGTAGGCACCGGTACTGTTCCCGCCGGCGGGCCGACACTTCGGAAAATGTGTGGAGGAAATTGTACCAGATGCGATTCCGAGTGACGCGGTGGGCGGTTGGCAGCCCCCACCCGCTTCGACCTTCGGTCTCATCGACCCCGCGTCGTGGGCAGGAATATGGGAGCGCGGAGATGATACACTGCCGTCACCCTCACCGCACCGGGTGACTCCGCATGAGCGACGACGAAGCCGCGTTCCTGCGGACCATCCGCACGAACCCCGACGCCGACCTGCCCCGACTCGTGTACGCCGACTGGCTGGACGAGCGCGGCCACCAGCTCCGGGCCGAGTTCCTCCGCGCGCACATCGAGTTGGAACGCCTGACCGAGGACTCGCCCCGCCGTCGGGAACTGGCGTTCTGGTGCCGCGCGCAACTCGACACGCAACCGCACCTGCTATTCGAGTCGCCGCTGCAACCGAGGTTCGCCCGCCACGGCCGCGGGCTGATCGAGGCCGCCGAGTTCTGGAACGCGGATGCTGGCGTCATCGCGTCGGCGTTCCACCGCGCCCCGCTGCGAAGGGTGTGGGTGTACGGTCTCGGCCAGTGGTACTCGTCTCTGTTGGCAGTACCCGCTGACAACTGCCTTCACACCCTCGATTTGACGGGCAACCGGTTGACCGCTGATGAGTTGAGCCGGGCTGGCCTTCCGCTCTTCCCGCACCTGAAGGAACTCGTCCTCACTGGCTGCGACCTCGACGACGAAGCCGCGAGGGTACTATGCGAACACCCAGCGTTCCAAAGGCTGGAGAGGATTCACGTCGGCGGGAATCCGTTCAGTCGAGAAGCTCGCAACCGGCTTCGTGACCGCTTTGGAAAGCGAATGACGTTCATCGGCGAGCGTGATCCGGCGAGGCTGTACCCGATTCAAAACGGAACGGCCCTCACGGTTGGTCAGGCCAGGGATTTGACACAACTGCTTCTCTGGCCAGGAGGCGACGCGACGTTCCAAGTCGCGTGGTTCGACTTCGCCGGAAACCTCTTGGCGACCGAAACGCATGATGCCGATGATGACGAGTACGAATCGGTTCGTGCGAGCATCTTGGCTGACGCCGGGTTTCAACCCGCCACCATCCGTGTGAAGGGGTTCGAGTTCCCGGATTCAATTGGAATCGGGGACTTCCCGACCGAACTGTTTGGGGGTTTGGAGGAACCGCAACAGCGCGACCAACTTTCGGATTCCGTCCAATGGGAAGAATGGTTGACCTGTCGCAGTTTCACCTGGGCGTTGGGCGACGACTACGGCGAGCAGTGGCTGAACCGCGACGGCGAAGTCATCTCCACCTGACCCCCTTCTCGCCTTCGCACCCCGGCCGGGTATGCTGTCGGCATCCCCCGCGTGGGCGAAAATCCGCCGCCGGGCCGGGCGAACACCTGTCATCACCGTCACCTCCGCCGAGGGTAGATCATGGGCCTCTGGGACAAGCTGACCCGCGAGTTCATCGACATCATCGAGTGGCTGGAGCCGAACCAGAACGAGATCCTGGCGCACCGGTTTCCGCGCTCGGACAACGAAATCAAGAACGGGGCCAAGCTGATCGTGCGGGAAGGCCAGGCGGCGGCGTTCATCCGCGAGGGGCAGCTCGCCGACGTGAAGACGCCGGGGCTGTACACCCTCGACACCAACAACATGCCCATCCTGTCGAAGATCCTCGGCTGGAAGTACGGGTTCGAGTCGCCGTTCAAGTGCGAGGTCTACTTCGTTGCCACCCGCCAGTGGACCGACCAGAAGTGGGGCACGCAGAACCCGGTGATGATGCGCGACCCGGAGTTCGGCCCGGTTCGGCTGCGGGCGTTCGGCAGCTACGCCTTCAAAGTGACGGACCCGGCCACGTTCATCAAGGAACTGGTGTCCACAGACCCCAGCTTCGAGGCCTACGAGATCACCAACCAGTTCCGCAATGTCATCGTGTCGCGGTTCGTGGACGCGCTGGCCCAGGCGCAACTGCCGGTGCTGGATATGGTCGGCAACTACGAGATCATCAGCAAGAAGGCGATGGAGCGGATCGCGCCGGAGCTGGCGAAGATGGGCGTCAGCCTGACGCAGTTCTTCGTCGAGAACATCTCGCTGCCGCCGGAGGTGGAAGCGGCGCTGGACCGCCGGACGCAGATGGGCGTGCTGGGGAACCTGGACCAGTACACGAAGTTCCAGAGCGCGGAGGCGATCCGCGACGCGGCGCGGAACCCCGGCGGGGCGGCCGGCGCGGGCATGGGCCTGGGGGCCGGCATCGCCATCGGCAACCAGATGGCCGGCGCGATGGCGGCCGGCGCGCAGGCTCCCGCCGTCACGTCGGTGCCGATGCCGCCGCCGATCCCGCTGAGCGTGACGTACTTCGCGGCGCTCGGCGGCGCGCAGGCCGGGCCGTTCGACGTGCCCACCCTGGCGGCGAAGGCGACCGCCGGTGAAGTCACGCGGGGCACGCTGGTGTGGCAACCGGGCATGGCGAACTGGGTCGCCGCCGACACCGTGCCGGAGTTGGCGAAGCTGTTCGCCGCCATGCCCCCGCCCCTGCCCAAGTGACCGGGACGCGGCCCTGCAATTCGCCCGCTTTTTCGTTGACAGCCCCCGCCGCCGACGGCATAGCACGCTCCGCGAAATGGGACACCATCCGCGCACACGGGGGAACGTGCGATGCGTCGGTTCTTGATTCTGGCTGGGGTCGGGGTCGTCCTGACGGGCGGGGCGGCGCTGGGGCAGCAGATGCCGGGAACGGCGGTCGGCAGGCCGCTGGTCACGCCGGTGGGCACGCAACTGCCGCAAGCCGGGACGCAGTTGCCCAAGGTCGGCAGCCCGCCGCCGGGCTACGGCGGACTCACCGGCAGCCCGTACGCGCCGCAGAAACCCACCGTGGACCCGAAGCTGGTGGTCGCGCCGTACCCGACCGGGGTGCCGGGCACCGAGCCGAAGTCGTTCTGGGATTCCTTGGCCGACCGCTGGTACGGGATGCTCGGCCTCAACACGCCGGCCATGACGCAGAAGAACTGGACGCCCGGCCTCGGCCGGCGGAACAAGGAGCGGAAGGACGCCATGTGGCGACGGGACTGATGCGGGATCCGACGGGCCGCGCCAGCGAGTGGCGCGGCGGCTCTCCCTCACCCGCACTCGAACCCGTGCAGCAGCCGGCGGGCGTTGATGTCGAGGGCGAGGAGGATGGTGACGACGGCTTCGGTCGGGATTTTATTCGTTTCGGCCCAGGACAGCACGTCGAGATTTTCCTGCCCGATCTTCAGCCGATCCACGATGCGGTGCAGCAACTCCTGGTCGCAGAAGAAGGCGCGCCGGAGCAGGCCGAAGTCGTCGCGGTCCAACTCGATCCAGTACCGGTTCCCTTCCAGGTGTTCGAGCCACCGCGCCCGCAGGTAGCCCTGCCAGTGGTACTTCACCCACCGGCGGACGGCCGTCTCGCCCAAATCGTACCCGTGCCGCTCGCTCTCGATCCACTTGTACCGGTCGATCTCGGCCCAACTGTCGGTCGAGATGCTGTGTTGGGGGACGGGCGCGTCCGGGTACGGAGAGGGGGGCTGCAACTGCTGGGGCAAAAGGTGGCTGTCCATGGGCGACACCAAAGGGGAGAGGTGGGAGGGGCGAACCGTTCAGACGATTGATTCCGGTATCATAACCACACTCCCGTGTCAGGTGCAAGGGGCCACGCCGGTGATTTTTCACGCCCGTCATTTCGCCACCGGGTCGGCCGTCGCCGTCACGATCTCTAACAGACGCATCGGGACCGTCGAAAGTTCCGTCGAGTCGCCGACTCGCTGGCTCGCGCCGGCCTTCTTCGACCCGCAGATCAACGGCTGCCTCGGCGTCGGCTTCAACTCGCCGACCCTGACGCCCGACGGCGTGCGGATGGTGGCCGACGAATGCCGGCGACACGGCATCGGGGCGTTCTGCCCGACCGTCATCACCGATTCCTTCGACACGCAGCGGAACGCCTTCGCGGTCCTGACGCGCAGCCTCGCCGCCGATGACGACCTCGCCCGCCGAATGCCCTGTTTTCATCTGGAAGGCCCGTACCTGGCCGGCGACGACGGGCCGCGCGGGGCGCACCCGAAGGCGCATGTGCGCGACCCGGATTGGGACGAGTTCCGCCGGTTGCAGGACGCTGCCGACGGTCGCATCCGCATGGTCACGCTGGCCCCGGAGCGGCCGGGCGCGGTGCCGTTCATCGAGCAGGCAACCGCCGCCGGCATCGTGATCGCGCTCGGCCACACCGCCGCCACCGGGGAACAGCTCCGCGACGCGGTGTCCGCCGGGGCGAAGACCAGCACGCACCTCGGCAACGGCTGCCACGCGACCATGAACCGGCACGCCAACCCGATCTGGGAACAGGCCGCGAACGACTCCCTGTGGGCGAGCCTCATCGCCGACGGCCACCACCTGCCGCCGGCCGTGGTGAAGACGCTGATCCGCGCCAAGACGGTCGCCCGCACGCTGCTGACCTGCGACGCCGGCACCTTCGCCGGCTGCGCGCCGGGCCGGTATTCCGACTGGGGTACGGAAGTCGAAGTCCTGCCAGGCGGGAAGATCGTGGTGCCCGGCACGCCGTACCTCGCCGGGTCGGGGGTGTTCACCGACGCCTGCGTGTCGAACCTCCTCCGCGTGACCGACGTGTCCCTCGCCGACGCCATCGGCATGGCGAGCCTCCGCCCCCACCAGTTGCTCGGCCTGCCGCTGCCGGGGTTGGAAGTCGGCGACCCCGGCCCGTGGATGCTGTTCGACTGGCAACCCGGCGGCGACCTCGTGGTGAGGCAGGTAGTAGGCGATTGAGTGTTCTGCTCGCTCCGCGAGCGGTCTTGGCTGTGC
>JAYUFU010000542.1:0-25792 GCA_043738505.1 Fimbriiglobus sp. | reverse complement strand
GTCTTGCTTCATTCCGAACTCACCCGACGCCCGGCAGGCCGCCGCCGCCGAGCATCCCCGGCGGCAGGCCCATGCCGGAGGCCATCTTCGCGCTCTCGGCGGCCAGTTGCTCGCGGACCTTGTTCAGCGCCGCGTTCGTCGCCGCCACCATCAGGTCTTCCAGCATCTCGCGGTCGTTCAGCTTCATCGCGTCCTCGGCGATGGTGCAGCTCAGCACTTCCAGCCGGCCGTTCACCTTCACCGTGACCATGCCGCCGCCGGCGTTCGCCTCGGCGGTGATCTGCCCGACGGTCGCCTGGAACTTCTGCATCTCCTCCTGAATCTGCCCTTTGTTGCCGAGCAGCTTCATCATCGCGCCGATTTCCTTGATCATGGTGTCAGCTCTCGTCGGGGTCGGGCGGGGGTGGAATGTCCGGGGTGTCGTCCGCGTCGTCCTCGGTGTCGGCAACCGCTGCCGCCGCCGTGGGCAAGGCGACCGGCTCGGCCGTCGGGTCGAAGCCGTCCTCGGCCTTCATCAGTTGCGCGCCCAGGATGCTGACCGCCGCTTTCAGGAACGGCAGTTGCAGCAACTCCTGGCGGCGGCCCTGGCTCGCGGACGGTGGCGGGACGGTCGCCGCGGGGGTCGTCGTCAGGGCGACCGCCGCCTGCAACTCGACCGACACCACCACGTCCTTGCCGGTCGATTTCCGGAGGGCGATGCGGAGGACATCCAGCGTCCGCTCGCCCCGGATCGTTTCATAGACGGCATTGTAGCCCGACGGAACGCGGATTGCCAGGGAATTTGGCCCGGAAATTGCTGGTAGTCCTGGCAGTTGACGGAGTTGCGCCGCGAGAATCGGTCCCACGTCCTGGATCAGCTTCGCCCACAGCTTGGGGAGGTCGTCGTGGCTCACCTCCAGGAACACCGGCTGCGGAGTCGCCTTAACCTCTGGCTCCGTCAGCGGTTTTTTTTTTGCCGCCTCGGCGACCGAGGGCGACGGCTTGGGGAACGCGGCAGCGGGTGCGGGCCGGGACGGGGTCGGCCCCGACGCCCCCGGATTCGCCGACACCCACTGCGCGATGTCGCCCACCGCCAGCATTTCTTTGAGCCGCGACAACCGCACCACCGCCAATTCGAGCAGCACCTGGGTGTGCGAACTCCCCCGCATTTTCGCCTTCGCCGTCGTGAGGACATCCAGCCCGGCCAGCACCGCGTCCACCGACGCGCCGGCCGCACCCGTCACGATCTTCTCCCGCACCAGCGGCGACACGTCGCCGAGGTCGGTCGTCGGCCCGCCGACGGCCACCAGCATCAGCCCGCGCCAGAACTCGACCAGTTGATCCAGCACCTCGCCCAATTGTAGCCCGCGCTCGGAGGCGTCCGTCACCAGTTCGATGCCGCGCCTGGCGTCGCCGGCCAGGATCGCTTCGGCCAGTTCCGCGACGCGGTCCTCGGCGGCGGTGCCGATGACCTCATGCACCCGCGCGGCGGTCAGCTTGCCGACGCACGAGCCGAGCAGTTGGTCGAGCAGCGTCTGCGAGTCCCGCATCGACCCGTTCGCCCGCCGCGCGACGATCTGCAGGGCGTCGTCCTCGGCCTCCAGCCCTTCCTTGCCGACGATGTGCCGGAGCGTCTCGAAGATGCGGGTGGCGTTCACGGTGGCGAAGTCGAACCGCTGGCAGCGGCTCAGGATCGTCACCAATATCTTCTGCACCTCGGTGGTGGCGAAGATGAATTTGACGTGCGGCGGCGGCTCCTCCAGCGTCTTCAGCAGGGCGTTGAACGCCGAGTTCGACAGCATGTGGACTTCGTCGATGATGTAGACCTTGAACCGCGCGCGGGTGGGGCGGAAGCCGACGTTCTGCTTCAGGTCGCGGATCTCCTCCACTTTGTTGTTGCTCGCGCCGTCGATCTCGATCACGTCCACGTCGTCGCCGGCGGCGACGCCCAGGCAGATGTCGCACTGGTCGCACGGGGTGGCGGTCGGGCCGTTCACGCAGTTCAGAGCTTTGGCCAGGATTCGCGCGGCGGACGTCTTGCCGACCCCGCGCGCGCCGGTGAACAGGTAGGCGTGGGCGATGCGGCCGGATTGCAGCGCGTTCGTCAGCGCCTGCGCGACGTGTTCCTGGCCGATCAGGTCGGCGAACTGCTTCGGCCGGTAGCGGCGGGCGACGACGGTGTACGCCGGCGGCGGCGGGGGCACCGCCACCAGCGGGTATGCCGGCACCGGCGGCTCGACGGGTTTGGGTTGCGGCCTGACGGCCTCTTTCGCCTTCGCCATCGCGGACACGTCCTCGGGGTGTGGGGATGATGCTACCCCGCGCGCCCGCCGAACGGCAAGCTCCGTTGCGTTGCCTGGTTTTGGCGAACCCGGCCCGCAAGGGCCGTGGGTGGGGGATTCTTCCCTACCAACTGTCAAGAACCAAACGGTGGACTCGGCTGTTTGGCGTCTTCAACCATGCGACGAACCTCTTCGATGGACCGACAGGGATCGAGAAGATGCACGACGGCGTGGCAATTCGGGCAGACCGGCCGTAGGTCCGCGACCGGATCGACTTCGTAATCCTCACCGACTTCGGCAAGCGGTCGGAGGTGATGAATGTGGACGAAGCCCTCGGCGGCGGGTCCGTAGATTTCTCCGAAATTGAATCCGCAAATACAGCAGGTCGTCCCGTGGGCCTCAATGCATCTGCGACGCGCCTCCGAACTTCGCTCGTATGCGTTCACGATCACTTGGTATCGGCTGCCCTCTCGGAAAGCGGTTCCGGAGGCGGTCTCATCGGGTAGCAACTCCAGAGTATTGCTGGGGAACACGCCAAGTTGAATAAGGGCTTCGATCACCGGCCGACGCAGTGCGAATGCGGTGTGCCCACTCTCGGCGTCTCGCTCAACGGCCCACTTCGCGATCACGTCAAGCCAGAACCCGTTGGGTACTTCGTCGATGTCCATCTCATCCGCAACCCGTGCTGCGAACCGACCGTAGTGGAGGTTCACGGCGTTGCCGTTCGCATACCCGACCGACTTCGCCAGTTTCGCCCAGGTCGTCGTGTGGTTCGGCGCATTGAAATGCGCCAGAAGCATTCGCAAATGGTTCTCAGAAATCCCCTGCTGTTGAATGGCTCGGAACGCCTCCAGGTATTCTTCCGTGGTGCCGAATTCCTCGTGGTCATCCAAGCGGGACAGGCCGACATCAGGGAAATGCGTTTCTCCCTCGCCCCCTTCAACTCTAACCGACGCTGCGTCATCGGGAATCATGTCCTCGGTGACGGTGACCAGTTGTCCCGTTCGCGGTTGTGAATCGGTCGCCACGAGAATGTGGTCGAACAACAGGGCGGACTCGCGCGTCAACTCTCTGACGCCCCGAATCGCCTGGCGGTCGAGTTCGGTAGGTGAGACGAAACACAGCTCTTTCGTCCCACTCTTCGACTGGAACCGGAGTTGCTTCGTGACGCTTGGCGAGAGCCGCCGATGCAGGTCCAGCGGCGTGCCTTCCTCGTCCGGATCGACGATCCACTCGTCCGCCTCGTACAGGTTTCTACTTCTCAACAACCGCATTGCTTGCGCGCGAGTCACGATCTTCCTGACCGTCATCCGCCCGCCGAGGAAAAGCTGACCGTCGCTGACGGACACGATGTACGCGACATCGCCGGGAGAAACACCGTGCGTCGTGAAGGAGTTGCTTCCAGAACTACGGACTGCACCACCCTCGGCGTTAAATGATGGTTTCCAGCTCGGGAACCTCCAATAGCAGGTCCAGAAACGCGGCACGTTCGGCTCCCCGGTTGGGTTGGTTTTGAGGCATGTGTGACACGTCGAGTTTCCGGGAGCGCACACCCCCACCTCACGTCCGGCCGAACTGCTTGTCCAGTTGTTGGCGGCTGAACAGCAGCGACGTGGGCCTCCCGTGCGGGCAGTGGTGCGAGTCGTCGGCCATGCCGCGCAGCATCAGCAAATGGCTGATCTCTTCTTGCGACAGCCGGTCGCCGGCCTTCACCGCCGCCTTGCACGCCATCGTCGCCAGCAGGTGATCGAGCAGCACCTCCTTCGCCGGCGGGCGGTCCTTCGACACCAAGTAGTCGATGACGCCTTGCAGGATGTCCGCCGGCGGCTTGCGGCTCAAGAGCGTCGGGTAGCTGCTCAGCAGGATGGTGTTGCCGCCGAAGTCGGACACGTCCAGCCCCAGCGTGGCGAGTTGCTCGGCCGCGCCCAGCACCAGCGCCGCCTGCTCCGCCGGCAGTTCGATGGGTTCGGGGATGAGCAGCCGCTGCACTTCGAGCTTGCCGTCCTTCACCCGCCGGCGGAGCTGCTCGTACAGGATGCGCTCGTGCAGCGCGTGCTGGTCGATGACGAGCATCCCGTCCGGCGTTTCCAGCACGATGTACGAGTCGTGGACCTGGAGGGCCGACCCGGACGGCAGCGCGGGCAGGGAGAAGGGGAACGCCGACGGTTCGGCCGCCCTCTCATCCGGCCCCTCTCCCTCGGGAGGGCGATGGGAGGAAGAATCACCGATGGGGAGACGCGGGTCTTCCGTAGCCCGACTCTCCGAGTCTGAAAGGCCCTCACCGACTCGGAGAGTCGGGCTACTTTTCCGGTCCCCCTCTTCCAACCCGTTCCCCTCCGCAGCCGCCGGGTGAGGGCCGTCTGACCTTGGCTTCGGAAACCCCGCGATGATCTCCTCCCACGGCGCGACGGTTTGTTCGGCCGCATCGCGGCGCGGGCTGAACAGGTTCGGCGTCGGCGCGGACCCAGGTCGCATCGGCCAGTCCGGGGGCGGGACCGGGAACGGCCGGCGTTCGCGCTCGTCCTCGGCGGCGGAGCGGGGTTCGATCACCGTCGGCGCTTGCAACTGCGGGATCAGGTTCGCCTTCATCAGCCGGGTTTTCACCGCCGAGCGGACCAGCGAGTAGACCAGCGAGCCGTCGCGGAATCGCACCTCGGCCTTGGTCGGGTGGACGTTCACGTCCACGGCGTCCGGCGGCACCGTCAGGAACAGGAAGCCGACGGCGTACCGGCCGGTCATCAGCAGCCCGCGATACGCCTCTTGCAGCGCGTGGCCGACGGTGCGGTCGCGGAACCAGCGGCCGTTCAGGAACAGGTATTGCTGTTTGGCGTGGCCGCGGTCCACCTTCGGGTCGGCGACGAGGCCCGTCACGCGGTACGGGCCGGGGCCGCTGTCCACGTCCAGCAGGGCGTCGCGCACTTCCCCGCCGAAGAACAGCGCGATGCGATCCGGCAGTGCGGCCGAGGCCGGGATTTCGTAGACGAGTTTGTTGTTGTGTCGCAGGACGATGTGCAGCGCCGGGTTGGCCAGCGCCAGCCGGGTGACGGTCTCGGTGACGTGGCCGAGTTCGGTGCCGACGGTCTTGAGGAACTTCTTCCGCACCGGCACGTTGAAGAACAGGTGCCGCACCTCGATGCGGGTGCCGACCGCCCCGCCCCACGGCCGGATGGGGGACAGCGCGCTGCCGTCGCAGCGGACTTCGGCCCCGATGTCGGCCCCGCGCGGCCGGGACTGGATCGTCACCTGAGCGACGCCGGCGATGGAGCAGAGGGCCTCGCCGCGAAAGCCCATCGTGTGGATTTTGAACAGGTCGTCGGCGTCGGCCAGCTTGCTGGTGGCGTGGCTGGCGACGGCCAGGGGCAAGTCGTCGGCGGCCATGCCGCAGCCGTCGTCGACGACGCGGATGAGTTCGGTGCCGCCCTGTTCCAGGTCGAGGTCGATGCGGGTGGCCCCGGCGTCCACGGAGTTCTCCAGCAGCTCCTTGACGACGGACGCCGGCCGCTCGATCACCTCGCCGGCGGCGATCTTGGCGACCACGTCCGGCGGCAGTTGCTTGATGCGGGGGGGGATCATTTCGCCTTCCGGAGGGCGTCGAGTTCGGCCTTCAGGCGGTCGATTTCGGCGTCGGCCTGGGCTTGGGCCGCTTCCGCCGCGAACCGTCCGGCTTCCGAACGATCCAGCGCGGCTTCCACGCGCAGCCGCCCGTCGCGTTCGGCGGCCGTCGCCTTCTCCTCGGCGGTGAGCAACCGCTTGCCGGTCGCGGCGTCCCGCAGGATCAGCCGTTCGCCGTCGCGTTCCAGGGTGAGGCCGAGTTCCTTGGACGCGAGCTTTCCCTTCACCATGCGGATCGGCTGGAACTTCCCCCGGCTCCGGCGGTATCCCAGCAGCGGCGGGTCGAGGTACTCGTCGAGCGGGTCGAACAGGAAGTACTCCTTCACCTGCCACACATCCCGATAGGTGATGAACTTCTGCCCCATGTCCTCCTTCGAGGTGGACGCGGAGGTGAACTCGAGGACGACCGACGGGAAGACGCCTTCAGTCCACGTCTTGAACGTCTTGCGCATGAATTTCGGCACGCCGAAGGCGACCAGGATGTCGGGGGCCAGCGCCGCCTGCGGGTTCTTGCGCTCGTAGTACACGAACATGTTCCCGTTCACGTACACGGTCGGGTCGTCCGCGTACCACTCCTCCAAGCGGGGAATCACGTCGTACATGAGTTGCCGGTGGTCGTGGGATTCGGCCATCGGCTTGCCGTCCGAGTCGGGGTAAAGGGTGGCGTCCGCATCGACTTCCACCGCCAGCTTCGTCGCCATGTCGTGTGCCTCCGGGTCGGGTGGGATCGGGTCACCCCGCCGTCACTTCCTCCTTTTTCCACTCTTGCAGCTTGCGATACAATGTCCGTTCGCCGATGCCGAGCATTCGGGCCGCTTCTTCCCGGTTGTTGTCCGCCAGTTCCAACGCCTTTTCCATGTAGAACCGCTCGACCTCGACCAGCGGCCGGCCGATCAGCCCGTCCGCGCCGGAGCCGAGCGGGGCCGACGCACGGGGGCCGGCGGGGAGCAACTTGGCCGGGCCGGCGTCCTCCGGGAAGTCGTCGCCGTCCAGAATGCCGTCGAAGTCCAACAGCGTCATGCTCTCCAGCAGGTTCCGCAGCTCGCGGACGTTGCCCGGCCAGTCGTACCGCTCGAACGACTCCCGCACGGCGTGCGACACCGTCACCGCCGGCTTGCCGTACTTCTTGGCCAGTTGCTCGGTGAAGTGGTGCAGCAGTTGGGCCAAGTCCTCGCGGCGCTCGCGCAGCGACGGCAGGCGGATGACGCCGACCTTCAGCCGCTCGTACAGGTCGCGGCGGAACTTGCCGTCGGCGACCATCCCGTCCAGGTCGCGGTTGGTGGCGGCGATCACCCGCACGTCCACCTTGATCGGGTCGTTCGCGCCGACGCGGATGACCTCGCCGTTCTCCAGCACCCGCAGCAGCTTGGCTTGCAGCGACAGCGGCATGTCGCCGATCTCGTCCAGGAACAGCGTGCCGCCGTGGGCGTGCTCGAACCGCCCCTTCCGCAGCTTGTCCCCGCCGGTGAACGCGCCCGGCTCGTGGCCGAACATCTCGTCGTCGAGCAGGTTCTCGTTCAGCGCGGCGCAGTTCATGGCCACGAACGGTTTGGTCCGCCGGGGGCCGTTGGTGTGCAGCGCCTTCGCCGCCAGTTCCTTGCCGGTGCCGTTCTCGCCGAACACCAGCACGGGGGCCGGCGCGGCGGTGTAGGCTTTCAGCAGTTGCACCACCCGCCGCATCTTGGCCCCGTCGCCGATGACGCCTTCGAAGCCGAACTTCTCGTCCAGTTGCGCCCGCAGTTCGCGGTTCGCCCGCGCCAGCTTCACCTTCTCCCCGCACTTGTCCACGATGGCCCGCAGCTCGCTCAGGTCGATGGGTTTCAGCAGGTAGTCGGCCGCGCCGAGCTTGCGGGCTTCTTGCGCCGTCCGCACGTCGTTGAACCCGCTGATGACGGCCACCTCGGCGTCCGGCTGGCACTCGCGGACCTTCCGCACGATGGTCAGGCCGTCCACGTCGCTCATCCGCAGGTCGGTCAGCACCATGTCGAACTCGCCCGCCTCGATCCGTGCCGCGCCGAGCGTGCCGGAGGCGGCCACCTCGACGACGTGCCCCTTCCGCGTCAGGCTCTCGGCGATGGCGGCGGCCAGCTTGGCGTCGTCGTCGATGACGAGGACGCGGAGGCGGATGTCGGACGGGACGGGTGCGGCCATGCGGACACCTACCGGAGCGGGCGAGACGGACGGGTATTCTATCCGGCGGTGGGGGCGTTCCCAATGCGACGGCGGGCGGCGCGGGACGGCGGGGTTCGCGCGCCGAAACCCCCGACGAATCCGGCGGGAACGCCTTCGAGGAAGCCGTCGTCATAGCGCGCTTTCCGCCGCCGATTGCGGCGCGGCGCATCCTGCCGGCCTGGGCTTTCACCCCGCCGTATACCATGCTCCTCAGCGGCTGCCTGTTCGCGGTGGGGCCGCTACTGGTGAAGTGACAGTCAGCGGCGGATCGGGTAGGATGTCGGCGTGCCTCCCGGAGAGCCCCGATGATCGACCCCACCCGCACCGCTTCGCCGCCCGCCGGCGGCGTGACTGCCTCCGTCGCCGACGCAGGCATCACCACCGCGCCCGGTTCGTCCGCTGGCCCTCCCGTTCCGGTCGCCCCCGGCACCCGCTACGTCCTCGGCGAGGAGATCGCGCGGGGCGGCATGGGCGAGGTGTACCGGGCCACCGACACCGTGCTGGGCCGCGAAGTGGCCGTCAAGGTGCTTCAGGCCAAGTACGGCCCGGCGTCCGCCGCCGCCCGCCGGTTCGCCGACGAGGCCCGCATCACGGGGCAGCTCCAGCACCCCAACATTCCCGCCGTCCACGACCTGGGCACGCTGCCCGACGGCCGGCCGTTCCTGGCGATGAAGCTCATCAAGGGCGACACCCTCGACCAACTGCTCAAGGACCGCGCCGACCTGGCCGCCGACCGGGGGCGGTTCATCGCCGCCTTCGAACTGGTGTGTCAGGCGGTCGCCTACGCCCACGCGCACAACGTCCTCCACCGGGATTTGAAGCCGGCGAACGTGATGGTCGGGGCGTTCGGCGAAGTGCAAGTCATGGACTGGGGGCTGGCGAAGGTGCTTCGCGACAGCGGCGGGGAAGACAGCGACCCCGAATCGACTTCCGCGGAAACCGAGATCAAGTCGCTCCGGGATTCGGCGGAGCTCACCCAGGCGGGCAGTGTGCTCGGTACGCCGGCGTTCATGCCGCCGGAGCAGGCGGCCGGGGCAGTCAGTTCCATCGACGCCCGCAGCGACGTGTTCGGCCTGGGCGCGATTCTGGCGGTGATCCTGACCGGCCGTCCGCCGTTCGTCTCCACGTCCGCCGAGACGACGCGGGTGAAGGCGGCGCAGGGGGACGTGGCCGACTGCTTCGGCAAACTGGACGGGTGCGGGGCCGAGCCGGACTTGGTGGTCCTGTGCAAGCGGTGCCTCAGCCCGAAACAGGCCGACCGCCCGGCCGACGCCGGGGTGGTGGCCGGCGAGGTGGCATCACTACGGGCGGCGGCCGACGAGCGGGCGCGGGTTGCTGAGCGGAAGCGGGCGGAAGCGGCGGTGCGGGCGGCCGAGGAGCGGAAGCGGCGGCGGGTCGTCCTGACCGCCGCGGTCGCACTGGTTTTGGTCCTGGCGACGGGGGGCGCGGTGGCCGTCTGGCAGGCCGTCCGCGCCACGGCCGCCGAAACGGACACCGCCCGTCAACTCGGGCTGACGCGGCAGGCGGAAGAGACCGCCCGGACCGAGCGGGACAACGCCCGATCCGCCGAGGGGCGAGCGACCGAGGCCGCCGAGTTGGCCCGCCGCCGGGAGACCGAGGCGAAGGCGGCGGAGGCCAAAGCGGTGGAGCGGGAGCAGCGGGAGCGGGTCGCTCGGCTCGCCGAATCGAAGGCCCGGCAGGTGGCCGAGGAGGTGGCCGTGTTCATGAAGGTGGTGTTTACCCAGGGGAGTGCCGACGGGCAGGCGTCGCCGACCCGCAGCGCGAACCCGAAGCTCACCGTCAAGGAGGCGATGGACCACGCGACGACGATCCTCCGCGGCCAGTTCCGCAACCGGCCCGAGGTGGAGGCGGCCGTCCGGGCGGTGATCGGCAACACCTACCGCGAACTCGGGACGTACCCGGAGGCCGAGGCGCAACTCGGACGGTCGCTCGCCGTCTACGAGGAACTGCTCGGCCCGGACGCCCCCCCCACCTTGGCCGCCGCGAACAACCTGGGTCTCTCCTACGAGGGTCGCGGCGACTACGCCGCCGCCCAGCGGCTGTACGAGCGGGCGCTCGCCGGGAACGAGAAAGCCCTCGGCCCGGACGACGCGGAAACCCTGACCTGCGCCAGCAACGTCGGTCGCATCCACCTCGCCTGCGGGCGCACCGCCGCCGCCGAGCCGCTATTCAAGCGGGCGCTCGCCGGCCGCGAGAAGGCCCTCGGCCCCGATCACCGGGAGACGCTGACGAGCATCAACAACCTGGCGTACCTGTACCAGAAGCAGGGTCGGCCCGCCATCGCACAGCGGCTGTACGAGCAGGCGCTCGCCGGGTACGAGAAGACGCTCGGCCCGGACCACCCGGCCACCCTGTCCGCCGCGAACAATCTGGCGGACACGCTCCTCGTCCGCGACCGGCCCGCCGCCGCCCAACCACTCTTCGAACGCGCCCTCGCCGGGCGCGAGAAGGCGCTCGGCCCGGACCACCCCACCACCCTGTCGAGCGTCAACAGCCTGGCCGTCCTGCACTGGACGCTGCGGCGGTACGACTTGGCCGAACCGCTGTTCAAGCGGGCACTCGCGGGCCGCGAGAAGGCCCTCGGCCCGGACCACCCTCACACCCTCGCCAGCGCCTACGAAATGGCCTTCCTCCACATGTCGCGGGGCGAACACGCCGCCGCCCAGCGGTTGCACGAGCGGGCGCTCGCCGGCCGCGAGAAGGCGCTCGGACCGGATCACCCCGACACCCTTTCCAGTGCCACCGAACTGGCGCGCGTGTACCAGACGCTGCGTCGTTACGACCCCGCCGAGCCGCTGTTCAAGCGGGCGGCCGCCGGCCGCGAGAAGGCGCTCGGCCCGGACCACCAGGAAACCGCCGCGAGCCTGAACGACCTGGCCATCTTCCTCCAACTCCGCGGCCGATACGACGACGCCGAGCCGCTGTACGAGCGGGCCTACGCCGGGTACGTGACGGCGCTCGGCGCGGACGACCCGAACACCCGGACCAGCGCCGCCAACCTCGCCCGCATCTACCACCTCCGTCGCCGGTACGCCGACGCCGAACCGTTGTTCAAGAAGGCTCTCGCCGGACAGGAGAAGGCCAGCGGCAAGAGTCACCCCGACACCCTCGCCGCCGCCGGCGAGTTGGCCCGCCTGCACCTGGATATGAACCGGTTCGCCGAGGCGGTGCCGCTGTTCCGCCGCGTCGCCGACGGGAACGGCCGCCCCGCCGATGCGTTTACCGCCCTCACGAATCGGTCGTATCTCGGGCTGGCGCTACTCGGAGACGGGCAAGCCGCCGATGCCGAACCGTACCTGCTCGCCGGGTACGCCGGCTTGAAGTCGCAGGAGAAGACTCTCCAGACGGCCAACCGCGCCCTCCTGCGAATGGTCGCGGAGGGGTTGGTTGCTCTTTATGAACGGGCCGGCCGACCGGCGGACGTAACCGCGTGGCGGGAGAACGTGGCGAAACTTCCCCCGGAGTCCGCCCCACCGCCGCGCCCGGCGAAGTAGCCGTCACCACTTGGCCGCCAGCGCCTTCGGCTTGTCGTCGTACACCCGCAGGTTGAACGTGTTCCGCATGTCGTCCACCATGCTGCTCAGCTCCGCCCGCAGGCGGCACACGGCCAGCGTGCTGCCCCGCCCCTTCAGCCAGCGGCTCAGCTCGGCGAACAGGCCGACCGCCGCCGACGACATCCGCCGCACGTTCTTCAAATCCAGCAGCACCCGCAGGTTGTTGGTGTCCAGGTTGTCGTGCAGTTCCTTCTTCAGGTGGTGCAACTCGGCCTCCTCGACGAGGTAGATGTCGCTCAGCCGGACGATGGTCACGCCGCCCTCCCGCATCAGCCGCAGCCGCCCCCGCACCACCCCCTTCATGGCCGACATCTTGCCCATGATGGCCGCCGCCGCCGCCGCCGCGTCGTCGTGGTGCTCGTCCCCCTTCCGCATCGCCTCGTCGATCTCCGCCAGCGCCGAGATCTTCGGCCCGGTGTCCTCGTCCAGCGCCCGCAGCGCCCACTCCTCCAGGTCCCGCTGGGACAACTGCTTCTCGTGGAACGTCACGCGGAAGGCCAGCGGGCCGACGCCGATGGTGTCGTTCTTGTGCAGCGGGCACTCCTCGCCGGGAATGAGCGGCTCGTCGTTCACGGTCGTCGGTTTGCCGCTGCCCATGTCGCTGATGAACACCTTCCGCCCGCGGATGGCGAGGACGCAGTGCTGGTCGCCCAGGTCCGGGTGCCGGGCGCGGAGTTGGCACGCCTGGCCGGAGCCGATGGTGAACAGGTCCACGGCGATGGCGATCGGCATGCCGCGGTGTTTGCCCTTCGACACGATGAGGAAGAATTTCATGGCACCAACCCGGAGTGAGGGGACGGGCGGTTGTGAAGCTGTCGCGTAGATGCTACCCTCGTTGCCGAAGCGACGCAAGCGGCCCAATCCGGAGACTCATCCGTGTTTCACCTCCTCGCGCTGACGGTTGTGCTGGGTGCGCCGGTTCCGCGGGACGGCCGCCCGCTGCGGAACGCCGACCCGCCCAAGGAGTGGAAGTTGGCGGACCTCGCCGCCGCCGTGCCCCGCCGGGACGACGCCGGCCCCGTCCGCGTCCTGGCGTGGGAGGTGATCGACACCAAGCGGGGGTTCGTCATCGAGCGGGTGCTGGCAATCAAGGAGCTGAAGGAGCCGACCGACGACGGCGAGCGGTTCGTGCTGGCGTACCTGTACCGCCACCCGAAGGCGGAGAAGCCGGAGTGGCGCTGCACCGAGATCGGCGGCACCCGTTTTCGCCCGAACGGCGTGCCGGAAATCCACTTCACCTACGGGAACACGTTTTGCCAAAAGCCGCCGACGGATGCGGACATCGACGGACTCTTGGCGCGGTTGCAGTGGGCCGCCACGCTGACGGGGGAGACGGACAAGACGCCGGAACTGACCGCCGGCGGGGTGGTCTACGCCAACTGGAAGGCCGCCCTCGGCCGCGACCCGCCGGCGACGCTGTTCCCGGAGTTGAAGGCGAAGTGACGGCGGAAGATTCGGACTAACCACAGAGACACAGTGGCACCGAGAAGACAGGAGAGGAGAGTGGGGAAGACAGCCCTCTCTTCATTCCTCCTCTTCTCCGTGCCTCTGTGTTTCTGTGGTTAGTGCTTCCTCCCTGTTGCCGCCTCCACCGCCGCGACGATGTCGGGCACCTCGGCCATCGCGCCGACGCCGGTGTCGCCGCACGCCAGGGCCTTCGAGATCGGCCCGACGACTCGCAGCGCCTTCGCCCGGTCGTTGATCTGCGCCACCAGTTGCTCCTCGTCGAAGCTGGCCGGGATGTGGCCCGCGCCGAAGTCGGCGGCCAGGCTCCGCAGGTGCTTCCGCGTCAGCGGGTGCTGCCACATGAGCGTGTTCATCGCCGGGGCCAGCACCACCGGCTTGGCCCAGTCCCACGCCCGCCAGACGCACGTCAGCGCGTTGTCGCTCAGGCCGACGGCCAGCTTCGCCAGGGTGTTCGCGTCCAGCGGGGCGAGGACGAACACGTCGGCCCAACTCCGCAGGTCGATGTGGACCACGCGGTCGCCGCGCGCGTACCGCTCGCCCGGCCACTCGTCGCCGTCCAAGATCATCACGTCCGGGTCGCGGACGCCGTTCGCGCCGCCGACTTCGGCCGGGTCGAAGAAGTAGACGCTGGCCGGGGTCGCCACCACCTTCACCGCGTGGCCGGCAGCGGTGAGTTGCTGGAAAAGCAAGGGCGTCCGCACGGCCGCGACGGACCCGGTGACGCCGAGGAGAACATTAGCCATTCGCCACCCGCGCGCGGTGCCAGTCTTCCAGTTGCAGGATCACCCGCTCGGCCAACTCGCGGCGGGGGACGCGGTCGTACCGGCCGTCCGACGGGCCGACGAACGCCCACAGCCCCTCGCCGGAGACGGTCGTCGTCACCAGCATTTCGGCGGCGGCGCGGGTGCGGTGCCCCTCGCCGAGTTCGAGCAACTTGTGGTCGGTGGCGTCGGCGTCCACGCGCATCAGCACCAGCAGCCCAGTATACCCCCACTGGGATTTCAGCCGGTCGATGGCGCGCGGGGCGCGGACCAGCCGCACCCACTGCTCCGGCTCCACCTGCCCGCTGGCGGCGGTCGCGTCGGCCAGCTTCGCGTTGCCGCCGTCGCTCACCCACTCCCGCGACCGCGGGTGGAAGACGGTGCCGGCGGCGGGAATGAACGCGCCGGCGGGGACGAACTCCGGCACGGCGGCGGCGTGCAGCACGGCGTCCGGCCGGGCCTCGGCCAGGCACCACGGCAGCACCGCCATCAGCTCGTCGGCGGTGCGGTACGTCACCACCCGCATCCGGTTCGGGTCGGCGGTATCGGTCGGCAACTCGGCCAGCACCTCCGTCGAGGAAGTGAGGACGAGCAGCGAGTGGCCGCGCTGGTAGGCGAACGCGGCCAGCTTGGACGCGGCGCGGGGCACCGCCGTCGGCACCACGGCGCGGGTGCCGTCCAGCGGCGCGGACGCGGCCCCGGCGGTGATCAGCAGGTTCATGCCGCCATTGTACCGGCCGGCCGGCGGCGCGGTAGAATGGCGACACCACCGGAGGCGGAGCCATGCCGATGCACGATTGAACGCGCGTCGGCGATTGGGTGTTCGCTGACTCAATCTTTGAGGGCAAGGGTCGATGGGGTACGAGACAAGCATAGACATGTATGATGTCCGTGTCCGTCCGGACAAACTCGCCGAAGTTGCCGAGGCGATCTCGGCTCACGTGCGCGGTAAAGGCCGCCATCACTGGATGGTCGGGTCGCTGAAACTCGTCGGCAACGTTCTGCTTTGGGACGACGTTCACATCGGCAAATGGAAGTCGCACGAAGAGTTCATCCGCAACTTGGCGTCGTGGTGTTCGCGCGGTTGGGTGGCATTCTGGAGCCGCGAAGGGGACGGAGCGGCGTGGGCCTACGAGTTCGATGGAATCGACGGATTCCAGCAGTGTTCGGCCCGCCGTGTGTCGGCGCTCAAGGCCGCCGCCACACGCAAGAGGCGCGCGGCTGGAGCCAAGGCTGCCCGAACCAAGAAGCGGAAGGCGGCGGCTCGCGAAGCAGCGGCGATACGCAAAAGCCGGATGCCCGAACCGGGTTGAGGCGAACCGGGTGTCGGTGTAGTCCAAGAGTCTGTTGGTGGTGGTCTGCCTCACGATCCCAAAACAGTGGAGGACAGTCGGGTGGATGATCAATCCGATTTGACCGCAGTTCAGGACACGCCAGCGCTTGCCTCCAAGTCCGTGGGCGTCGGCACGCTCGCGGAAATCACCTTCGACGAGCAGGACCGGAACCTCTTTCAGGTCGATGACCCGCGACTCCGCGCGGACGCGATCCGGTACTCGATCTTGCCGCGCATGCACGTCGTCTTGCGGGAGGCGATCGCGCTCATCCGGCGGGTGTACGGCGTCGATGTCTTCGAGGACTCAATCGTCTCGTACTTCCCTCACTTTCGCCAGAAGCGCGACCGCGAACTCACGCTGAAGTACGACCACGCCCTCGTCGGATTGGGCGGTCAACGCCGGAAGGGCAAGTGGCCGGGGCTGACGCGGAACGATAGCAAGCCGATCCAGATTGTCCCCTTCCGGTACGCCTTCACCCTTGGACAAAGCGGACTCGCCTGGCTTCTCGAAAATTGGTCCATCCGACTCAGCGACAAGTCGTACCGTGCGGTGCTCGCCTCGCTCGTGGACAACTTGGAGGTGATCCAATCCCTTTGCGTCGAAACGGGGATGTGTCCGCAGATGACATATGGCGGTACGGCACGGTACCTCTCACCGCTTCGAGATCAGTATCGCCACATGATGGATGAGCGACATTTCGACAACCATTACTTTCTCGCGCCGGAGATTCCGTACCCGATTGGCCCTGCCGAACTCACGCGACTGATCCGCAAGTACGCCATCTTCTTCCCGGTTTACGATTCGTTCCTCCAGATTGCCAAAGGCGTGCCGACGCGGTTCGACGAACTCGTGGACCGCGCGAACGACTGGTTGGAGGCCGAAGCCGAGGCCGAGGAGGAGAGTGAATCGGATAAGGCCGCCGGCTCGCTCTCCGCCGCAGACCTCGCGCGGGTGGCGGAGGTCGCGGCGCAGCGCGTTCCCGTCATGCCGGCGATGCGGTGGCGGGTGTTCCAGCGTGACAAGTGGCGCTGCGTGGCGTGCGGGCGGCGGGCGCACGACGGGATCATCCTGCACGTCGATCACATCCTGCCCCGGTCGAAGGGCGGGCCGGACACGTTCGAGAACTTCCAGACGTTGTGCAGCCTCTGCAACGGCGGCAAAAGCAACCGCGACGCCACCGACTTGCGGGAAGATGCCAACGTGTTGTGACCGAATTCGTGAACGCCTGGCGTGCCGCCGCACTGCGCGGCGATTGAGGCGGCTGGGCCGGAGTGATCGCTCAGGCCGGCCGGCGGCGCGGTAGAATGGCGACACCACCGGAGGCGGAGCCATGCCGATGCACGATTGGACCAGGGTGCCGACGTTCGCGTTCACCCACTTCCACACCTACCTCCTCACCGCTATTGGCACGGGCGTCAGTGAGCGGTTGCCGGACGGCTATTACGCGCTGGTCGAGCAGTCCCTGCGGACGATGGGGCCGGACGTGCTGACGTTGCAATCGCAACCTCCACCCACACCACGCAAGCCCGCGAAGCCGAGCGGCAACGGCGACGGCACGGTCGCCACGATGGCACCACCGAGAGTTCGACTCACCGAGCGGGCCGAACTGCCGACGGGGTTCCGCCAGAAGCGGTTGTCCGTCCGTCACGTCAGCAACGACCGCGTGGTCGCCATCGTCGAGATCGTGTCGCCGGGCAACAAAGGCGGCGACGAGGAGTTCAAGCGGTTCGTGGGGAAAGCGGTGCGGGCCGTTCGCGCGGACGTGAACGTGCTGATCCTGGACCCGTGGCCGCCGACGCCGCGCGACCCGAACGGCATCCACGGGGCGATCTGGCCCCGCCTCGGTGGGAAGACGTACACCGCGCCGGCGGATCGGCCGCTGACGTTCGCGGCCTACGAGGTGGCGGACGAGGACAACGGCGAAGGGGCCCGGTGCTACGTCGAACCGAGCGTCGTCGGCGAACCGCTGCCGGAGATGCCGCTGTTCCTGTCCCGCGACCACTACGTCAGCGTGCCGCTGGAGCCGTGCTACCAAGTGGCGTTCCGAGGCGTCCCACCACAGTACCGCGAGCTGCTGGAGAGTGCGTGACGGTGTATGATGTCCTCGGGAAGACCGAACCCGGAGAACGCCGTGAGTACGACCCTCACCATCGACCTGCCGGACGAACTCGCGGCGCGGGCCAAGTCCGCGGCCGGGTCGAAGCCTCTCGCGGAGGCGGTTCTCGACTGGATCGCGCGCGGGGTGACGGAGACTCCCGTCGATCAACTGAGCGACGCGGCGGTGAGCCGCGCCGCCGCCGCGCTGATGCCAACCGAACAGCAAACGGAACTTCACGCCCTTCTCGCCGACCAGCGGGAGAGCCGGTTGACCGCCGACGGCCGCGCCCGACTCGACCAACTGATGGCCGAGTACCGCCGGGGGCTGCTGACGAAAGCGAAGGCGGTGAACGAGGCCGTGCGGCGAGGGCTCCTGGCGGCGGACAGGTTGCTATGGGCGGAAGTTGAACAGTTCAACTAACCGACTCGGTACCCGGAGGCAATCGCCAGCCACCACGCCAACATTCTTTGAAGATCGGGCGGAGGAGGGGAGCCGAGGAGTGTTTTGGTGTCGTCGTCGTAGTCCTTCATAAAGTCTGGTCCCGTCCACGTCCTTATTTCGGCCATATGAGCCGAAACCACATCCGGATCGGCGTCCTGCGCAACGTGGGCCATGAAACGCAAAATATCGCTGAAGGAAATCGAGATTGTGTATTCGTGGTGGTTGTTGGCATTCGACGGATCGGGAAGGCGTCCTGTGACGCACCTCAGCACGTCGCCACACACTTTCCACCCGGTGGGATCGATGGAATCCGAAGGGATTACCACTTTGCTTCCGTGGTCTGCTCCGTATCCGACCCGAGTGATATCCATCACAGTACTCCAGGAAAGTGGTACGCGACAGGTGCCGAAATGCGCTCTCGATTCACCTGCCACGTCCATAGTACAGCATGTGCCATATTGATGTCAATAACGGTGGCGGCATTTTCCAAATTCCGCGCCGACTTGTTCCAAAGTCGCTTACCTATCGGTGTCACCTCTTCGGCTTGTGCCGCGGTGCCGTACTCGCCGCTCCGAATCGTCGGCCGGACGCCGACCGGTCGGGCCACGGTCGCCGCGCTCCACCTCGATTCCGATCCGATTGCACTCGAAGTCCGGAGCTACTGGATCACCGCCGGCTGGCATCCGCCGGTTGACCCTTCGCCCGGCCGGTGATCGGCGTACCATATCCTGCGGTTAACGCTTCGCACCGCCAACCGCACCGCCCAGGGTCGCCGCCATGTCCCGCTTCGATCTGTCCGTGCTGGAAACCGCCCAGAAGGTGCCCGGCAAGCCGCGCCACAAGACCCGCGAGGTGAAGGTCGGCGACCGGGTTGTCGGCGGCGACAACCCGGTGTGGGTGCAGAGCATGACCACCACCGACACGTTCGACGTGGCGGCCACGGTCAAGCAGATTCACGCGCTCGAAGAAGCCGGGTGCGAACTCGTCCGCGTGACGGTGCCGAAGCCGGAAGACGCCGGCGCGCTCGGCGAAATCCGCCAGCAGATCGGCATCCCGCTCATCTGCGACATCCATTTCGACTACAAGATGGCGCTGGCGGCGCTCGATCACCCCATCGACAAGATTCGCATCAACCCCGGCAACATCGGCACCGTGGACCGCTTCCGACAGGTGGTGCGGAAGGCGAAGGACAAGGGCCTGCCCATGCGGATCGGCGTGAACGCCGGCAGCCTGGAACGCGACCTGTGCGAGAAGTACGAGTTCCCGTGCCCGCCCGCGATGGTGGAGAGCTGCCTGCGGTACATCGAGATCGCCGAGAGCGAGGGCTACCACGACATGATCGTGTCGCTGAAGTCGTCGGACGTGCTGGTCGCGGTGGAGGCGTACCGGCTCTACGCGCGGTTGTGTGACTACCCGACGCACATCGGCATCACGGAAGCGGGCAAGCCGCCGTATGCGGTCACGAAGTCCGCCGCCGGGCTGTCGCCGATCCTGCTCGACGGCATCGGCGACACCATCCGCATCTCGCTGCTCGGCGACCCGGTGCCGGAGATCGCCGCCGCGTTCGACATCCTGCAAGCCACGCAGCGCCGCGTCCGCCGGCCGGAACTGATCGCCTGCCCGACGTGCGGCCGACTGGCCATCGACCTGGAGAAGATTATCGCCGAACTGGAAGTGCGGCTGGCCGGCAAGCAACTGCCGGTGAAGATTTCGGTGCTGGGGTGCGTGGTGAACGGCCCCGGCGAGGCGCGGGAGGCGGACATCGGCATCGCCGCCGGCAACGGCCAGGGGATGATCTTCCGCAACGGCGAGATGGTCCGCCGGGTGAAGGAGGAGGAGATCGTGGACGCGCTGATGGTGGAACTGGCCGACTGGGAGAAGACGAACGCGCACCGCCTGCCGAAGCAGGACGCGACCGGCCTCGGCCGCCGCAAGCTGCCCGTCGTCGGGGTGTAGCGGTTTCACCCCTCGCAATCCCACACGACGACTTGCCCCTTTTCGCCGCCGGCGGCCGCGGTCAGGCCGTCCGGCGCGAACGCCACCGCGGTGACGGCCCCGATCT
The DNA here is from genome assembly GCA_043738505.1 of Fimbriiglobus sp. Taxonomy (GTDB): domain Bacteria; phylum Planctomycetota; class Planctomycetia; order Gemmatales; family Gemmataceae; genus JALHQU01. Next base: position 6,009 of record JAYUFU010000542.1, on the reverse strand, counting down.
TCCAGTCGTAGCCGGTCAGCAACTGCCCGCTCTTCACGTCCCACACGCGGACCAGTTTGTCGTGGCACGCCGACACCAGCCGCCGCCCGTCCGGGCTGAACGCCACTGCGTTCACCTGCTTCGGGTGGCCGTCGAGCGCGAGTCGGAGCGCGCCCGTTTTCGCCGAGACCAGGTACACGCTTCGCCCGTTGACCACGGCCAATTCGTCGCCCGACGGCGAGTACAGGAGCTGCCGGGTCTGCGTGCCCGGCGGGTTGAACTCGTGGGAGTAGTCGAGGGTCTTGCTATCGACGACGACGACGCTTGGCGAATGGTCGGGTCCGCCGCTGGTGGCGATCCGCTTGCCGTCCGGGCTGAACGCGAGAAGGCCGCAGGAGGTGTTGTCCTCGTCGTTCTCGATTCGCTTTCCCCGTCCGCCCAACGGGACCACGGAGAAGCAGTTGTACCCGGCCCCGTCGTCGTCCCGCGCGAACGACACTGCCAGCCGCTTCCCGGTCGGGTCGAAGGCGAGGCCGAATACCTCCAGGGTGCCCGGCTCGTCGGTCAGTCTCACGGCGCGGAAGTGATCGGGGTTGTCAGGGTCGAACCAGACGACGGGCACAAGCAGGGTGCCCTCGATATCACCGCGACCGCCGGTCGCCATCTTCGACAAGTCCGGCGTCACCGCGTAGCAGTCCGCCGTCCGCGCGAAGCGAAGCGCGAAGCGACTCGTCTCCTCGCCGGCCGGTACGTCCACCCACACGGCGTCATCGACCATTCTCACCTCCGCCCCGCCGATCACCAGCAGCCGGCCGTCGGGGGCGTAGTGCAGGCTGTTGATCCGCTTCACTTTCTTCAGCTTGATGACGCGCATGGAGTCCTCGGCGGTGGCACGGTAGACTGTAGCAAGTCCCCCAACCGCCGGAGTCCCCGTCATGGCGAGGATCGACTTCATGGGCCGCGTCACCTGCAAGGCGAAGATCGAGAACGCGCTGGATTCGGCGCAGGCCCGTATGGGCCAGTTGTCGGTGGAGAAAGTGCTAACGATCACGATCGAAGACGCGCTCGTCGATACCGGTGCGTCCACGCTCGCGTTGCCCGCGAAGATGCTTCGGCAACTCGGGTTGGACATCCCCAGTTCGACCCGCCGGTCGCGGAACACCACCGGCCCCTACGAGGTGAAAAGCTACGGCCCGGTGCGGCTGACCATCTTCGACCGATACATCACTCTGGACGCGATGGAGGTGGCCGACGAGTGCCAGGTGCTGATCGGGCAAATTCCGCTCGAACACCTGCAACTGGTGGTGGACATGGTGAATTACCGCGTCGAGAAGAGTCCGGCCAACGGCGGCGAGTGGGTGCTGGACGCATTCTGACCCCGACCCCTTGACCCCGGCGGTAGGATTCCTGTGGTGCGGCCCCGGCGGGTTGGCACCTCGGCTCGACACCTTGATTCCGCCGGGGCCGCGCCATTCCGTTTTAGTAATGGCTGACGATGGCCACCCGGTCGGCGGGCAGGATGTGGATGTCTTGGGCCGCGTGGATGTCGAGTTGCGTCGGGTGGCTCTGGATCATCGGCTCGTGGATGACGGCCTGCGGGAAACCGGCGGACGGGGGCAGCGAGGGCGGGGTGGCCCGGTTCCCCCGAACAAGGCGGCGGAACGGCTGGAGGGTGCGGGAATCGGTTCACGCCAAAGGTCGGGACGGAAGCGACGTATTCGCCTGGCCAGACCGAACGAACCGGCGTGTATCTCACAACTTTGTGGGGCTGTTCGGCCGTTGAGCACTTGACGCACCAGCGACCCTCAATAGCAATTAGTCGATAGTCGCGAAAGTTACGACAACGCACGGATCACAACGATTCAGGCGAGTGCCCTTATGCCAGAATGCTATCTGTGCGGCTGCCACATCGCGAAAGGCCAAGGGTTTCGCCGCAAAGTGAAAGCTGGTGAGCGGAGAGGCTGGTCGTTTGGGCGATCCATCCGATTCCACACGAGCACATACAAGAGCCTGCGAACGGTGTGTGGTCCGTGTGCGGCAATAGTTGACAATGATACCCGATTGTCACTGATACTCACGTGGGTTGCAACTGGCATCATATCGAGTGGCCTGGCTATTGCCTTGCTATACTTCTATTCGAGGCGGTGAGTGAGCCGGAACGCTGTTGCATTATCGCGATGGTCTCGGCCGCACTACATAGTTGCGACTGACCCGACTGACGGGCAAGTGTTTTGGAGTTCACTGCCCCCGTGATCGCCGGCGGCTGAACGCAGATCCTCGCAGCCCTCTCACTTACCCAGCAGGGCCTTCCGCGCGTCCTTGACTTGGTCCTCGTCCCACCGCGCCACCTTGCCCTTCACCACCTCGGCGATGGCCGCCACGCACTTGTCGCCGGTCATGGCGTCGAAGTGGTTGCACCGCACCGCCACCGCCGGGATGCCCTGCTTTTGCAAGTCCTCCGGCCACTGGCTACTGGCCGTCGCCATGGTGTCGCCGGCCAGCCGCGGCAGCTTGCAAACCACGCAGCAGAACTGGATGTCCTTGGGCACCTCGCACCCGCACTTGGCCAGCCACTCCTTCCGCACGCCCGGCGTCATGGAGCCGATGAACGGCACCTGCGGCTTGGGGATGACGAACCCCGGCAGGTGCGCCCAGATGGACCCGTTGAACGGCGCGGCCACCGCCACCACCTTCGTCACGCCGGCCTCCGGGTGGCACTCGACGAACCGCCGCGCGATGACCCCGCCGGCCGAGTGCCCGACCAGCGCGATCTCCTTGTACCCCGCCGCCTTCAAAGCCGCGACGCCGTCCCGTAGCCCTTTCGACAGCGGCACCAGGTCCATCGCCACCGTCTGCGCGTAGCTGACGCCGAACACGTCGAACTCGTCGGCCAGCAGCTTCACGAGCGCGCCGTCGGCCTTTTGCCAGCCGTGCGGGTCGGGCTTCTCGGCGCGGTCGGGGTGCAGCGGCCGCGCGAGCAGCCCGTGGACGAGGACGACCGCCTTGTCCTTCTTCCGCTTGAACGAGGCGAGGTCGTCGGCTTCCACCTTCGGCGCGATGCCCCAGAAGAGCGTCGGCAGATCGACGCACGGGGCGAGGGAAAGCAGGCCGACGACGGCGACGGCGGCGGTCATGGGAAAAGCCCTGGTGCGATGCGGGTGGCGACCGCCATTGTAGCGGGCCGCCACGGTCGATCCCCAGGGCGATGTGTGGGTGCGAGGAAGAGACCTCGCCCAAACTGCCGCCGACTCACTGGGTCGCCGGCGGAACGATGGCGATCCCGAATCGCCGGGGGGGCAGGTCGGGGCCGCGGTTGGGCGTCACGAGGATGAGCGGCCGCGGCTGGGCATTCGGGAACCGAATCCGAAAGACCTCCGGCACCCGGTTGTCGTCCGAATGCGCGTACCAGAGGATGACCCCGCCGCGGCGCGTCAGGTCGTCGTCGGTCACCCAGGGCGTCTCGTTGCGGCCGTCCAGCATGAAGGTCGCCGGTCGCCCCTCCAAATACCAGCTCGCGCTGCAACCGAGGAACAGGTTGTCCGCGGCGACGATCGTCAGCGGCTCGGGATGGCTGGCCGACCACTCCCGCGCGACGGCCGCGGCGACCGCGCGCCCGGGGAAGTGCGTCTGGACGGCGCGGCCGAACGTCGGCCCGTACAGGTTCGTGCCGACGAAGAGCGCCAGGAACCCGCCCCCGCCGAGCAGCGCGACCGCGCCGGCCTGGGCGAGTCGCCGCGGCGACTCATCGACCCGACAGAAAAAGAGGACGGTGAGGCCGAGAAAAGTCCACAGATGGTGCCCCCACATCTCGCGCACCTCGACGCCCAGCACGCCCGCGACGAGAACGTGCAGAACGACCGGCCCGACCGCCATCGCCAGCAAGAAATCGCGATTGAAGCGGTCGCCCTCGGGCAGGGACCGCCGTCGCCAGGGCCAGACGAGCGGGGCCAGGGCGAGGAGAACGAACGCCAGTCGCCAGCTCTGGCTGCCGACGAATGAGATCGGGAACCACAGGTGGTTGAGGACGGAACTGTCCCGTTCGTAGGATCGCTTGAGCGCGAAGCGAACCGGCCCGAAGTCCTCCCGCACGCAGCAGATCAAGTGTGGGAGGACGACGAGGGTGGCGACGCCGATCGCCACGTACGGCCCGGGCCGTTTCCAGATCGAGCGGCACCGCGGATGGACCACGACGAAGAGGAGCATGGGAATGAACAGGAACACGGCGCTGTACTTGGAGAGGAAGGCGGCACCCGCCGCAACGCCGAGTGCGACCCACCGGTGCCACCCCCCGCGGGCGAGCGCGCCGTGACAGCACACCACCAACAGGGCCGACGACGCCGACAGCGCGACCCCGTGACCGATGTCGTTGGCCATGTGGTTGTAGTAGTCGAGCGGCTCCAGGCAGAGCGCGGCGAAGAACGCGAGGCGCGGCGAGAGCATGTCGCGGCCCAACTTCCAGGCGCTCCACATGCAGATCGCAACCAGCAGGTGACTCGCCAGGTAGACCGCCCCGATGGACCCGCCCGAGACGGCCGCCGCGGCCTCGGCAATCCACGCGGGCATCGGCGGGTGCTTGTGGTAGCACCACAACCAGTGTTGTCCCCAGGACAACATCTCGACCGTGTCCATGGGCGGGTTCGACAAGGTCAGCCAACTCACGAGAGTCCAGAGCGCTGTTCGCCCGATGAGCCAGCACCAGAACAGGCGCACGTAGAGTCGTTCCGGACTGGCGAGCAGTGGCTGCATCTCGACCCCAGGCGCTGGCGTGCGGATTGGCGGAACGTGCGTGTCGCGTCGAACTCAATTCTGACTTATCGGCGTCCGGCGGACCCGTTCTTGAGCGGCGGTCATACCGAATTCAGGACATTCGAGTTCGATGGCGGTCGGGTGGGCGCGCGGGCTCCCCGGTTGGACCGGGCTTTTCCTGTTGCCGCTGCTCGTGTCCGGCCAGGATGGCGGCGAGCAGCAGCCGGCCCGCCGCGTCGGCTTACTTCCAGTTGGGCGGGTCGGGCTTCTCTGCCTTCGCCGGGTGGAGCGGGGCGAGCGAGCAGGAGGCCGACGACGGCGACGGTCATGGGAAACGGCTCTGGACTTGTGCGCGGCGGATGACGGCCGCTATTGTATCCCCTCTCGTCCGTCGCCGATGTGAGCCGCCCATGACTGCCGCCGCCGACCCGATGCCGTCCGCGCGGTGGTGCGGGCGGGTTCTCGTCGTCTGGCTGGCCGTCCGCACGCTACTTTGGCTGGTCGCCGTCGTCGCCTCACACCCGAACGGCCCGCTCGACCTCATCGAGTGGCTGTCCTGGGGGCACTCGCTCCAGTGGGGCTACCCGAAGCACCCGCCGCTGCCGGCGTGGCTGGCGGCCGGCTTCGCCCGCCTGTCGCCCGGCGACGTGTGGGGCGTGTACGTCCTCGGCTACCTGTCGGCGGCCGCGTGTATCGTCGCCGCGTGGCAACTCGGCCGGCGATACCTGCCGCCGCCGCTCGCGCTGTGCGCCGCGCTTTCACTCGAAGGGCTGATGTACCTGACGAACGACCCGGCCGAGTGGAGCAACAACGTGGCGCTAGCGGTCGGCTGGGCGTGGACGATCGTGCTGGGCGAGCGGGCGGTTCGCACCAACGGCCTCGGGAGCTGGCTCGCCGTCGGCGCGGTCATCGGCCTGACGCTGCTGTGCAAGTACACCCTCGGCGTGCTGCTGCTGCCTCTGGCGGCCTACCTCGTGTGGAACCCGGTCGCGCGGCGGTGCCTGCGGACGGTCGGGCCGTACCTGGCGGCGGTCGTGGCGGTGGCGGTGTTCGCCCCGCACGCCGTCTGGATGGCGGAGAACGAGTTCGTCACGCTGAAGTACGCGGTGGAGCGGAGCGAGGACGCCAACCCGCTCGCCCGGCTGATGAACCCGCTGACGTTCGTCGGCGGTCAGTTGATGTGGCTGTTGCCGGTGGGGGTGGTGTTGCTGCCGTGGCGTCCATTTCGCGGCGAGCGGGGGGCGTCAGCCCCCTGTTCTGAAACACAACAGGGGGCTGACGCCC
>JAYUFU010000541.1:0-3104 GCA_043738505.1 Fimbriiglobus sp. | reverse complement strand
CAGCACTCCCGGCAGGGTACGCGGGGGGTTGACTCCGTGCAAGGGTCAACCTCGCCAATCACCGCCGCACCTCTGCTACACTGGAGACAGGCCCCCGCACCGGAGTTCCCCCATGCTTCGCTACCTCCCTCTCGCCCTGCTGTTCGCCGGCGGGGTGGCCGTCGCCGCCGACCCGCCGAAGGACCAGAAGCCCAAGTACGAGACCCGCGAGCAGCACGACCCGGACGGCATCGGCAAGTTCTACCAGGGCCGCGAGATCGCGCTGGTCATGGGCCACCGGGTGGCCGGCTGGCTGGAGCGGCCGGAGCGGGAGAAGGAGGAGGCCCCGACGAAGCTGCTCAAGGCGCTCGCCCTGAAGGAGGGCATGACCGTCGCCGACGTGGGGGCCGGCAGCGGCTACCACGCCTTCCGCATGGCCAAGGAGGTCGGCGAGACGGGCAAAATCCTGGCCGTGGACATCCAGCAGGAGATGCTCGACCTGATGGCGGCCCGCAAGAAGAAGGACAAGGTGGAGAACGTGGAGTTGGTGCTGGGCACCGACAAGGACCCGAAGCTGCCGGCCGGCAAGGTCGATCTCATCCTGATGGTGGACGTGTACCACGAACTCGAGTTCCCCCACGAGATGGGCGAGAAGTTGGTGGCCGCGCTGAAGCCCGGCGGCCGGCTGGTGTTCGTCGAGTTCCGCCTGGAGGACGACGCCGTGCCGATCAAGCTCGTCCACAAGATGTCCGAGCGGCAGGTGATGAAGGAGATGGCCGAGTTCAAGGAGTTGGACCACAAGACGACGGTCAAGACTCTGCCGTGGCAGCACGTCATCGTGTTCGAGAAAGTGAAGGGCGAGAAGAAGTGACGGCGGACGGGCCGACCGGGAGGGGAGTCCGAGTTTGCTCGGGAATCTCCCCTCCCGGCGGCTTCGCCGCCGACCTCCCCTCGACGAGGGGAGGTGGAAAACCGGCCACGCCCGTTCGGACACCGTCACCGGGTGCGTGTCTCACGCCGTCTGGCGGGCGCGGTGGCCGAAGAGGTGGCGGTCCTTGATCAGCTTCACCACCGCCGGCGGCACCATCTCCTCCCACGCCGTGCCCGCCGCGATCCGCTTCAGCACGTCGCGGGAGTCGATGGGCAGGCACGTGGCGTCGTAGTTGTCCAGGCCGACCACCCGCCCGGCCCGCACCGCGTAGTCGTACAGCGGCTGGCTCTCGGCCGGCAGTTCCAGCGATTCGACCGTCAGCAGCTTGCCGGTGGCGCGGTCGGTGTACGGGTAGACGAACAGCGTCAGGTCGTTGCGGAACAGCCGGCCGACCGCCTCCAGGATGCCGCCGTCCAGGTTGCGGTAGTGCTTCGGGTCGAAGATCTCCGGCACCGTGACGGCACCCACCCCGAGCGCCACCCGGTTGCTCGTGAGCTGGTTCAGGTAGCCGGCCAGCCGGAAGAACTCGGCGTAGTCGCTGACCAGCACCGACAGGCCGGCGGCCGACAGCGAATCGGCCCGGCTGAGGAAGTCGCGGGTGTCCGCGCTGGTGGTGCTGCTGGTGGCGGTCAGGTTCCGCATGGTCAGTTCGGCCACCTTCACCACCCGGTCGCGGTCCTCCTCCGGCAGGCTGGCGGCGAACCGCTCGTGCGCCGCCCGCAGGATGTCCAGGTTCACGTGCGTGATCGGCCGGAAGCTGCCCCGCTGCACCAGCACCGGCCGCTTGCGGAACACCTCGGCCGGCAGCAGCACCTTGCCGTCCGGCCCGAACATGGCCGCCTTACTCAACCCCTTCTGCACCAGTTGCAGGCTCATCAGCCGGTTGTCGATGGCCCGGAAGCCGATGCCGGAGAAGTCGATGAGGTCGATCTCGACGCGGCCCGGGTCGAGGCCGTCGGTCAGCGATTCGAGCAGTTGGTCGGGTTCGTGGTGCAGGAAGAACGCGCCGTACAGCAGGTTCACCCCGATGAGGCCGATGGCCTCCTGTTGCAGCACGTTCGACGTGTCGCGGAGCCGCACGTGCAGGATGATCTGGCTGTCCTGGTCGCGGGGGTACGCCTGGAACCGCACGCCCAGCCAGCCGTGGCAGTCGTTGGTGCCCATGTAGTTGCGGGCGGACACGGTGTTGGCGAAGGCGAAGAAGGCGGACGTGTCGCCGCGCAGGCCGGACAGCCGGTCCAGGTTCAGCTTGTGCTCGTGGTCGAGCATCGCCTCCAGCCGCTCGCGGCTGACGTACCGGCTGGCCTGCCCGTAGATGGCGTCCGACACCGTCATGTCGTAGGCGGACATGGACTTGGCCACCGTGCCGGCCGCGCCGCCGACGCGGAAGAACCACCGCGCCACTTCCTGCCCGGCCCCGATCTCGGCGAACGTGCCGTACCGCCGGTTGTCGATGTTGATGCGGAGGGCCTTGCCGTAGGCGTCGGGGCGGTCGGACTTCGGGGCCGTCGGAATCATGGGCGGGCGACCTCGGCGAGGGAACGGGGGACCGACGGCGCGTCGCGGCGGGCGCGCGCCGCCACCTCACTTGTCGATTCAACGCATACGGGATTTGCCGGCCGGCGTCAAACTCGGCCGGGCGAAGTGAACTTTGTGGGAACGCCGGATTTGAGTTGAAGCGACTGGGCGATCGGAGGAAAACAGTATGACCTTCGGCAAGTCAGCCGGCGGAATCTCGACAGGTGGCAGCAGCACATGACCCACCCAACTGACAACGAAAGCTGGGTGATCGAAGAAGGTGATCGGGTCATTCGGAAGAAGGCCAGCCTCGGGATGGAAAAGTTGACCACCTGGGAACGCCTCGTGTACTCGCTGTGGGTCGCCGACTACGGGATGAGGAACGCTGGCGACCTGATGGCTGCCAGAATGCTCTATGCCGATTTTCAATCGCTGGCACTTCGCGCCGCCGAAGAGTTAAAGCTCCCGTTGACTCGCAGCGCGTTCTCGATGCCTTTGGATGCACTCGAAGAAGTGTACTTTGAATGGTTTGAAGCGATCTGCGCCGAGATCAAACACGCCGGATCTGATCCGCCCGTGTGAGCGCCAGAGCGGACTTCGGGGTGGTGACGGTATTCTTGTTAGCCCGCCGCGCCAGCAAGGGGCGAGCCACGTCTGCCGGCCCCTTGCTGGCGCG
>JAYUFU010000540.1:0-9437 GCA_043738505.1 Fimbriiglobus sp. | reverse complement strand
GAAGGACAAGGACCGGTACGACGGGTGGCTGCACGTCGAGAAGGGCACCCACCGCGGCTACCCGGCCGGCGTGACGGCCCCGAAGACCGACCCCAAGGCGGAGCCGAAGGTGGAGCCGAAGCCGGTGGACCCGAAGCCGCCGGTGCCGAGCGACGACCCGGACGAGAAGCAGGCGCGGTCGCGGCTGGACCTGGCGAAGGAGTGCGTCGAGATGGGCAAGAAGGAGGACGCCGGCCGGCTGCTGAAGTACGTCGTCAAGAACTTCCCCAAGACGAAAGCGGCGGCGGAAGCCAAGGAACTGATGGACAAGATCAAGTGACACGGGCTGGGGGGTCAGTACAGTCGTCGGGTTGGCCACGAATACGCGCTTGGATAACCACGGCGGCTCTCCCGGTCTTCACGCCGGAGGCGTGGCGGACTGTAGCCAGGGGTGAGCGAGCGGAGCGAGCGACACCCCTGGTCGGGGGAAACAATCGCACCCACCCCGGAGGGGTGGCGGAACGTGGCACCAGGGGTTTCACCCCTGGCTACAGTCCGGCACCGCTCCGCGGTGAAGACATCCGGGCACACCGTCGGATTCTGGTCCGTCGAAGGTGCGGACAGCATTGGGGTATGGCCCGCGTGACCGACGCCGCCGAAGACTGGCTGAAGCGACCCCGCCCGCTGCCGTGGTCGTCGCCCGAGGACGCCTCCCCGGAAGGGGTGGTCGGCGTCGGCGGCAACCTGCGGCCCGCCACCCTCCTCCGCGCCTACGGCGGCGGCATCTTCCCCTGGTTCAACGAGGGCGACCCCATCCTGTGGTGGTCGCCCGACCCCCGCGCCGTCATCCCCCTCGACGCCTTCCACGTCCCCCGCCGGCTGGCCGCCACCGTCCGCAAGAACGTCTTCCGCGTCACCGTCAACCACTGCTTCGCCGAAGTCATCCGGGGGTGCGCCGACCGCCCCGACGAGGGCACCTGGCTGACCGCCGACATGATCGCCGCGTACACCGCCCTGCACCGCGCCGGCCACGCGCACAGCCTGGAGACGTGGCTCGGCGACGACCTCGTCGGCGGCGTGTACGGGGTGGCCCTCGGCGGGCTGTTCGCGGCCGAGTCCATGTTCCACCGCGCCACCGACGCCTCGAAGGTGGCGCTGGTGAAGTTGGTCGAGCGGCTGAACGCGCGCGGCTACCAGTTGCTGGACGTGCAGATCGTCAACGACCACACCCGCCAGTTCGGGGTGATCGACATCCCCCGCGCCGACTACCTCGCCCGCCTCCGGGTGGCCGTCGCCGCGACGGGGGTGACGTTCGGGTGAGGGGCGGCCCACCGGCGTTTTGCCGCGCGAGGAATGGCGTCACCGAACGTCGTTCCAGAACGTCTCCGCCAGGCCGAACGCCAGCGTCATGCCGGCCCCGCCGGGGGAACCCACGACGTGGCAGTTCGGCTGCGGCTCGGCGGTGAACTGCGCCCGCGTCGGGTGCTTGGCGTACACCCCGTGCCAGCGGCGGACAATGGTCCAGTCCGGCAACTTCACCAGCGTCCGCAGGTACTTCAAGATCAGCTCGTCGATCTCGGCCTTGTCGAAGATCGACCGCTCCGCGTCGTACTCGTGCGAGTCGCCGATGACGACCTCGCCGAGGTGGTTCTGCGACGCCATGACGTGGATGCCGTACTTCACGTACTCCGGATACTGCGCGGCGATGCGGGCCTTCAGCTTCGCCAGCGAGCCGGCCACCTCGAACGACTTGTAGTGCGCCAGCGTCAGCCCGCCGGCGAGGTGCGGCCCGAGTCGCCAGCCACCCGGCTGCGGGCCGGTCGCCATCATTTGCAGCTTGCATCGGGTCATGCCGGACGCGGCGTACACGTCCGGGAACAGCGTCTCGAAGTCGGCCCCGCCGCACACCACCGCGCGGCCGACCTGCCACGTTTCCCCGGATGCGGTGCGGACGGTCGGCATGGCGATGCCGGTGACGGTGGTGCCGAACCGCAGGGTGACGTTGGGGAACTGTTCGGCGAGGAACTTCGGGATGGTGGCCATGGCTTGCCGCGGATCGACGCACAGTTCCGTCGGGCTGTGCAGCACGCCGAGCAGCCGGTCGGGGTTCAGCGCGGGGAAGCGGCGGAGCGCGGCGGCCGGTTCCACGAGTTCGCAGGCGATGCCGAGCTTCGGCGCGGCCCCGGCGAAGTCGGCGATGACGGCCAGTTCGTCCGGCTCGTACACGGCGTGGACGGCCCCGCACTCGTTCACCCACAGGCCGGCGGCGTCGCGCAGTTCGAGCCACTTCGCCCGGCTCCGCATGGCCGCCTCATACCGCTCGCCGGGCGGCTGGCCGATGGGCCACACCATGCCGAAGTTGCGGATCGACGCCATCTCGGCCTTCTCGCCGCGCTCGAACAGCACGACGGAAAGGCCGCGGCGGGCGGCCTCCCAGGCGTGCGCCAGGCCGACGATGCCGCCGCCGATCACCGCCACGTCCGCATGGTTCATCATGGTGTTAATCCTTCTTCATCTCGAACTGGTCGAACAGCCGCCCCTCGTCGTCGAACACCTTGCACTCCAACTGGCCGCCGTGGACGGTGAAGTAGCAACAGTGGTACGTCACCCGCTGCTGGCGCTTGTAGAAGGCCGGCACCGGGTCGAAGTCCTCCAGCCCGCCGCCGCCGCCGCCGGACGTGATGTGGACGACCCCCTTCGGATCGACCTTGCCGCCCTTCACCGGATGTGTTCGTTCGTACAGATGAATGTGCCCGTTCATCACCAGGTCCACGTTGTACTTCTCGTACAGGGTCAGCAGCACCTTGTGCCGGGGCGCGCCGAAGGTGGACTTGCCCTTCCAGGTGTCGCCGTAGTCGTCCGAGTCGGACGAGTAGCACGGGTGGTGGTGGAAGCAGACCTTCCACTTGGCGGTCGATTTCGCCAGCGCCTTGTCCAGCCACTCGTACTGCGGGCTGTCCGGGGCCACGCTCTTGTTGGTGTCCAGGCTGAAGAACTCGGCGTTGCCGTACGCGAACGAGTAGTGGTACTCCGGCTTCGGCAGGCTGAAGTACTTGTAGTACTGGGCGTGGTTCTTCTCGTGGTTGCCGATGCACGGGTACACCGGCACGCGGGCGAACAGCTCCTGGCACGGCTTGAACAGGTCGCCGGTCCACTGCCACTTGGCCGCCCCGTCGTCCACCACGTCGCCCAGGTGCAGGACGAAGTTCGGCCGCCGCTCCCACATCACCTTGGCCACGCGGGTGGTGGCCGCCGGGTTCCGCTGGGTGTCGCCGACGACGCAGAACGAGTAGGCGTCGGTCGGGTCCACGGCGGTGGCGAACGTGCCCGGCTTGCCCGCCAGCGCCTTGCCGTCGGCGGTGGTGCAAGTCACCTGGTAAAAGTACTTGGTGTTCGGCAGCAGGTTGGCCAGCGGGATCTCGTGCATGGCGTCCGCCTTCGCGGACTTGGCCGACAGGGTCGGCGGGTAGGTCGGGCCGTACTTCACCTCGCAGTCGGTCGCCTCGCTGGTTTCGCACATGATGGTGATCGACGTGCGGGTGGCGAACTGGAGGTACGGGGCCACCTCGAACCGCAGCTTGTTCGGCGCGGGGGCGACGGCGGCCAGCGCCTCGTCGGCCTGGAAGTGGGCGAGCAGTTTGTCGGCGGGGGCGGCGGCGGCGGACCACAGCACCTCGCGGATGGCCCCCTGGAACGGGTAGTCCTCGTCCGAGTCTTGATACCGGCCGATGACCAGCGGCGCGCTGTCGGCGTACAGCACCGGGCCGGACTGGGCCGGACTGGTGGCGTCCTCGACGCCGTTCACGAACAGCCGCATCGCCTTGCCGTCGTAGGTGGCGGCGACGTGGTACCAGCGGCCGAGGTCGTACTTCGTCTTCCCCTTCAGGTACGTCAGCTTGCCGTTGCCGCCGGCGGTGGCGAGGGCGAACTGGAAGACCGATTGGTCATATCCCAGCAAGAACCCGGCCTTCGTCGGCCCGTTGTCCTGGAGGCAGCCGAACAGGCCGCCCCACTCGGTCGGCTCGTCGAGGCGGACCCAACTGGCGACGGTGAAGTCCTGCTTCGGCAGGAAGGCGTCCCTCGGGGTGACGGCCTTCCGCACGGTCACGAACGCCTTCGGGTCGGCGAACGCCAGCGCGGCGGTCGGCGCGGTGACGGCCGTCGGCTTGCCGGAGACGGTGCCGTCCAGCTTGCCGCCGCGATCCGTCACGGTCGTGCCCTTCACGCCGCTGGCGTCGAACACCCAGTGGGCGAATGGGGCGAGGTCTTCGCGGGGCGCGGCGGCGGTGTCGGACAGGCGGACCAGCGCGGCGGCGGCGACCAGGCCGACGCAGGCGGACGCGACGCCGAGTCGGCGGAAGCGGCGGGACATGGCGGCACCTCGGAAGTGGGGGTGTGCTAGGCGCGTGTTTTACGGAAAACGACACGGCCGGCCCCGCCGTCGGGACCGGCGCAGACGAGTCGGGACGGGCGGGCTTGAAAGAGTGGTGTGGGACTTCTCGCATCCGTTTCGGAGGCCCTCACCCCCGGACGTTCCGCGATCCGCGGGAACTGGGGAGAGGGGAAGAAGCACTGCTGCGGGGGAATCGCACCACCCCCGTAGCCCGACTCTCCGAGTCGGCATCGCGTATTCCGACTCGGAGAGTCGGGCTACGAAGACAGCGACCCCCCAACCCTCTCCTGCCTACCCGCCAGGACAGGATCACAGGGGACGGTGGCCCGCGCGGCGGGCCGGGGTGGGGTCTCGCAACTTACCTCGACCCGATCCCTGCCGGTCGGGTAAACTCATCCCATCACCCTCCCGCCGTTCTCGTGGGTCGAAGCCATGCCGCGCCTCCTACTCGTGCTGCCGGTCGTCCTTGCCGCCTCGCTGTCGGCCGTCGCGCAGCCGCCGAAACTTGATCCGCCCAAGCCGTTCGACATCCTGGACTGGACGCCGCGGCCGGCGACGGGCCAGGCCGAGCCGTGGGAGAAGATGCGCGACCCGCAGTGGGACGACGCCCGCTTCCGCGGCATGAACACCGGCCCGGCGCTGAACGCCACGTTCAAGTATCAGCACGGCAAGGACACGGTGTTCGCCTACAAGGGCACGGCGGTGAAGCTCGGCGAGAAGGGCGACGCCTGCGTGATCTTCGACCGCGCGACGATGCGCCTTGCGGCCGGTTGGACCGGGGGGTATCTGGAACACTCCGCGCGGCGGTTCGGGCTGCTGAACACGCCGACCATGCCGCCGGGCTGTGCAACCCTCTTCGATACTCCAAGCGTATCGGGTTGGACCAACAAGAACGGACAACTCATCGCTTCGCCCAGCGCCACGATTCCGTTGCCAGCCGATCACGTGAAATATCGCGGGCACTACGTTCACGGAGATCGAGTTGTCTTCAGTTACAGCGCGGGTGGTTGCGACATCTTGGAATCACCGAAGCTGCTTTCGAAGGATGGCATCTCGGCAATCGCACGAGTCTTCCGTCTGACAACGGAGAAGAAGGCCGCGGACATGCCGAAGTTGCTGGCAGGGCGCGTCGTCAGCGGACTTCGGTTTCGCTCCAACGGCATCCAACAGTACGTTGGTGAGCGCAGCCAATTGCTCAGTGAGGAGATTTGTATCTGCGAGAAGTCCTTCAATTTGGCCTCCAAGCGAGACGACTTGGGCTACGTCACGGTCCAGAATGCAGGGTATATCGGCGGCTTTGGGTGCGGGATCGTTTATGGCGTGTACACGAAGGAGACCGAAGATAAGTACACGAAACTGGCTCATAGCCTGGGACGTGATGCTGCGGACGAGTTGCCGGCGCTCACTAAACCCGGCCCGGCGCGCTGGGGCAAGCCGCTCGTCACGAAGCTGGTGAAGGGTGAGGAGGCCGGCGCGTTCGCGGTGGACACGCTGACCATCCCCTACGACAACCCGCACAAAGCCCTCTTCTTCTGCACCGGCCTCGACTTCCTGCCCGACGGCCGCATCGCGGTCTGCACCTGCCACGGCGACGTGTGGGTCGTGAAGGTGGACGAAATAAAACTCGAATGCCACTGGCAGCGGTTCGCCA
Source organism: Fimbriiglobus sp. (assembly GCA_043738505.1). Taxonomy (GTDB): domain Bacteria; phylum Planctomycetota; class Planctomycetia; order Gemmatales; family Gemmataceae; genus JALHQU01. Next base: position 3,414 of record JAYUFU010000540.1, on the reverse strand, counting down.
CCGGCCTGTACCACCCGCTCGGGTTGAAGGTGGTGGACAAGAAGATCGTCGTGCTGGAGCGCGGGCAACTCACGCGACTGCACGACACCAACGACGACGGCGAGGCGGACTTTTACGAGTGCGTGTGCAACGACTGGCACACCGGCAACGGCGAACACAGCTACGACACCTGCCTGGAGACCGACCCGCAAGGCAACTTCTATTTCTTCAAGACCGGCGACACGCACCTGGCGCACGGCGGTTGCCTGCTGAAGGTGAGTAAGGACGGCGGCAAGGTGGAGACGTTCGCCACCGGCTTCCGGCACCCCATCGGCCTTGGCATGTCGCCGACCGGCATCGTCACCGGCGCGGACCAGGAAGGCAACTGGATGCCGGCCACGCGGGTCGATCAGTACAAGGTCGGCGGGTTCTACGGCGACATGCGCGCGGCGCACCGCACCCCGCTGCCGACCACCTACGACGGCCCGCTCTGCTGGATTCCGCGCGAGGTGGATAACTCCGCCGGCGGGCAGACGTGGGTGCCCGCGTCGGGCGATTCGCCGTGGGCCAAGTCCCCGCTCGCCGGGCTGCCGATCCACTTCAGCTACGGTCGCTGCCGGCCGTTCGTGCTGCTCCGCCAGGAGTTCAAGGACGGCACCGTGCAGGGCGGCGTCGCGCCGCTCGACATCAAGTTCCTGTCCGGCGTCTGCCGGGGCCGGTTCCACCCGACGGACGGCAACATGTACGTGTGTGGACTCAATGGCTGGCAGACGGCGGCGCAGAAGGACGGCTGTCTTCAGCGCGTGCGGCTGACCGGCAAGCCACTCGACACCGTGGCCAAGCACGAAGTCACCGAGGCCGGCGTGACGCTGACCTTCACCCGCCCGCTGGACAAGAAGCAGGCCGAAAACCCGGCGAACTACAAGGCGGCGCAGTGGAACTACCGGTGGAGCGAGGCCTACGGCAGCAAGCGGTGGAAGGTGTCGAACGGGCTGGTCGAAGGGCAGGACGATCTGGTGATCGCGTCCGCGAAGCTGCTCGACGAGAAGACGGTGGCGGTGACGTTCGCCGGCGGAGCCAAGCCGGTGATGCAACTGCAAGTGGGGTACAACGTGAAGGCGGACGACGGCGCGACGGTCACGGGGTCGGTGTTCCTGACCGTCCACAAGACGAAATGAGCGGTCGAGACGATGGCGGGGCGGTGTGGCACCGTCGAGCGTTTCCGCACCCCTCCCCGCCGAGTGCGCTGCGCGGGGAGGGGTGTGAACGCCGCCGACTCCGGCACTCGAAAACTCCGCTCAGTCGCCGGCCTTGTCGATCTTCTTCTCGACCTTCAGGCCGAGCTTGCGGGCCACCGCGTCGGCGGCCGACTCGACCGGCTTCGCCGTCTCCGTCGCGGTCGGGGCCGCCTTCTCCGGGTCGAGCGACCGGCGGACCTTCTTCACCTCGATGTCCTTCTCTAGCTCCTTCACGGCCTCCAGGAACTGGCCGGCCTTGGTGTCGTTCGCCTCGAACCGGTCCTTCACTTCGTGCATCCGCAGGGTCTTCAATTCCAGATCCAGGGTGTCCAGTTTGGTCACCGCCTCCAGTTTCAACGTCTCCAGTTCGGCGACGTGCTGCTTCAGGACGCTGACGCCCTCCTCCCGCTGCCGGGCGGCCTCTTCGGTCTCGGTCAGCAGCCGCTTCTTGGCGGCCACCAGTTCCAGGTCGCGGTCCAGCCGCTTGCGGGCGGCGGTCACCGGCATCGGCTGCCCGGCGTACCCGACCAGCTCCGTCCGCGCCTCGTCGATCTCCTTGGCCCGCGCGGTCAGCACCTTGGTGCCGGCGTCCACGTCGTCCCGCAACTTGTTCATGTCCACGGTCGCCCGCGCGTGTTCGACGATCTGCTGGGCGAGGCGGTCCTTGGCGGTCGAGACCTCGGCGTCCAGGTCCTTCAGCCGGGTGCGGAGGGCGTACAGCTTCTTCTCCGGCTCGCCGGGGCCGCCGGGCTTCCGCGGCTCCATCTTCTTGTCCACCCAGGCGGCCACCTTGTCGCCGAGGTCTCGCGCCTTCGACCGGGCGCGGTCGCTCCAGATCAGCATGCCGATGCCGACGATCCCACCCACGAACAGCAACTTCTTGAACATGCGCGTCTCTCCTCGAATCGGTGCCAGAGGGGGCCGGGTGTCCCGCCGGGTGCGGCGGCGCGCCGGTCTGTCATCAAGTGCTTCGCGCGCCGCCGGCGCGGATTTCGTCGGTTTCCAATTTTCTTCACGATCCGGAGTGCGTTGCCTGACTTGCGAACAAGAATTGTGCCAGAGCGTGATTTCCCTCGCCCATTGCCAGAAATTCCGACACCGCTGGAACCGCAGGCCGACAAGGTGCCCCGAAACGGGCGAAAAATGAGACCGGGTGACGGAAAAGGCCACTCCGTCGTGCTAAACACTCCTTGTCGAACACCCCGCCTGGACTCCTGCCGCCGTTGCGCCCCCATGACAACCGACCCGAACGTCACCTACAAGACCCTCAAGGCCGTTGCGGTGCCGAAACTGGTGACGGACGCCTGTCTGGTGTTCATCTACCCGACCGGCCCGCAGATGGGCGCGCGGTACGTCCTCAGTTGCGACGAGGCCTCCATCGGCCGCACCGACGACTGCGCCATCCGCAACACCGACGCCTCGGTGTCTCGGCTGCACGCGCGGCTGGAGCGGCGGGCGGACGGGTTCCACGTCGTCGATCTGGGCAGCACCAACGGCACGTTCGTGAACAACGTGCTGAAGCGGACGGCGCGGCTGGACGACGGCGACTACCTGCGGATCGGCAACTGCATCTACCGCTTCCTCGGCGGCGGCAACCTGGAGGCCGAGTACCACGAGGAGATTTACCGGCTGACGGTGCTGGACGGGCTGACCGGCGTCCACAACCGCCGGTTCCTGACCGAATACCTGGACCGCGAGCTGGCCCGCGCCCAGCGGTTCGGCCGGCCGCTGGCGGTGGCCATGTTCGACATCGACCGGTTCAAGGGCATCAACGACACGCACGGCCACCTGGCCGGGGACACCACCCTGCGAGAGTTGACCGGGCTGCTCAAGGCGGTGGTGCGGAAGGACGAACTGCTGGCGCGGTACGGCGGCGAGGAGTTCGCCATGGCCCTGCCGGAGACGAGCGTGGAGCAGGCGGTGCAGGCGTGCGAGCGGCTCCGCAAGGCCGTGTCGGAACACTGCTTCCAGTACCAGAGCATCCGCCTGCCGGTGACGGTCAGCGTCGGCGTGGCGGTCAGCGGCCCGACCACCCTGATCCCGGAAGACCTGCTGCAACTGGCCGACCAGAAGCTGTACGAGGCCAAGCGCTCCGGCCGCAACCGGGTGGTGAGTTAAAGTGGACATCCAGATGGTGCATCGCCTCGTTAGCCCGCCGCGCGAGCAAGGGGCGAACCGCCTGAGCTGCTGGCCCCTT
>JAYUFU010000539.1:0-9452 GCA_043738505.1 Fimbriiglobus sp. | reverse complement strand
TGAATTCGAAGATGCCACTCCCCGACGGTCGCGGCTCGCAGGATCCTACCCCCGAAGCCGTGCCGAGTCCCGCACTCCCAGGTTTTGGTAGATCTGCCGAGTGGCGTCGGACTTGTTCAGCGTGTAGAAGTGGATGCCCTTCACGCCGCCGTCCAGCAGTTTGCGGCACTGCTCGGTGGCCCAGTGGGTGCCGACGGCGGCGACGGCCGCGTCGTCGTCGCAACGGCCCACCGCCCGTAGCAGCCCGGCCGGGAAGCGACTGCCGGCCGACAGCTCCGCCATGCGAATCAGCCCCGCCTTCGAACTGATCGGCATGATCCCGGCGACGATCGGGACTTTCACCCCGACCAACTCGCACCGCTCGCGGAAGTCGAAGAAGTCGCGGTTGTCGAAGAACAGTTGGGTGCAGATGTAGTCCGCGCCGGCGTCCACCTTCCGCTTCAGGAAGTCCATCTCGTTCAGGCGATTCGGGGTGCCGGGGTGCCCTTCGGGGAAGCCGGCCACGCCGACGCCGAAGCCCCGTTTATCGGCCGTGTTCGTCCGGCTCCGCACGAACGCCACCAGCCCGTCGGCGTACTGGAAGGCGTCCTTCGCGCGGTCGTAGTTGCCGAGACTCTTCGGCACGTCGCCGCCGAGGGCCAGCACGTTTTCGATGCCCGCCGCCGCGTACCGGTCGAGGATGCTGGTCATTTCCTCCAAACTGTGGCAGACGCAGGTCAGGTGCGACACGGCCGTCAGGCTGGTTTCCTTCTGGATGCGGACGATGAGGTCGTGCGTCCGGTCGCGCGTCGAGCCGCCGGCCCCGTAGGTGACGGACACATACGACGGCTTCAGCTCCTGCATCTGGGCGATGGTGGCGAACAGCTCGGCCGACGCCGCGTCCGTCTTCGGGGGGAAGAACTCGAAGCTGAACGTGGTGGCGTCGCGGGCGATGATGTCGCGGATGTGCATGGGGTGCTTTTGGAGTTCAATAAAGAGGAACACGGATGACGCGGATTTCAGCGCGGATGAAGACAGGAAACTAACCACAGAGACACAGAGGCACAGAGAAAACAGGGAGAGTGAGAAGAGGAAATTCTTTCTTCCGAACAATTCTTTTCCTCTCTGATTCTTGTTTTCTCTGTGCCTCTGTGTCTCTGTGGTTAGTCTTCTGCCTTCCAGCCTCGGATCCTCTTCATCCGCGCTGAAATCCGCGTCATCCGCGTCCCTCTTCTGTTTATCGGGTCCACATCGGTCACTTCACGTCGGGCAGCAGGTCCGGCACGGTGACGGCTTCCTTCGCCGGTGTCCAGAGCAACTTGACGCCGGTAGCCGGGAAGGCGACCCCGCCGGCGGTCGGCTCCAGTTTCGGTTCGCGCGTCAGGCGGTCGAACTGGTACGTCGCCGTGCCGCCGGCGGCCCACTTCAATTTGTACGTCGCCGCGCCCGCCTTGACCGACAGTTCGGCCGTCAGCGTCTCGCCGGGGCGGTACACCAGCGGGGCCGTGCCGCGTTCCAGAGGGAACCGGTACAGAATGCCGCGCGGCGTTCGCTCGCTCACCGCGGCCGGGCCGAAGGCGGTCACGCGCGGGTTGCCCTGCGCGGGCGTGATGGTGACGGCGAACTTGCCGTCGGGCGCGTAGGCATCGGTCAGCAGCGCCGTAGGCAGGAAGATTTCGACGGCGGTCGGCGACCACTCGAACGAGGTCTTCTTCACGAACGCGGCCAAATCCGCGACGGGCAGCGCGGCCGTCGGGCGGTCGAGGTCGGCGCACTTCATCAGCAGTTGCACCAGCCGGCTCCAGTCTTGCATCTCCGGGGCGGCGAGCAGGCCGTCGGCCAGCTTCGGCCAGTCGGCGGGGGCGTCGGCGCGGCCGGCCGCTTTCAGTTCGGCGACGATCAGCCGGCGGACGTGGCGGAGGGCCGTCTCGGCGGCCGTGCGGGAGCGGCGGGCGAGTTCCTGCCGCACCGGGTCGGGGAAGTAGCTGGCGGCCCAGTTCGCCGTGCCGCCGACGGCGCGGGGGAAGCGGTCGCGGATCGCCCGCCAGCGGTCGGCCCCCAGGGTCAGCGAGGCGGCGGGGTCGCCAGTCGGTTCGGGCAGGTCGAGTAGGGCGGTCGGCGCGGCGGGATCGACGGTCAAGCCGAGGGCGTCGGTCAGGTCGCGGAGGTCGCCGACTTTCCGGCCGACGAACTCCCAGTCCTGGCGGGCGAGGTCGGTGCGCTCGAAGTTGAAGGCGGCGGCGTAGGTCAGCGGTTGACCCCGGCGGACGGGCACGGCCGGCGAACCGGGGATCGGGTCGGTCGCCGTCACGGGCGGGGTGCGGGCGGCGGCGAGTAGGCCGGTCGCCTCCTCCCGCCACGCCGCGCCGGGCAGTTCCACGGCCAGCAGCTTCGACGCCCGCGTGATGAGGCTGCGATACCAGTCGTGCGTCTCGCCCTCGGCCTTCACCAGCAGGTCGCGGTCGGCCGTCCACTTGTCGCGGAGGAGGACCGCTTCCGTCTTCGCCCACGCCTTCGCATAATCGACCGGCGGCGCGAGGACGTTCACCAGGTCGGCCGTCACCTTCGTCAAGTCGGAGGTCGTCCGCACCTCGGCCGGCGAGAACTGCGGCGGCTGGAACCGCTTGCGGTACTCCTCGTAGGCGGCGAACTCGCGGTCGCGGTCGGCCGCCCACGCGCGGAGGTCCGGGGGCAGTTCGGCGAAGTGCGGGGTGGCGCGGAAATCGTCGAGCCGCTTGCGGTTGCGGGGCAGGTTCCGCTCGGCGAGGCGGGTTTCCGGCGGCCCTTCCTGCTCCTGCGCCTGGCGGACGCGGAGGGTGAGGGCCTCGACCGGGCCGGGTTCTCCGGTCAGCGCGAGCAGGGCGAAAGCCCCGAGCATCAGGCCGAGCAGTCCGAGCGCGGCGGACACGGTCCACGTCAGCCGCCGCTTGCCCCGCAGCAGCCGGGCGCGGTACTCGCCGGCGGCGGCGAGGACTTGGCGGAGCAGGCGGTTCACGTTGAACGCGCCGTTCGCGTCGGCGTAAATCCCGAACCCGTCCACGGCTGGCACCTGCCGCGCCGTGGGCAGCACCTCCGGCTTCAGTTCGACCTTGCCGAACGGATGGAAGTCGTCCACGTCGCCGTTCGCCGGCTCGAACCGTTCGCCGTACAGACCTTCCACCCGCTTCTGGCGCTTCTCCGCCTTGGAAATCCATCCCGTCGGCCGGTCCCCCGGTTCGTACAGCCGATCCGATTTGGTGAGCGCGAGGAACACCGGTAGCCCGCCGATCTCGCGGCCGGCGGTTCGTCCCCGTTGCAGCAGGTCGAGGAACGGCTGGAGGCTGGCGAACAGGGCCGCCACGGCGGCGTCGCCGGCGGTCGCGTCCACCGTCACCACGACCGCGTCCGCCGTGCGGAGGGCGACGGCCAGTTCGTCCTTCACCCGCGCCCGACCGAGGGCCGTGGCATCGAGCAGGAGCCGGCCGGCCGCCTGCCCGTCGCAGTCGATGAGCGTGACGGACCGGACGGAGCCACCGACATCCGGCAGATTGACGCTGACCATGCGGCGGATCACTTCGCGGCCGGTGGCGTCGGCCGGTTGCGGGCCGACGGCCAGTTCGACCGGTTCTTCCTCCGCGCCGGCCGAGGCGATGTCTCCGAACGCCCGCATCAGGTCGGACTTGCCGGAGAACGGCGGGCCGAAGAAGACCACCCGCAGGGGGGCGGGCGGGCGGCGGACGGCGGTGGTGGCGTCGGAAGACATGGGGCGACTCAGTTCCCGTTCTTGTCGGCCGGATCGACGCTCACCTTCTTCTCCACGCCCCAGTTCCGCAGGGTCGTCAAACCCTGGAAGTTCGGGTCGTCCTTCGAGTAGCGGGTGAGCCGGTACTCGATGGCGACGCCGACGCCGGGCTTCAGCGTGGCCTTCCGCTCGGCCACCAGCTTCTCCACCCCGTCCAGCGTCAGTTGCGCCTCCTTGCCGACCTCGCGGTAGAAGTCGGTGCCGGCCTTCAGGTCCGACCCGCCGAGGATTTCTAGGCGGATGACGGCCCGCGCCTTCTCGTCCGGGTCCAGGACGTGTCCCGGCGGGATCGGCGGCTGCGGGGTCGGGGCGACCTTCGGGTCGGGGCCGCCTTTGCCGTCGCTCGGCGAGCCGGTCTTCCCCGCGCCGTCCTGGCTGCCCTCGCCGGTCCCGGTGCCGCCGCCGCCGCCGGGGAACATCAGGATGGCGATGAGGATGGCCGCCCCCAGCCCGCAGAGGATGCGGAAGATCTTGTGCAGCACCTCGGCCGAGGACTTCCCTTTGCCCAGCACGATGCGGTCGAACAGCCGGCCGACGGCCATCGCCCCGAAGAACCCGGCCACGCCGCCGCCGATGATCGACAGCACGTACATGAAGAAGGCGTGCACCCGCTCCGGGGCGATCTCGAACAGGGCGAAGGTGGTTGTCATGGAGTGTCTCCGTCGGTGGCGGGCGCGGTCACTTGGCCGCCCACGGGTCGTCGATGGTGTACGGCACCTTCCGCTGCTCGAACCAGTCGCGGTACTCCTTCCGCTGCGGGCCGGTCGGGAAGCCGGACAGCTCCCGCGGCATGAGGATGAGGAAGTGGACCGGCTGCCCCTTCGCCACCTGCTTCTGGCGGTCGATGAACACCTGGGCGTCGCCCTGGTTCGCCACCTCCTCCCGCCGCGGCTGCGGGCCGGACTTGTCGTAGTAGAACAGGCGGCCGTCCTTGCCGTCCACCTGAAGCACCGGCACCACCGTCCGCTCGGCCTCCTTCGCCCGGTCGGCCATCAGGTCGGCCACCCGCTTCTCGGCGATCAGCACCCGCTGCTGGAGTTCGGCCACGTCGGTCGGCAGCCCGCCGTCGGCCTCCTTGCCCGGCTTCTCGCTGTCCGGCTTGCTGACGATGGGCAGCAGCAGGAAGATGCAGAACATCAGGATCAGCACGTCGATCAGCGGGACGAAGAAGAAGGTGACGGAGCGGCGGACGAGCTTCGGCTTCTTCACGCGCGGCCCCCCGTATGGCCGCCGATGGACGCCGACCCCATCGGCACCTGCGTCAGCGACACCAGGGCGTCGGCCGCCGGCGACACCGGCGTCGGCGGGGTGGCCGGCAACTGCGGGGCAGGCGTGCCGGCCAGCGTGGTGATCAGCTTCCGGCCCGTCGTCACCATCCACAGCGGCAGGATGTTCATCAGCGCCATGAACAGGCCGCTGCCGGTGGCGGTGATGGCCGGGCCGTACTTCTGGATGATGTCCGAGTACGTCGGCGGCTTGTCCGGCGAGAACGAGCTGAACGTCTGGAGGATGGCGGCGACCGTGCCGATCAGCCCCAGCAGCGGGAACCACTCGGCCGCCTGGGCGAGCTGGTCCAGCCAGTCGTCCGGCGCGTCGTTGAACGGCGTCCGGACCTTCTCCTCCTCCGGCGACTTCCGGGGGGCGTCGTCGTCCCGCAGCTGCAACGCGCGGAAGGCGAGCAGCGTCTGGGCGGTGAACAGCAGCCCGCCGACGGCCAGGATGATCCAGTCGATGTGCGAGTCCTGGAGCCGCGTCAGGTAGTCGGCCCGCGCCGTCGGCGGGATGGCGACGAACACCAGCGCGCCCCCCACTCCCGGAATGGCGGCGAACACGAACGGCAGCACGAAATGGATCCAGGTCCGGCGCACGGTCGGTCCCTCAAGAACTGGGTCACTTCGCCCCGCTGAGCCACGTCGGCATCGGCTGGATTTTACCGCCGGCGTCCACGCACGCCAGCGTCGTCGCCCCGTCGCAGCAGACTCCGCCGTCCGGCCCGATCACTTCGTAACTGTGTTCCAGCCGCACCGGCGTCGTCCGCGTCACGGTGGTGCGGACGGTCAACTCGTCGTCGTAGTGCGCCGGCCGCTTGTACTTCAATTCCACCTTCGTGATGACCAGGAAGAACCCCGCGTCCTCCAAGTCCCGGTACGTGTGGCCGAGGGCGCGGAGCAAGTCCGTGCGGGCCTGCTCGAAGTACACCAGGTAGTTCGCGTGATGCAGCAGTCCCATGCGGTCGGTTTCGGCGTACCGCACCCGAATTTTCGTTTCGCCGGTGAGCATGGGGGCAGTTTATCGCGGGCCGGCCGTTCGGCGAGGCGCGGCCGGTCACACCGTCAATCGGCGGTCGCGGGCGGTGATCGGCCACGCGCCGGTGATCCGCCCGTCCTCGGCTACCAGCGCCTCCTTGTGCAGCGCCACGGTCGGGCAGATGTGCGCCGGCAGCGCATACACCACGTCGCCGGGCATGTACCGATCCGCGTGCGGCGTCTCGACGACGTAATGCTCCTCGTTGTGCCCGACCGGCGTGTGCGGCGGGAAGTCCAGCAGCGTCACCCGCTGGCCGGCCGGCGGGTCGGCGGCGACGGCCTTCGTGCCCAAGTCGAGCGTCACCCGCGTCGCCGTCGGCCGGCTGACCACCCGCGTCACCAGCACCGCCGCCGGCTTCACCTGGGCGAAGTCGGGATACTTGCTGCCGTATCCGGCGTCGTGCAACACATACGTTCCGGGCGAGCATTCCAGGTCCGCGATCTCCTGCATGGCGGCGTACACCGGGAAGGCGGGCGTGCCGCCGGCGACGAGGCGGGGCACCGGGAACCCGGCGGCGACCAGCCGGTCCCGCAACTCCAGCACCGGCGTCAGCACCGCCCGCACCGCCGCCTCGCGGTCGGCCCGGCTCTCCATGTTGTGGTGGCCGTCGTACAGGTGCAGGCCGGCCGGGGCGATGCCGGGCAGGGCGAACAGCAGCGGGTACAGTTCGCCGGCCGCCGCCAGCGTGGTGCCGGTGCGGTCCATGCCGACGTTGATGTCGGGCAGCACGCCGACGACGGCGTTGACGGCGGTGGCCGCCTCGGACAGCTCCTTGATGGCCGCCGAGTGGTCGGCGATGACGGAGAACGCCACGTTCGGGAACAGTTTGGCCAGCGCCGCCACCCGGCCGACGTTCGGGCCGACCATCGGGTACGCGATCAGCACGTCCGTCGCGCCGGCCGCCGCCAGCATCTCGGCCTCGGCAATCGTGGCGCACTTGTGCTTGGTGACGCCTTCGGCCAGTTGCATCCGGACGACATCCGGGCACTTGTGCGTCTTGGCGTGCGGGCGGAGGCGGTGCGGCCCGCCGGCCATCGCCACCACCTCGCGGAGGTTCCGCCGGATCATGGCCGGGAAGAACACCAGCGCCGGGGTGAACACGGACGCGACATCGAGGAGGCGGTACGGGTGCATGGCGGCGACTACGAGTGGGGAGCGACGAGTCGCACACACTTTACGACGACCGGGCGACGGAAGCCAACCAGAACGGCGCACCGCTACCAGTGCGCGTTGGGTCCGGCGGGCACGCTGATCTCAGCGCTGGTGGCGTCCCACTCGGTCCAGCCGGGCGGCGGGCCGGACTCGGCGAACGGCGTCACCAGTTCGTCGAACTCGGCCAGCGTGTTCAGCAACCCGAATCGGTGCTGCGTGGCCTTCGGCATCCGCAGCGATTTCGTGTACCAGCTCGCCACCTTGCGGAACTGGGCACACCCCGGCCGCTCGGCCTTCCGCCACTCGATGAGCCGCACGAGGTGCCGCCGCATGAACGCGAGGCGGTCGTGGTAACTGCCCCGGCTGCCCGGTTCGCCGGTTTCCGCCCACGCCGCGAGCTGCTTGAAGAACCACGGGTTCGCCAGCGCCCCGCGACCGATGGCGATGCCGTGGCAGCCGGTCTCTTCGATGAGCCGCGCGGCGTCGGCGATGCTCCGAACGTCGCCGTTGCCGAACACCGGGATGCGCTCGACGGCCTCCACCACCGCGCGGATGCCGTCGTGGTTCACGGTGCCGCCGAACCCCTGCTCGCGGGTGCGGCCGTGGATGGTGACGGCCGCCACGCCGATCCGCTCGAACTCGCGGGCGAAGTGTGGGGCGGTCAGGTTCTCGTCGTCCCAGCCCAGGCGCATCTTCACCGTCACCGGGATGCGGACGGCGTTCACCACCTGCTCGACGAGCCGCACCGTGCCGCCGCTGGTGTCGCACATCATCGCCGACCCGCCGCCGACGCGGACCACCTTCCGCACTGGGCAGCCCATGTTGATGTCGATCATCGTCGCGCCGTAGTCCTCCAGCCACTTGGCCGCTCGGGACAGTTCGCCTGCGTCGCCGCCGAAGATTTGCACGCTCAGCGGGCGGTCGTCCGGCCCGGTCTCCAGCAGTTCCATCGACTTCTTCGACCCTTCCAGGATGGCGCGGGCGTTCACGAGGTCGGTTGTGCAAAGGCCGGCCCCGCCGATCTCCCGGATCGACCGGCGGAACGGGTAGTTCGTGTACCCGGCGAGCGGGGCCAGCACGAACCGCGTGGCGAGGCGAACCCCGCCGATGTGCAGCGGGTCTCGGTACTGTTCCGGCGGCGCGGGGATGGCGGTAGGCGCGAGCGTCAGCATGGCGGTATTCTAACGGCGGGCGGCAAGGTCACGAGGGGAACCGGCGGGCGGGTTGGTTGACCTCGTGGTGCGGTCGGTGCATGAAAACTGACCTAAACTTTTAGCGGGTGGACAGGTAGGATGCTCCAAGAACTTTCACCTTCCTCCGTTGAGACTAAAACCATGAGCCCGAACTTGACTCCTCCGAGCGATCCGCTGACGCTGGTCAACTTCATGTCCACGCAGCTAACCCAAGATCAGATTCGACGTTTCGTAGTCGAGTGCTGCGAGGCGTGGAACTGGCTTCCGGCATACTGGAAAACGCACATCAGGCTTTTTCAAGAGTGCATCGTGAATCCCGCGAATTGGCAAATAGCCACGAGGCAACACGAAGCGTACGTCTTGAGTACTCCGTGGCAGAGTGTGGCAGAGCCTCAGGTCGAAAACCACCTGCGGCAACTCTTTGGCGGAATTGTCGGACTTCCAAGTCTCGTTCCGGAAAAACTTGGTCAGGTAGTGAACAAACTGAAAGACGTTCTCCTCGCACACGCGAAGGTTAAAGAGCCAGAGTTGTGGGAACACGAAGCGACAGATCGAGGGCTCTTCACCAACGTCTCCGAAATTCTCAAGCGATACCTGCCTCCGAGTTAGATCGCTACATTTTCCAACGCAACCGGCAATCATCTTCGATCCGGCGTGGCAGACGGAACACACGGTCGGCCTCGCGCTTCGGATGTACGACGACCGCGACTTCGCCGCGATGCCGATCCTCGCCGACGCGCTCGAAGAAGCCGGCTGCACGAACCCGGATGTGCTGCTGCACTGCCGGGAACCGGGCGTCCACGTCCGAGGTTGTTGGGTCGTCGATCTGGTGCTGGGGAAGTCGTAAGAATTCGCGCCGGCAGCGATCTCGACCACCTCACATCGCCGGGGCGATCTCCTTCGCCTTCAGCAGTTCCACCTTGCCGCCTGTGAACACCTCGTACTCGAAGGCCGTCTGCAGCGTGCACGCCGCACCGATCTCCCCCTTCGGGCTGAGCGCGATGAACGCCAGTCGCGGCGGATGCACGCCCCGGCGCGCG
>JAYUFU010000538.1:0-3124 GCA_043738505.1 Fimbriiglobus sp. | reverse complement strand
TGGCCGCCGCCGAACCCGCCCTGGCCGCCGCCGAACCCGCCCTGCCCGCCGCCGAACCCGCCCTGCCCACCACCAGAGAAGCCGCCGATGCCGCCCTGGAAGCCGCCGCCGCCCTGGAAGCCGCCGCCGCCTTGGAAGCCGCCCTGATTACCTTGGTTGCCTTGGTTCCCTTGGTTGCCTTGGTTGCCTTGGTTGCCTTGGTTCCCGAGCGGCGGCCGGGCGGGGTCGGGCGGGACGAACGGGCCGTAGCGGTAGGCGGGGTTGAGGTTGAGCAACGACGCCCCGCCCGGCCGAACGGAGATCGGCAGGGGGGCTTGTCCGATGGCCGGGCCGGAGACCGCGGCGATCGCGGACAGGACCGTGAGCGCGAACGCGGAGACACCCAGGAGTCGGAGGAGGGACCGCGGCATGGAAGCATCCTATTTGTGAGTGCGCGGGCTGCGAGACGGGGGGGACGGGGACTTGACTCGCTTGCGAGTGAGAGACATCACTTATCTTGAGGTATGGGTCGGGTGGCGTCAACTCGGATTCGGCCGAACTCGCCGGCCGACCCTCGTACCGCGCCGGGGAACCCGTGCCGCAGGACCACTGGCAACAAGGGAACGCGGAATCCCGCCCGCCGTTTGCCAGATTCGACGAAATGCGGATTTCTCCGCCGCCGGCGGTTTCGCTATGCTGTCGGACGCCGCGCCCCTCCCGCCGTGGTTCCGCCCATGGACGCCCTCACCGCCGCCGACCTCGACCACGTGCTGGCGACCGTCCCGCACCGCCGCATCGGTCTGGTCGGCGACCTGTTCCTCGACCGCTACCTCGACATCGACCCGGCCCGCGACGAGCCGTCGGTGGAGACGGGACTGACGGCGTACCAGGTGGCCGGCGTGCGGAACTACCCCGGCGCGCTCGGCACGGTGCTGAACAACTTGGTCGCCCTCGGCGTCGGCACCGTCCACCCGGTCACGTTCGTCGGCGACGACGGCGAGGGGTCCGACCTGCTCCGCGAACTCCGCAAACGGCCGGGGGTGGTGACGGCCGACGTGATCGTCTCACCCGACCGCATGACGCCGACGTACACGAAGCCGATGTACGGCGCGCGGGAGCTTCACCGCCTCGACATCAAGAACCGGACGCCGACGCCGGTCTCCCTTCAGGGCGACTTGCTCGACCGGCTGAACGCGGCGTGGGGGAGCTTCGACGCCGTCATCGTGCTGGATCAAGTGAGCGAGGCCGAGTGCGGGGTCGTCACCATCCGCGTGCGGGAGCGGGTCGCGGAACTGGCCGCCGCGACCCCGGAGAAGTTCGTCCTGGCCGACAGCCGGGAGCGGATCGGCCGGTTCCGGGGGATGTGCGTGAAGCCGAACGAGCGGGAAAGCGGGGCGGTCGCGGGGTGGGACCGGTCGGTGTTCCAGACGCTCGGCGAGCGCGGCATGAAGTTGCTCGTTCCCGGCGGCGAACCGCGCCACATCCCGGCGTACCCGGTGACGGGGCCGGTGGACATCTGCGGGGCGGGCGACAGTTGCAGCGCCGGCCTGGCGGCGGCGAAGGCGTGCGGACTGACGGACGTGCAAGCGGCGATGCTCGGCAACCTGGTGGCGTCGGTGACGGTGCGGCAGATCGGCGTCACCGGCACCTGTACCCCGGCGCAACTGCGGGCGCGGTGGGCCGAGGTCACTTCGCCTTCTTCATCGTGAACACATAGACGGATTGCCCGGCGAACTCCGTCGGGCGGGTGCCATCCAGCGGCAGTGCCACCGTCAGCACGTCCCCCTTAACCTCGTAGATGCCGGTGAAGGTGCTGCCGGAGATCGTCCAGTCGAACGCCATCGGTTTGGCCTTCGGGTCGGCCTTGTACGCCGCCTCGGTGCCGCCGTCCCCGCGCAGGTGCCGCACCGCCTTGCCGTCCTTGCCCAGTACCCACTTGGCCCCGTCGTAAGTCGCGTCCGGGTTGCCGCCGAACGTCGAGGCGACGAACTCCCAGGTGCCCTCCAGCGGCGCGTTCGCCGGCTTGAAGTCCTTCGGCACCGGCGCGGCGAAGACCAGCGGGACGACGAGCAGGAGCGGAGTCATCGCGGAGCCTCCCGGAATTCACAACCCCCGACTGATCGTAACCGGAAGGAACGGCCCGTGATACACCAGAGCGGTGTAGAGTTGTAACAGCGTCGCGCCGGCGTCGAACATGCGGCGGGCCGAGTCCGCGTCCTCGATGCCGCCGACGCCGATGACCGTTACCGCGTCGCCCACCCGCTTGCGGATGGCTTCCACGTTGCGCGGCGCGATGTCCCGCAGCGGTCGCCCGCTCAGGCCGCCGACCTCCAGCCCGTTCTTCCCTTCCGTCGCCAGCGTGTTCGTGGCGATCACCCCGGCCGCGCCCGCCGTCAGCACCGCGTCGAGGACTTCGTTCAGCGGGTCGCCGACCAGCTCCGGCGCGACCTTCACCAGCACCGGCTTCGGGCCGCTGGCCGCCCGCACCGCCGTCACCAGCCGACTCATCCACGCGCCGGTTTGCAGCTTTCGCAAGTCCTTCGTGTTCGGCGAGCTGACGTTGACGGCGACGAAATCGGCGTGCGGAGCAAGGGTCGCGGCGGCACTCTGGTAGTCGTCCACCGTCCGCTCGTCGGGCGTGTCCTTGTTCTTGCCGACGCTGACGCCGACGGGGAAGGGGGGTCGCAACCCGGCCTTCGCCTGCTCCGCCAGCCGCGCCGCCACCGCTGTTGCGCCGTGGTTGTTGAACCCCATGCGGTTGACCACCGCCGCCGTCGCCGGGTAGCGGAACATGCGCGGTTTGTCGTTCCCACCTTGCGGCAATGGGGTGACGGTGCCGAGTTCAACGAACCCGAACCCGAACGCCCACCACGCCAGCGGCGCGACGGCGTTCTTGTCCATGCCCGCCGCGAGGCCGATGGGGTTCGGGAAGGTCAGGCCGAGGGCTTTCACCGGAAGTGGCTTGGGACGAATCGCGGCGCGGACCAGTCCGCACAGCCACCGCGACCGGGCGAGCCGCGCCGCCGAGCGAAGGGCGAATTCGTGCGCCTCTTCGGCGTCCCACTCGAACAGATACGGGCGGAGGCGGGAGTAGAGCATGGAGCGGCGAAGGGTGATGGAGGCCGGGATCGTCGCCGCGAGCTTG
>JAYUFU010000537.1:0-9482 GCA_043738505.1 Fimbriiglobus sp. | reverse complement strand
CGGGCTAACAAGACAGACTTTACACCACCGGCGACGCCGAGACCACTTTCGACAGCACCTCGCCGTCGGGCAAGCGGGTGGCGATGACTTCGCCCGGCACCACGTCCGCGACGGCCCGCACAACCGTCCCGTCACCCCGCCGCGTCAGTGAGTAGCCGCGCTTCAGGATGTTCAGCGGACTCAGCGCGTCGAGCTGCTCGGCGGTCGCGGCCAATCGGTCGCGGCACCGCCCGACGAACCGCTCCGCGGTTCGGTGCAGTCGTCCGGCGAGGTCGTCGAGCTTCTGCTCGGCCGCGCGGATGCGGTCCAGCGGCTTGCGGAACGCCGGCCGATCCGCCAGTTGATCGACCCGCTGCCGGGCCACCCGTAGCCGCTGCACGCAGCCGTCCCGCAGCCGCGCGTCGATGTCGCGGAGGCCGGCCATCATCTCGCGCCGGTCGGGCGTCAGCAAGGTGATCGCGGCGGACGGCGTCTCGGCCCGCTTGTCGGCGACCAAGTCCGCCACGGTCACGTCGATCTCGTGGCCGACTGCGGAGACCACCGGCACCGCACACTCGTAAATGGCGTCGGCGACGATCTCCTCGTTGAACGCCCAAAGGTCTTCGGCCGACCCGCCGCCGCGCCCGATGACCACAGCACAGAGAGGGAGTAGTTTCTTCTCGTGTAGCGAACTCAGGAACCGCAGGTTCCCGGCGACATCCGCCGCCGCGCCGTTACCCTGCACCCGGCTCGGCCGCACCACCACCTGAGCCACCGGCCAGCGCTGCGCCAGCAGTTCCAGCATGTCGCGGATCGCGGCCCCGGTCGCGGACGCGATCAGCGCCACCCGCCGGGGGTACTTCGGCAGCGGCCGCTTTCGCTTCGGGTCGAAGTAGCCCTTCGCCAGCAGCTTCTCCTTCAACTGCCGGAGGGCCAGTTCCGCCGCGCCGATCCCCTTCGGGTGCAACTCCTCGACGATGAACTGGTAGTCGCCCTTCGGGGCGTACACCGTGATCTGCCCGCGCAGCACCACCTCCATGCCGTCCTTCAGGTCGAACCGCAACCGCAAGGCGATCCCGCGGAACATGACGCACTTGATCTGCGCCTGCGAATCCTTGAGCGTGAAGTAGACGTGCCCGGACGTGGCTTTGGTCACGTTCGACGCCTCGCCCGTCACCCAGACGACGGCGAAATGCTCCTCCAGCCGCGCCTTGACGGCGGTCGTGAGGGCGGACACGGTGGCGATGCGGACGCCTTCGGGAATCGGCACGGCGGGGAGCCTCGCGCAGGTGTGAGATACCGTAGCGATTTGTGCGTCTGTTCACCAGCTCGAATTGGGCGGAAGGGATGCGCCATCGGATTCCGGCGGTCGGTCCGTTCGGAGATGCGGATTCGGCCGGCCGGAACGGACGCGAGCCGCACCCGGCCGGGCGCGGCTCGCGGAAGACTGTCGGCCGACGCGGGTCAGCGGGCCATTTTCTCTTCCTTCGGCGGGAGCGGGTCCGGCGCGATCCGCTCGACGACGCCGGGCAACACCTGCACCGGCGGGGGGATGATGCCACCGGGACCACCGCCCGGTATGCCGATGCCGCCGGGGCCGTCGATGCCGGGGAAGAACGGATTGGCGGGCGACGGGCCGACCGGCCGGTCGGCGTCCGGCCGCAGCTTGTCGGCGCGGGCCTCGGTGGTGACGAACAGCACGTTGCTCATCCGCACCACGCTCGCCCCGGCGACCTCGGCGGTCAGGCGGACGGCCGCCTCCAGCGGCACGTCGTCCAGGCTCAGCGTCACCTTCTCCTCGGCCAGCTTCTTGGCGCGGGGGTCGATGACCACGTTCGCCCCGGTCTGTTCGGACAGTCCCTTCAGCACGTCGGCGAGGGTCTTGCCGTCGGCGTCCACCGTCACCCGCTCGCGGAGTTGGCGGGCGATGATCCCCTCGTCGGTGGAGACGACGAGGCCGGTGGCGGTGACGCCGCACCGCAGGTTGAACGGGCCGAACGCCGCCTTCATCGCGTCTTTCAGCTTGGCGTCCTTCAGGTCGTATTTGACGACCGACTGATTCGCGTCCACGCCCATCATCTGGAGCGCGGCGGTATCCAGGGTGATCTCGGCCTTGGTCAAGTCCTTGAACAGCTCGACGGTTTCGGTGAACGACTTGCCGTCGCCCTTCGCGGTGATCGGTTTGTTCAGCGCGGCGCGGGCCTTGGCGACGACCGACTCGCCGGCCGGCTTGGCGGCGGGCACAGGCGCGGCGTCGGCCGGCGCGGCGAGCAGGGCGGCCGCGACGGCCGATGCGATGTTCCACCGACGGGACATGGGAGAAGCCTCCGGAGTGCGGGACCGGGCAAGACGTGGCCGAAATAGTGTACCTGCGGGCGCGGCCGACAAGAAGACGAACCGGCGGGTCGGTTCGTTTGCAGCCGAGCGCGAAATGCGTCAGGGTGCGGCTGTCGGCGGCGGCGGTGCCTGCAAGTCGGCCAGAATCGCCAAAATTCGCGTCATCTCGGCAAGTGGAACCCGGCCGACCGGCGGTTCCACTTCGCCCGCCGGCACACGAGCCGTCCATACGCAAATTGCTTCCCCTCGCTGGTTGAGTGTCGTGCGCGGATGCCCGCCCCGCTGCCACGGAAGGGCAACCGAAACCTCCGGCGCGAACGAACCCACTTGGGTCGTGATCGCAATCACGTCGATCTCCCCGGCGGCAATTCGGTCGTTGTCGCTCACAATCACGACTGGCCGACGTTTCCAGTTCCGCCCTTGCGGGTCCGGGATCGTGGCGCGAACGATCTGCCCTTGCTGGAGGACGGTGCTCACGACGCCTTCTCCGGCTCGAACGGGTCGATCGTCTCCTCGAACCACGACTGCGGCGGCGGGTAGTTCGCCACGATCATGTCCATCTGCTCCTTGCTCGGCGTCAGCGGCGCGAGCAGGATGCACTCCAGGTCGTCAAGCGTCTGCCAGCGGGGGAACAACGTGTTGTAGTGAGTGGCAACCTGGTCCCGCAGCGCGTCCATCCGCGCGGTCAACTCCACCAAGTCGCGATCCGTGTGGAACCGCGTAATCCGTAGGCACCCCTCAAGCATCTGTAAGTAGCCAGAAAGGATAGTTTCGTACCCATCCCGGTGTGCGTGGTGAGCCTCGGAATCGCCGGTGCGAAGGGTTTCCTTGCACAGTTCCTCCCACTTGCGGATTGTCTCGTGAACGGAGATCTCAAACCCCGCCAGCAACTCTGGCAGGTTCATCGTCGCCGAGAACAACGTAGGCAGTGAAGTCACGGTCATGGGTCGCCCTCCGGTGTGGGTATTCTACACCTTCGCCAGGGTGTCCGCGATCCGCTTCAGGCTGACCTCCTTGCCGAGGATGGCCAAGGTGTCGAACAGGCCGAAGCCGACGCCGACGCCGGTGATCGCCACCCGCACCGGGCCGACCAGCGCGTTCGGCTTCACTCCCTTCGCGGCGAGAAAGTCGTGCAGCGCCTTGTCGGTGGTGGTGGCGTCGAACGGGTCGCACGCCTTCAGCGCCTCGGCGAACTCGGCGAGGAGCTGCTTCGCGTTCGGGTTCTTCGCGTCCTTGAACGCCTTGTCCAGCGCCTTCACGTCGTACTCGATGTCGGCCTTCAGCACCGGCGCGGCGAACGCCAGCACGTCGCTGAACAGCTTGATGCGGTCGCCGGAGGCGTCGATGATCTTCGTCAGCACGGCGCGGGTGCGGTCGTCGAGCGCGTCGCCGATCAGCTTCGCCTTCCTCAGGAACGGCACGCAGCGGTCCACCTTCTCGGCCGTCGGCACCAGCTTCATGTACTCGCCTTGCAGCCAGAACAGCTTCTTGGCGTCGTAGTTGCCGGGCGCGTCCGTCACGCGGTCCAGGCTGAAGTTGGCGATGAGCGTCGGCAGCGGGATGAACTCGCTCTCGCCGTCCATGCTCCACCCCAGCCGGCACAAGTAGTTGATGAGCGCCTCGGGAAGGTAACCGATGGCGCGATAATACGCGACGGTGGCAATGTTCAAGTCGTCCCTCCCGGCGATTTCCTCATCCGTCCAGCCGCACGACTTCAACTTGCCAATCTCTTCGCCGGTCAAGCCGGGCAAGTTCCGCTTGCTCATCTTGTTGGAGTTGTAATTCACCAGCGGGATGTGGCCGAAGGTAGGCGGCGTCACGCCCATCGCCTGATACATGAGGATTTGCGTCGGCGTGTTGCTCAAGTGTTCGATCGCGCGCACCACATGCGTGATGCCGATGTCGATCTCATCGACGACGGTGGCGAAGTTGTACACCGCGCGACACAGGCCATCCGCGTTCGGCCCGCGCAGCAGCATCGGGTCGCGGATGGTGTCGGTACTCACGTCCTGCTTGCCCTTCACCGCGTCCACGAACTTCACTTGCTGACCCGGTTCCACCCTCAGCAGCAGCGGCGCGGGGTTCGCCTTGTACTGGCGGACGTTCTCCTCGGCCGGCACGTCGCGGTTGGTGCCGCGGTGGACGTAGGGCTTCCGCGCCAAGTCCGCGTTCTTCCGCGCGGCGTCCTGTTGCTCCGGCGTGGTATAGTCCGGGTACGACTTGCCCTCGGCCAGCAGCTTCAGGGCGGCGGCTTCGTACTTGTCGTTCCGCTGGCCCTGGAAGTACGGCGCGTGCGGGCCGACGCTCTCGCCGCTGGCGTCGGCGGTCGGCCCCTCGTCCCACGTCATGCCGAGCCACTGGAAGCCGTCGATGATCGGCTTCACCGCCTCGGCCCGGTTGCGGCTGTCGTCGGTGTCGTCGATGCGGAGGATGAACTGCCCGCCGTGCCGCTTGGCGAGCAGCCAGTTGAACAGCGCCGTGCGGACGCCGCCGATGTGCAGGTAGCCGGTCGGCGACGGGGCGAAGCGGGTGCGGAGCGTGGACATGTCGCGGGACTCGGAACGCGGTTGGCGGAATGCCTACAGGATACGTTCCGGGGCGAACGGGTTCGAGCCGAAGTGCAACGGTCGGATGTGTACAGCCAAATAACCGCCATCCGCCGCGCGAGATAACAGCCATTCCGCCCTGGAAATCCTAGGAGAAATTCGCGCGTCTTTCGTGGATACCGGCCCGCCGGGCGGCTATCAGTGTGCGGTCGAGTGTCGCCCGTGGCACCCGCCCGAGACGTCCGGGCCGGGCCGCCACCGACACCTCGCGGGGCCGCCGCCACTCCGGCCGGCGGCCACACACTCTACTGGAATCGCACCGCATGAAGGACATCATCGACACCGCCGTGGCCGCCGGCTCGTTCAAGACGTTGGCTGCCGCCGTCACCGCCGCCGGGCTGGTGGACACGCTGAAGGGGGCCGGCCCGTTCACCGTGTTCGCCCCGACCGACGACGCCTTCGCCAAGCTGCCGGCCGGCACCGTCGACGCGCTGCTGAAGGACATCCCGAAGCTGACCGCCGTCCTGACCTACCACGTCGTCGCCGGCAAGGTGATGGCGGCCGACGTGGCGAAGATGGACGGCAAGAGCGCGAAGACGGTGCAGGGCGGGAACGTGAAGATCGGCACCGCCGGCGGGGTGAAGCTGAACGGCACCAGCAACGTGACGAAGACGGACATCGAATGCACGAACGGCGTCATCCACGTGATCGACGCCGTCATCCTGCCGAGCTAAATGGGACTGGACGGCGACCCGCCCGCGAGTGACGGCACTCGCGGGCAATCACCGCTGCCCGAGGCGCACGCCGCGGAGCAGGTGGTGGATACTCTCCGCGTACACTTCCGTCGTGTGCCGCTCGCGGGCGAGTCGCCAAGCGGCGTCCCCGTGCTGCTCCGCCTCGTTCGGGTCTGTCGCGTACCGGGTCATACATTCGGCCAAGGCGTCCGCGCCGCCGTGGTACAGCAAGCCCGTTCGCCCGTGTTGGATCAGTTCGCTCGTCCCGCCGGCGTCGAACCCGATCACCGGCCGCCCGGCCGCCATCGCCTCCACCGTCACCCGCCCCATCGCCTCGCTCCGCGAACACATGAGCGCCGCGTCGCACGCCAGGAACGCCCGCTCCGGGTCCGCGATGTAGCCCCAGAACTCGACGCGCTGCACGACGCCCAACTCGCCGACGAGCGCCCGGCAGTGGTCGAAGTACGCCTGATCCCCGGTGCCGCCGGCCCCACCGACCAGCAGCAGGCGGACGTTCTGAGTCGCCGCCGCGACGCGCGCGAACGCGCGGATCGCCACCGCCTGCCCCTTGCCGTCGCGGAACCGGCCGACCAGCACGAACGTGAACGGCTGCCGGCGGCTTCGCAGCGCTTCGGCGGCGCGACGGCGGGCATCGAACTCGGCCGCGCGGGCCACCCCGTTGTAGATGACGTGCGAGTTCGCCGGCGGCGGCGAACCGGGGAAGAACGCCCTGCGGAGAGCGTGCGAGACGAACACGGTGGCGTCGGCGGTTCGCAGCAGCCGGCCCCGGAGCCGCGCGCCGAAGTCGGGAAGCAGGTCGTAATCGCGGTCGCCGAACTCGCGGAGGTGCCAGACGTGCGGCAGCCGCAGCCGCGCCGCCGCCATTGCACCGACGGCGAACACCGACGAGTTCGAGTACACCAACTGCGTGCCCCACTCCGCCATTTGCCGGGTGATGGCCGGCAGCGCGCGAACACTCCGCCAGAGCCGATTCGCCGCACCGCCTAGCGTCCGCCGCGTGGAGACCCACCAGTCGAACGGCAGTCGCGCGGCCGGAATCCCGCGCCGCGCCAACTCGGCCAGCAGGTCGCCGTCTTCGGGCGCGATCACGTGCGACCGGATGCCGTACCCGCTCAACCCGTCGATCAGGTTCAGCATCGACAGGTTCGCGCCGTAGAGTTCGGTGTAGTGCGTGAGGAACGCGACGCGCAATGTGGACGGTGGCATAAGGTCGAACGGGTGCGGTTGGCCGCCCCGGTCCGTCACTTCAGTTCCTTCAACATCTGGAGAACTTTCGGCCGGACTTTCTCCAAGTCCATTTCCTCCACGGGCTTCTCTCGCACGTCCTTCCCGGTCAGCCGCGTGACGGCGTTGATGGCGTAGTAAACGTTCCGGTCCTTCCCGTCGGCGACGACATCGCGGAGAACGGGCAAGACGGTCGCGTCCCCGATCGCCCCGACGGTGATGATCGCCCGCTCCCGCACCCACCACCCTGAGCCGTCGTCCTTCGACTTCCACAGGCGGACGAACTTGTCGCTCGCCCACCGCCGCTCGGCGTCGGTCAACTTGTGGTTCTCAGACTTCAGTTTCGCCACCGCGTCGCGGGCCAGGGCGGAACACGCCACCGCCGGGGCGTACTTCGGCTCCTCCGTGCTGCTCGAATACCCGGCCCAACTCATGTCCAGGTGTCGCGTCTTCCCGGCGGCGAGTTGGACGTGAACCCAGAAGTTCCCGGTGGAGGTCCAGTTGCCCCCGGCCACCGGCTCCAGCTTCGCCGCGTCCACGACGGCGAGGTCGGCGAGCAGGGCGGCATACTTGTCGCGGGGTAGGACGGCCCTCTTCACCGTCACGGGCGCGCGGTCTTCGGGCCATTTCGTCGTGTACTGCTTGCGGCCGAGTTCCAACTTGATGTCCAGCACCTCCACACCGTCCTTCGTGGGCAGGAAACGCATCCACTGGAGGTTGCCGCCGTGCCCGCCGCTGCCGCCGAGTTCCAACACCGCCTCGGCGTCGAACCGGCGCGGTTCGCCCCACGTCACCGTGTAGTCCTTGCTGGTGAGGAGTTTCTTGATTCGCTCGTCCGGTTCGGCCGCGAGTCCGAGGCTCGCGGCGAAGGACAGCAGGACGACGGCGGCAGTGGATCGCATGGGAAGGCTCGCGGGCGGGTGTCGGTTAGCTCTCCATCAGCAGCCGCATGGGGTCGCTGAACAGTTGCGTGAGCCGCGACGTGAACCGCGCGCCGTCGGCCCCGTCGATGACGCGGTGGTCGTAGGTCAGGCTGAGCGGCAGCATCAGGCGCGGGACGATCTGCCCGTCCTTCACGACCGCTTGCAGGCTCGACCGGCACAGGCCGAGGATGGCCACTTCCGGGTAGTTCACGATGGGCGTGAAGCTGGTGCCGCCGATGCCGCCCAAGTTGGTGATGGTGAACGTGCCGCCGCGCATCTCGTCGATGGCCAGCTTGCCGCTCCGGGCCTTGTCCGCCAGCGTCTGCACTTCCATTGCGATGTCGCGGACGCTCTTCTTGTCGGCGTCCTTGATGACCGGCACCACGAGGCCGCGCTCGGTGTCCACGGCGATGCCGATGCTGAAGTACTTCTTGAGGATCAGTTCGCCGGCGTTCATGTCGTAGCTGCTGTTGAAGTTCGGGAACTCCTTCAGCGCGGCCACGCACGCCTTCACCGCCAGCACCGTCCAGGTGATCTTCGGCGCGCCCTTGGGCAGGCTGTCCACGATTCGCTTGCGGCCGGCTTCTAGGTCGGTGATGTCGGCCAGATCGTTCTGCGTCACCATCGGCATGGTGCGCCAGGCGACGGTCAGGTTCTCGGCGATCTTCTTGCGGATGCCGCTGGCCGGCTTCTTCTCGATCTCGCCGTACTTGGCGAAGTCCGGCATCGGCGGGAGCGTGAACGCATTCACCACGCTGCCGCTGAACGACCCGCCGCCGGCTTTCGCCGTGGCTCGCTCCGTGCGGACGAACCCCTTCACGTCGTCGAGCGTGACTCGCCCGCCGCGTCCGGACGCCTTCACTTCCATCAGCGCGACGCCGAGTTCGCGGGCCAACCGGCGCGTGGCCGGGCCTGCGGGCGTGAGGTCTTTCTTGCCGTTGGCGGAGGGTGCGGTTTGCGGCTTTGCGGTCGCCGGGGACTGCGTGTTGGTGGGCGGTGACTGGTTCGCGCGAGTGACAGCCGGACTGTACGGCATCGCCACGGCGGTCGTGGACAGAATGACCACGATCACCGCGCCCGGCGGAATCTTGTCGCCGTTCTTGACACGGACTTCTTCGACCTTGCCGGCGATGTCCGACGGCACCGAAACCGCCGCCTTGTCGGTCTCCACGTCGATGACGTCTTGGCCGACGCTCACGGTGTCGCCGACCTTCACCTTCACCGCCACGACGGTGGCGGCGTCGATCCCCTCGCCGAGTGCGGGGAGTTTGAAATCGACGTAGGCGGGCGCGGCAACCGGTGACGGGGCGACGGCAGCGGCGGGCGGCGGGGAAGTCGGAGCGGCAGCAGGCTTCGCGGCGGCGGTGCCGGCGAACGTCAGGATGACCGCGCCGACGGCCAGCTTGTCGCCGTTCTTCACGGCCACGGATGCGACCGTGCCGGCGACATCCGTCGCCACCGAGACGGCGGCCTTGTCGGTCTCCACGTCGATGACGTCTTGCCCGGCGGCGACGACATCGCCCGGCTTCACCTTCACCGCCACGACGGTGGCCGAGTCGATGCCTTCGCCGAGCAGGGGCAGTCGGAAGTCCATCGTTCACCAGTGCGGAGTGCGGAAGTCGGAGTGCGGGAAGTCTGGTGCGGGCGGAAGTGTTCTGCTCGCTCCGCGAGCGGTCTTGGATTCGGAATCGAAGACCGCTCGCGGAGCGAGCAGAACA